>JAFYBJ010000014.1 GCA_017540265.1 Lachnospiraceae bacterium
ATGGGTATGACTATATAATACGAGGATATAAAAATGCTGGCAGAAAAAAACGAAGCGATCGATGATGCGGCTACAACTGTATATCAGCTTTCCGAGGATGAGCGCATACGCCTTCAGTGCCAGGCAAGAGAAGACTATGAGCGTGACCAGCGCACGGTACAGCACTATATTGAGATGCAGGCAAAAGCCTTTGAGGAACAAACAAAAGCCTTTGAGGAACAAACAAAAGCCTTTGAGGAACAGACTAAGGCTCTTGCTGAAAAAAGCGCACTGATCGCAGAATATGAAGCCAGATACGGCAAGCTGTAATTAAAAAAAGAATCATATGTCCGTTGATACCTGAGGTGTTGATAAGTATCCGGAATGAACGGATAAAAACAAACAATTAGTAACACAATAATAGTGAATGTCTGCATTGCCGTTTCATGCGGCAGAGCATCTTTGGAATCTATCATTCCGAAATTCACGTATATATAGCACAAAAGATCAGCAAAGTGACATATGCGGGTATGATCATTTTTCTGTCCGCATGATCATTCCTTATATGCCACGGAAGGGAAAAAACATGAAAAAAGAAAACAATTACACACAGGCTGACATTTTCGGTATACCTGCATCGAGAGAAAGCATTATTGACATATTAAAAGATGATGAATCAATTTACAGAAGATTCTGTACTCTTAAAGAAAAGCAGCAGGATAATATCCTTGGTTTTCTGAGCGGGGAACGGGGACTTGAGGTTCTTTTGGACAGTTTCTTCAGGAAAATCTTCAATCCCTTGGATAATAAGGAACGCATGTGCAGTCTTTTGTCTGCGTTGATGGGAGAGTGTGTGGAGGATTATACAGTTATCCCCAGAGAGGGGACTCAGATGTATGAAAAGTGCAGTCTTGTCATCATGGATATCCTTGTACGTCTGGGCGATGACAGACTTGTAGATGTGGAGATGCAAAAGATAGGATACAGGTTTCCTGCGCAGAGAAGTACCTGCTATGCATCGGATCTTGTTATGCGTCAGTATAATGCGCTTAGAGCAGAGCATGGATGGGATTTTAATTATGATATGATCCGGCCTGTAAGCATCTTTGTGATAATCGAATCACCGAGTAAGGAATTTGGAATATCACCTGATTATGTGCACCGGAGACAGGTGTCCTACAGCAGCGGCATAGAGCTTTCGGAGACTGTAAATATCACTTACTTCACACTTGACAGGTTTCAGAAATCCATTGAAAATATAGTAAGTCCTTTGGATAAATGGCTTGCTTTTTTCACTTATAAGAAGCCAAAGGATATAATATCATTAGTAAACAGATATCCGGAATATCTGCCTTTGTATCATGAAATCTCTGAATTTCGCAAAAATCCAAAGGAGGCGGTCTTTATGTATTCAGAAGCTTTAGCTGTGCTTGATCGTAATACGGAACTATACATGATAGAGGAAATGCGACAGGAGAAAGAAGTGCTTTCGCAGGAGAAAGAAGCACTTTCGCAGGAGAAAGACGCACTTTCGCAGGAGAAAGAAATGCTTGTTAAGGAGAAAGACGCACTTTCGCAAGAGGTAGAACATCTGGAAAAGTGTATAAGTGAGAAGAACAGAGAACTTTCCGAACAGTCAGCAAGACTTGAGGAATATGAAGCAAAGTATGGCAGGCTGTAATTTAAAAAAAATCATACGTCCGTTGATACCTGAGGTGTTGATAAATATCAGAAATGAACGGATAAACACAAAAGAGATCATCACCGCGGCAGAGAAAAAAACGGCACCATTTTCGAAAGATGCATTTCCATATGGGATCAGGCTGTTTGGTGACGGGGATTCGGGTACGGGTATAGGCGAAGAAGTAAATCGTATGTTGGAAGTCGCAAAGAAAAGCGGGATATCGTATACGTATATTCAAATACCGGAAGATGGCAGGGGTGTTTTTCCGAATGAAAAAAAATGTCGGAAAGTGATCGTGGCATTAATATTTTTGCGGTACAACCAGATAAATGGCCGAGAGTCAGGAATGCGTTGCCTGACAGCGTTATTGATAACCATTATAATATTGCTTACTGGGCCTGGGAAACTCCGGTAATTCCAAAAGAGTGGGTGCCGTTATGCGGATGGTTTGATGAGGTCTGGGGTATTTCGGATTTTGTCGCTGATGCAATAAGAAAAGTATCAGACAGACCCGTGAGGGAGATGCGACTCTGTTTTGATGTATCAGATATGAAGATGGATAATTGTAAAGATGCAGCTGTCAGCTTCAGGTCTGATCATGGAATACCGGAGGATTCCATTGTTTATCTTACCATGTTTGACGGCAGAAGCTGCATGGAAAGAAAAAATCCGGCAGGCGCTATAGAAGCCTTTAAGAAGGCTTTCCCGGAAGAAAAGGATGATGTTTTTCTTATTGTAAAGGGAAAAGAGACGTATAAAAAAAGAAAGAAGAAGCTTAGAGAGTCGCTTTCAAAATACAGAAATGTGATCTGGATAGATGAACGTCTTTCCAGAGAAAAACTGGATGGAATGATGGCAGCGTCTGATGTGCTGATATCACTTCACCGTGCGGAAGGCTTCGGTCTTCCCGTAGCTGAAATGATGCTGCTTGGGAAGGCTGTGGTATCAACAGGATATTCGGCAACGGTTGAGTTTACGGATGAAAGCTGTGCAGTGATGGTTCCTTATGAACCGGTGACACTTAAGCATGATGTGATAGTTTACAGGAAGGGAACTGTTTGGGCAGAGCCGGATGTTGATGCTGCCGCAAAAGGGATACGAAAGCTTTATGACGATCCGGAGTTCAGAAAGAGGATTTCAGAGGCGGCAATAGCAAAGGTTAAGGAAACGCTGTCGATTGATATTGCGGCAGATAAGATGAAGCGTTATATAAATGAGATATATGAGTAAAGCGGCAACTTGAATAAGGTTGCCGCTTTTACTATAATCATTTCATAAAAACAAAAATCCCGGAAGCCTGTGCATTCCGGGATGAGCAGGGGCAGAAGGAGTCGAACCCTCTTCGACGGTTTTGGAGACCGATGTTAAACCGTTTAACTATGCCCCTTTAGCCAACAGGTGATATATTAACAGATGAATCTTTAATTGGCAAGGGAAAATTTTCTTGATGGATACGCAGCTTGCGATTTTATACATACCGGCGCTTTTGTTTACTGCTTTTTCTTTGTGGCTGATAAACCGGGCGGGAAGCTCCACCATGGTAAGGAGCGTGAATTTTACGGGTTTTTCATGCCTGGCATTCTTTCTTTCACTCATATCCGCAATGGCTGTCGGGAAGGGTGGTTTTGAAGCAGAGGGGGTCATCCTCTGCATGGTGGTCACTTTTTTAGTCCTGTCACAGACTATGCTTTCAATAATATCCTGCGGAGTGGATATCCCGGAAGCTTTCTCTGCAACTATTCTGCTTTTTAATGTCATATACGGTGTGTTTCTGCTCATAATGGCCCGTTCCGGCCTGGCACCCTTTGTACTGAGCCCGCCCGACCGCCTGGGGAGCGGCGCCGGATGCCTTCTTGGAATGCCGTATTTTGCCGGTATAGCGGTCTGGATCATCACGGCATCTGCAGGTTTTATGATCACCTTTAATTATTACAGGGCGGGAAAGAAGGAGACCAACAGAGGAACACTGCGTCTTGCGTTTACTGATCTGGTCCTTCCCGTATTTGCCGTATTAACTCTTTTTATGCCCGGTGCGATCCTGTACATGCTTTCGGCGGGGGTATTCTTAAGCTGGGTGATCACGGTATTTGTCATCTGGCGTTACAGGATGTTTGATCCACTCCAGATGGCAAGGGATGATATAATCGAGACTATCGAAGAGGGATTCGTTGTTATAGATAATGCGGACAGGCTTCTTTTTAAGAATGACCGCGCAGCAAAGATATTTCCGGGGCTTAATTATGAAGCTACCACACCGGATGTTGTAAGCCTTCTTAAGGAAAATGACAGAAAAGAGCTTGAACTTGATGACCGCATATATATGATCTCCATGGCACCTTTCTATTCCGCGGAAGAGCTTAAGGGTACCACAATATGGATCTATGACAAGACAGAAGAGCATGAATTCACCGACAGGCTCATAGAGCTCAGGAATGAAGCAGAGAAGGCAAATGAGGCAAAGTCACTTTTCCTTGCAAATATGAGTCATGAGATCAGGACCCCCATGAACGCCATCATAGGCATGACGGAGCTGATCCTTAATGACAATATAAGCAGCAAGGTGGCAGAAAATGCAAATAATATCAGAAATGCCAGTGCCACGCTCCTTTCGCTGATAAACGGGATACTGGATTTTTCAAAAATAGAGACCGGCAAGATGGAGGTTTCGGAAACGGAATACAATCCGGGACTTCTTTTAAAGGATATCTGTAATATGGCCGGTATGAAATTAAAAGATAAGAATGTTGAACTCATTGTCCATGTGGATGAGAGCCTGCCCGGCGTGCTGCTTGGGGATGAGACCCATGTCAGGCAGATATATACAAATATTATCTCAAATGCCGTAAAATATACAAAGAGGGGCTATATCCGCACCGATGTGACCTGGAAGGAAGAGGGCGGCAATAAGATCAGGATAATGGTATCCGTAGAGGATACCGGCGTGGGAATAAAGCAGGAAAGTATCCCCACACTCTTTGAGAGCTTCCAGAGAGCGGATATGATCCAGAACAGGACTATAGAAGGAACAGGCCTCGGTCTTGCCATATGCAAGAGGATAGTGGAAACCATGGACGGCAGGATAGATGTGAGGAGCACCTATGGCGTCGGCAGCGTATTCACTTTTGAATATGTCCAGAAAGTGGCGGACAGGACTCCTCTTGGAAATTACGACCACATAGAGCTTCCGATTGACAGTGAAAGCGACAGGAAGACTTTTATTGCTCCGCTTGCGAGGATACTGGTTGTAGACGATAATATAACCAATATAAAGGTTGCCCAGGGAATACTCGGAATGTATCAGGTGAGGGTGGATACCTGCATGAGCGGAAGGGAATGTCTGGAGAAACTCTCAAAGAACCGTTATCATATGGTATTAATGGATCAGATGATGCCGGAGATGGACGGTATAGAGACCACCAGGCTCATACGTTCTTCTGCCGATGCGGATATCCGGGATATCCCCGTCATAGCCCTTACCGCTAATGCCATAAGCGGCACCAGGGAGATGTTTTTGCAGAATGGCTTCCAGGAATATATTTCAAAGCCGATAGCTCTCTCAGCCATAGAGGATGTGCTTGGGAGGTTCTTACCTCCGGAGATAATCCATTATGTGGACAGGGCGGATGTGCCGGAAGCCGCCGAGCTTGCCGATATCGAGATAGAAGATGTTAATATTGATGTCGGGATGCAGAATTACGGTAATGATGCGTCGAGATATATACAGATACTCAAATATATATGCGAGGATGGCGAGGGACATCTGGAACGTATAAAGAAGTGCCTTGAGGCAGATGATATAGAACAGTATGTTTATGAGGTCCATGCTTTAAAGGGGCTGATGGCCGGTATAGGAGCAAAGAGCCTTTCCGATTTTGCAAGGATGCAGGAGATGGCTGCCAGGGAGGGACGTACTTCTGTAATAAAAGAAGAGGGCATGCTTCTTTATGAACGTTACGGCAGGATGCTTTATAATATAAGTTCGGCACTTGAAGAGGGCGGTCTTTTAAGGAATGAAAAGAGGGAGATGCATGATGAGCCTCTGACCTGGGAAGAGTTTTTAACAAGGTTAAGATCCCTTGAGAATTCCCTTGATATGCTGGAACAGTCGGAGGCGGCAAGGAAGATAGACGATCTGCTTTCCTATCCGCTTGATGAGGGTATAAGGGAAGCGCTGTTAAACGTAAAAAAGGCAACTGCGGATTTTGATTATGAGGAAGCTTCCGAATTGATAAAGATGATGATGTAGGATAAGGAGAGCGGCTTATGAACAGCAGAAAGGCTGGAATCGAGGAGATAATAGGAAAGTATCAGACGGATACCATGGAACTGTCGCGTTACCTGCCATGGCTTGAAAATAAAAGAGGGGAAAAACTTTCCGAGTCTTATGATCCCAGCAAGGGCGAAGGGACTACCATGATGTTTCCAGTTTTTGACGGAACTCTCATGAACTTTGTGAGAGCTGCGGAAAAAACCGTCTTCATAAACCGAAATTATATGTACAGTATGAAAAAATACGGCATGAAAAGTGCGAATGATGAGCTTAAGTTTATCGAGGGCGCACAGATAACAGATATGCAGGTATTAGGAGATATACTTTCATCGTATATAATAAAGGGACGGGTGAGGGGACTTGCCTGGACAGAGGGGGTAAAGAACGGAGTTTATCTGGCAGTGATCACAAAAATGAAGGAACTCATAGAATTCTGGACAAGCCCGTTTTAAGAAAGGTTATCCTTAAGAAAGAGATAAACAGTGCCCTGTTTGGGCGGAAAGGAAAAGAGAAGTGGGAAGCGTTAGACGAGTATTTGCGGCAAAGAAAAAGGAATATGCGGGGAAGGAGAGGGAGCTGCTTTCAGAGATAAAAGATTATCTCGGTATAGAAGGTATAGAGGATCTTCGTATCTATATAAGATATGACGTGGAGAATATATCTGATAAGGTATTTGAAAAAGCCTGCAGGGGGATCTTTTCGGAACCTCCTGTTGATGAGATATTTCTTGAAGAGATAGAAGTTCCCGCAGGCGCAAGATGTTTTGGCGTGGAATATCTGCCGGGGCAGTATGATCAGAGAGCGGATTCTGCCGAGCAGTGCATAAGGCTTTTAAAAGAAGATGAGGAGGCTGTGGTAAAGACAGCCGTGGTTTATGTGCTTTCAGGCAATATAAGCGATGCGGATTTTGACCGTGTTAAAGCGCATTGCATTAATCCGGTGGATTCCAGGGAAACAGGGATGGAGAAAAAAGAAACCCTGATCATGGAATATGAGGAGCCTGCGGATGTAAAGATCTTTGACGGCTTCAAAGATATGGATGAAGAAAGCTTAAAGGCTCTTTATGATTCCCTTGGCCTTGCAATGACATTCAGGGATTTCAAACATATACAGGGATATTTTAAGAATGAGGAAAAAAGAGATCCTTCCATGACCGAGATAAGGGTTCTCGATACCTATTGGTCGGATCATTGCAGACATACCACATTTGCCACAGAGCTTAAGAATGTTGAATTCGGAGACGGATATTTAAAGACTCCCATTGAAACAAGCTACTTAAGCTATCTTGATACAAGAAATGAACTGTATAAGGACAGGGATGATAAATTTGTCTGCCTTATGGATCTGGCTCTCATTGCAATGAAGAAGCTTAAGAAGGACGGCAAGCTCACGGATATGGAAGTATCCGATGAGATAAATGCCTGCTCCATAGTGGTACCAATAGAGATCGATCCTATGGACGGAGGCGAAAAATATACCGAAGAGTGGCTCATAAGCTTTAAGAATGAGACTCACAACCATCCTACAGAGATAGAACCTTTCGGTGGCGCTGCAACCTGTCTTGGCGGAGCCATAAGAGATCCCCTTTCGGGCAGGTCCTATGTTTATCAGGCAATGAGGATAACAGGCGCTGCAGATCCCACGGTTCCCGTGGCGGAAACATTAAAGGGCAAGCTCCCCCAGATGAAACTGGTAAGGGGCGCGGCTAAGGGCTATTCCTCTTACGGAAACCAGATAGGCCTTGCGACCGGTCTTGTTAAAGAAATATATCATCCGGGATATGTGGCAAAGCGCATGGAGATAGGCGCTGTTATGGGCGCGGCACCCAGAAAAAATGTAAAGCGTTTAAATTCAGATCCGGGAGATATCATAATACTTCTTGGCGGACGCACAGGAAGAGACGGCTGCGGCGGTGCAACAGGTGCTTCCAAGGCACACACCGAGAGTTCGATAGAGCAGTGCGGAGCGGAAGTTCAGAAGGGGAATCCGCCTACAGAGAGGAAGCTTCAGAGGCTCTTCAGACGCCCTGAAGTAAGTAAGCTCATAAAGAAGTGCAATGACTTTGGTGCAGGCGGAGTATCCGTTGCAATAGGAGAGCTGGCTGATGGTCTTAAGGTGGATCTTGACAGAGTGCCTAAAAAATATGCGGGTCTTGACGGAACCGAACTGGCAATATCCGAATCCCAGGAGAGGATGGCAGTTGTTGTAGATCCCGCGGATGTGAAGGAATTCATGGGATATGCTGCGGAAGAAAATCTTGAAGCTACCGAGGTGGCTGTGGTCACAAGGGAAAAGCGCCTGGTACTTTCATGGAGAGGGAAGGATATCGTAAATATAAGCCGTGCTTTCCTGGATACAAACGGGGCACATCAGGAGACGGATGTATTTGTGGAGATACCCGATGAGAAGGATGATTATCTTAAGAAGACAGCTATCCCTGCGGTAGAAAAAGATCTTGAAAAAAATGATATAAGGGCTGCATGGCTGGATACTCTGGCGGATCTTAATGTCTGCTCCCAGAAGGGGCTTGTTGAGATGTTCGATTCGTCCATAGGCGCATCCAGCGTATATATGCCTTACGGCGGAAAGAAACAGCTTACGGAAACACAGGTGATGGCTGCAAAAGTGCCCATGACAGGCAAGGCTGATACGGATGCGGTTACACTCATGAGCTACGGTTTTGATCCTTATCTTTCTGCGTGGAGCCCTTATCACGGTGCCATTTATTCGGTACTCAGGTCTGTATCCGCAATAGTTGCGGCAGGCGGTGACTATAAGAAGATCCATTTCACTTTCCAGGAATATTTTAAGAGAATGAAAGAGGATAAGCGTGGCTGGAGCGAACCTTTTACAGCGTTACTTGGTGCTTATGATGCACAGCTGGGCTTTGGACTTGCGTCCATCGGCGGCAAGGATTCCATGAGCGGAAGCTTTAACGATATCCATGTGCCTCCCACACTTGTATCTTTTGCGGTTGCTGTTGCATCCGGAAAGAATATCATAACCCCCGAACTTAAAAAGGCGGGAAACAGGCTTGTGGTATTTGAAATAGAAAAAGATGAATATGATGTTCCTGTATATCGTTCCGTGATGGAAATGTACGATGAGGTGGCAGAGCTCATAAAGGATAAGAAGATATGCTCTGCTTATGTGCTTGATGCATCGGGAATAGCTGCTGCGGTTTCGAGGATGGGATTCGGAAACGGCCTTGGCGTAAGTTTTGAAAAAGACTTCCCCGCAAAGGCAGCTTTCGAAAATATGACGGGCGCGCTTATATGCGAGATGCCTGCCGATGCGGCAGAGGGCTTGAAGTCTTCGCACATTGTTGTCGGTACTGTATCAGAGGGTGACTTTGAATTGGCAGGAACCGTGATAAGCGCAGAGGATGCGTTAAAGTCATGGACCTCTAAGCTTGAAAAAGTTTATCCTTCAAAAGCTTCCAAAGAAAAGACTCCCGTGGATATGCCTCTCTGGAAAGAAAAAGAGATCTATGTATGTAAGAATAAGGTTGCAAAGCCTAAGGTGTTCATCCCCGTAATGCCGGGAACAAACTGTGAATATGATACAGCAAGGGCATTTGAGATAGCAGGCGCGGAGACGGAGACCTGTATATTCAGGAACAGAAATGCAGAGGATATACTGCTTTCCGCTTCTGACCTCGCAAAGGCGATAGACGATGCACAGATACTTATGTTCCCGGGTGGTTTCTCGGCAGGTGATGAGCCTGACGGATCCGCAAAATTCTTTGCCACGGTCTTTCAGAATGAAAGGCTTAAGGAAGCTGTAAACAGGCTCCTTAAAGAAAGGGACGGACTTGTGCTTGGCGTCTGCAACGGCTTCCAGACTGTTATAAAACTGGGACTTGTGCCTTACGGTGAGATAAGGAGGCAGGATGAGGATTCTCCGACTCTTACCTTCAATACGATAAACAGACATATTTCAAAGATAGTTTATACAAAGGTTGTATCTGACAAGAGCCCGTGGCTTAGGGGGGCAGTATGCGGCGAAACCTACTGTTCGCCTGCTTCACACGGTGAGGGACGTTTCGTTGCATCAGATGCATGGCTTAAAGAGCTTAGGGCAAATGGACAGATAGCTACCGTATATTCAGATCCCGAAGGCAATGTTTCGATGGATGAGGAATGGAATGTTAACGGATCCTTTGAAGCTGTGGAAGGTATTACTTCTCCGGACGGAAGGGTATACGGAAAGATGGCACATCCCGAAAGAAAAGGAAACGGTGTTGCCATAAATATCTACGGAGATCAGGATCTTAAGATATTTGAATCGGGAGTGGAATATTTTAAATGATGCTCATACGTGAGGAACTGGAGAAGGCTGAAAAGGAAAGCTTAAGTCCATATGCTGTTTTAAGCACGGCGTCAAAGGGCCGGAATAAGGAAGAGGAACCCTGTGATATCCGGCCTGTATTCCAGCGGGACAGGGACAGGATCATACACTCAAAAGCTTTCCGCCGCTTAAAGGATAAGACACAGGTTTTCTTAAATCCCGAGGGTGATCATTACAGGACAAGACTTACGCATACGCTTGAGGTGAGCCAGATAGCGCGGACGATCGCAAGGGCGCTTAAGCTTAATGAGGATCTTGCCGAAGCCATAGCTTTGGGCCACGATCTGGGGCATACGCCTTTTGGTCATGCCGGTGAGAGGGCGCTTAATGCGGCGATAAAGGATTGTTTCGGAGATAAGCCTCCTTTTGTATTCCGTCACAATGAACAGAGCGTGAGAGTTGCTGAACTCTATGAAAGAGATGGCTCAGGTTTAAATCTTACCTGGGAAGTAAAGGATGGAATGCTAAACCACCAGATGAGCTGTAAACCTTCCACACTTGAAGGTAAAGTGGTCAGGCTTTCCGATAAATTCGCATATATCCATCATGATATGGATGATGCAATAAGGGCAAAGGTACTTACGGATGCGGATGTGCCTGAGTCCATAGGGAAGGTGCTTGGCTTTACCACAAAGGAAAGGCTTGACCGCCTCATACATAATACGATCAAGAGCAGCGAGGGGAAAGACGATATCGTCATGGGACCTGAAGTGATGGATGCGATGCTTAAGATGCGTAAATTTATGTTTGAGGCTGTCTATTCCAATCCTGTGGTAAAAGGTGAAGAGTCAAAGGCAGAAACACTTATAGAAACACTTTTTAAGCATTATCTGAATGCGCCCGAGACACTTCCGGAGGAATACAGGCTGCTTCTTGAAAAGGGAGAGACACCTGCCAGGGTAGCCGCCGATTATATTGCTTCAATGACTGACAGATATGCGATCCAGAAATATGAGGAGCTTTTTATCCCCATATCCTGGAAGTACTAGAAAAACCGACCGGGGGAAAGATGCCTTATTATCCTGAAGAACTGATAGATGAGATCAGAAATAAAAATGATATTGTCGATGTGATAAGCGGGCATGTCGCTTTGAAGAAAAGCGGCAGGAGATATACGGGCCTGTGTCCTTTTCATTCCGAAAAGACAGGCTCTTTTTCTGTAGATCAGGATAAGCAGCTTTATTACTGTTTCGGATGCCATGCTGCCGGGAATGTTTTTACCTTTGTGGAGCAGTATGAGAATATGACTTTCCCGGAGGCGGTAAAATATCTGGCCGACAGGGCAAGGATAGAGCTTCCGGAGATAAATTATACGGATGAAATGAAGCAGCAAAGGGACAGGAAGGGCAAGCTTCTTGAGATAATGTATGAGGCTGAAAAATACTTCTTTCATCAGTTAAAGACCCCCGAAGGCGCATTGGGGCTTAAGTATTTCAAAAGCAGAGAGCTTGATGATGAAATAATAAAAAGTTTTGGTCTGGGCTATTCACTGCAGAGGAGCCATGATATCGTGGACTATCTGAGGCAGAAAGGATATGATGACGAACTCATAAGAGAGGCCGGTCTTGGCGTGTTCTATGAAAAAGAAGGCATGAAGGACAAATTCATAAACCGCGTGATGTTTCCCATACAGGATATGAACGGAAAGGTGATAGGCTTTGGCGGAAGGGTCATGGGAGAGGCGAAACCCAAGTATTTGAATTCTCCCGAAAATCTGATATTTGAAAAAAGAAAAAACCTGTTTGCCTTAAACCGTGCCAGATCCGCAAGAAAGGGAAGGATAATACTCTGCGAAGGATATATGGATGTTATAAGCATGCATCAGGCGGGTTTTACGGAAGCGGTGGCATCTTTGGGAACAGCTTTTACGCCGGAACAGGCGGCGCTCCTTAAGCGCTTTACAGACAGGGTGCTGCTTGCCTATGACAGTGACGGCGCAGGAAAAAATGCGGCTTTAAAAGCTATCGATATACTTGCCTCTGCCGGGATAGAGGGAAGGGTGATAGATTTAAAGCCCTATAAGGATCCGGATGAATTTATAAAAGCCCTGGGCTCGGAGAAATTCGAGGAACGTCTTAATGCAACAGAAAACGGATTCCTTTTTAAGATCGATGAACTGCGGGGAAAATATACCCTTGATGATGCCCATCCCGAGCAGAAGACTGCCTTTGAGAGGGAGACGGCAAGGCTTTTGTGCAGCTTTGAAGATGAGCTTGAAAGAGAGAATTATATAAGAGCCGTATCCGCAAGATACGGCATAGATGAAAGTATACTTAAGAGGGCTGTCATATCACAGGCGTCGGCAGGTGTAAACGTCTCACAGCCTAAAATTTCGGTGGATGAGAATAAAGACAGGAGGAAAAGGGCAGAGGATGCGCAATACAATAATGAAAGGCTGTTTATCGCATGGATTGTGGCAAAGCCCGGTCTTTATGAGCAGATAAAGGATGATATAAAGCCGGAGGAATTTACGGATCCGGTATGTGAAAAAACTGCCCGCCTTGTGTTTGAGGGGATTGAAAACGGAAAGCTCGACCCTGCAGCAATAATAGACCGTTTTGAGGAAGATGAAAGATCGAAGGCTGCGGCCTGCCTGCAGGATGATCCCTATCTTTTCAGGGACGGAGGAAGTGACATAGACGGTATGGATAACGATCAGGCGGCCGTATTTAAAAATACCCTTCTTAAGATAAAAAGGGCAGGTGCGGAGAAAAAAGAAGGCGCCGCCGGAAGTATTGACGAGCTGATAAAAAACAAGCGCCTCATGCAGGAGCTTGAAAAAAAGCGATATATATTATGACGGAATTATCAAAAAGACTTGAAGATGTGCTCGCCCTTGCAGGCGGTGGGGAATGCGTGGCTGATATCGGCTGCGACCATGGTTATCTAAGCATAGAGCTTGTAAGGCGGGGACTTTTTAAAAGAGCTGTTGCGATGGATCTGAGAAAGGGCCCGCTTAAGGCAGCAGAGGAAAATATAAAAGAAGCGGGGCTTGAGGAAAGAATAGAATGCAGGCTTTCAGACGGGCTTGAAGCCCTTGAGGAGGGTGTGGCGGATACCGCCGTATGTGCGGGAATGGGCGGCATGCTCATCATAGATATCATGAAAGATTCTCTTTTGAAATTTAAGAGCCTTAAGAAATTTGTACTCGCTCCGCAGTCGGATATGTCTGCCGTGAGGCGTTATCTTAAGCAGGAAGGTTTTCATATAAAGGATGAAGGGCTTTCGGAGGATGCAGGTAAATATTATCAGATGCTCCTTGTAAGCGCCGATGATGCTCCCGATGAATATGCGGAGTATGCCGGGACAGAAAGCCTGCTTGATGCAGCATATTCCTACGGACCGGTGCTGTTAAAAAAAGGCGGCGATCTGTTTAAAGAGTATATTGCAAGGCAGAGGGGATTAAGCCTTGAAAAATATGAAAGCGTAAAAAAAGCGCTTGAAGCGGATCCCGGAAATCCAAGGCTTAAGGAGAGATTTTCGGAGATATGCAAAGAGCTTGAGACGGAGGATAAGGTATCGGAATACGCAGATAAGAGGGAGGTACGATGAAACTTTCTGAAGTGATAGCAAGGTTTGAAGAATTCTCACCGGCGGATTTCGCTGAAAAATGGGATAATTCGGGACTTATGTGCGGCAGGTATGACAAGGAGATAAAAAGAGTCCTTATTGCCGTGGATGCCGGAGATGCAGTGGTCGAGGAAGCGCTGCTTACGGAGGCCGATCTGCTGCTTACCCATCATCCGCTCATCTTTCCGGGCATAAGCCACATATCAGACAGGGATATAACCGGAAGGCGTTTATATAAGCTTATACAGGGCGATACGGCCTGCTATGCCATGCATACGAATTTTGATGTGGCGGGAATGGCGGATGAGGCTGCGGATAGATTAAAGCTTACAGACAGGAAGGTGCTCATGGTCACAAGAACTGACGCCCTAGCCGAGGAAGGCATAGGCAGGACGGGCAGGCTTCCCTATGAGATGAGCCTTAAGGAATGCGCTGAGTTTGTTAAGGATGTGTTCCTGATAGATAATGTGCGGATATTCGGTGATCCGGAAAAAAGGGTAAGAACGGCGGCAGTATCGCCGGGATCGGGAAGGCATAT
Source organism: Lachnospiraceae bacterium (assembly GCA_017540265.1). GTDB lineage: Bacteria > Bacillota > Clostridia > Lachnospirales > Lachnospiraceae > NK4A136. The sequence goes on from JAFYBJ010000014.1 coordinate 14,392, forward strand.
GAGCCATTATGCGGTGGAAGCCGGAAGCGATGTGTTCATAAGCGGAGATATTGATCATCATGAGGGAATAGATGCAGTGGCTGCAGGTATTTCGGTAATAGATGCCGGGCACTGGGGAATAGAAAAGATATTCTGCACATATATGAGAGATTTCATAAAAAGGGAAATGCCGGAGCTTATACCTGAGATAGCGTCAGAAACCGCACCGTTTATGGTTGTATAGGAAGAGACAAAATAGTTTTTGCACAGATTTAAAAAGGAGATAAACACTATGGGGATGATCACGATAAAGATAAACGGAGAAGAAAAGCAGTATGCGGCCGGAACTACGTACGATGAGGTTGCCGCAGGATATGCGGATAAGTTAAATGCCCCTGCCGCTCTTGTGATGGAGAACGGAAGATTAAGGGAGCTTACAAGAGAAGTAAAGCAGGGGGCGGAAGTGAGCATTCTGACGCTTGCCGATAATCCGGGACACAAGAGTTATGTCCGTACTGCGGTCTTTATGCTGGTAAAGGCCATATACGAGGTGACGGGAAGAGATAAGGAAAAGCGCGTTAAGGTTGAATTCTCCATTGGAAACGGTTATTTCATAAGACCTTTATGGGAAAATGCGGATATAGATGAGGCGTTCCTTGCCAAAGTAAAGAACTTCATGGATGAGATGGTAAAAGCAGATATAAAGATAACCAAGACCTCTTACTCAACCGATGAAGCGCGTGAGATATTCAGGGAAGCCGGAATGCGTGATAAGGACAGGCTCTTTAAATACAGGAAGAGCTCCTCCGTGAATGTGTATGATCTGGACGGATACAGGGATTACTATTACGGATATATGCTGCCGTCAACAGGAAGGGTGAAATATTTTGAGCTTGAGAAATACGAGGACGGTTTCATGCTGCTGCTTCCGGAAACTGCGGCTCATGACAGCGTGGATAAATTTAAGCCAAGAAAGAAGCTTTTCAATGCGCTTGACACCGCATCGGAATGGGGTCAGAAACTCCATATAAATACCGTGGGAGATCTCAATGAGAGGATATGTGAAGACGGTATAGAAAATGTGATACTTGTGCAGGAGGCGCTTCAGGAGCGCAGGATAGCCGAGATAGCTTCGGATATAGTAAGCCGCGGCGGAGTGAAATTTGTGATGATAGCAGGTCCGTCATCATCGGGAAAGACAACCTTCTCCCACAGGCTTTCCATTCAGCTTGCAAGCTTCGGGCTTACTCCGCATCCCATTCCTGTGGATGATTATTTCAAGAACAGGGTGGATACGCCTAAGGATGAAAACGGAAATTATAATTTCGAGTGCCTTGAAGCTATTGATATAGAGCTTTTTAATCATGATATGCTTGCGTTGCTTGGCGGTGAGGAAGTGGAACTGCCTACATTCAATTTTGTGACAGGTGAACGTGAATATAATAAGGGCAAAAAGAAGCGGCTTGGCCCCGATGATATACTTGTGATAGAAGGGATACACGGCTTAAACGACCGCATGAGCTATGCGCTTCCGGTAGAGAGCAAATACAAGGTTTATATAAGCGCGCTCACGGCACTCAATATAGACGGTCACAACCGCATACCCACCACGGATAACCGCCTTATAAGAAGGCTTGTAAGGGATGCACGTACAAGAGGTGCATCTGCTGTACGTACCATAGGAATGTGGCCTTCGGTCAGGAAAGGGGAGGAGGAGAATATATTCCCCTTCCAGGAAAATGTGGATGCAATGTTCAATTCGGCTTCCATCTACGAGTTGGCTGCCCTTAAGCCTTTTGCGGAACCGTTACTTTTCTCGGTCCCTGCTGATGCTCCGGAATACAGGGAGGCAAAGAGGCTGCTTAAGTTCCTTGATTATTTCTTAAGCATAAGCAGCGAGAAGCTCCCGAATAATTCGATCGTAAGGGAATTTGTGGGCGGCAGCTGTTTTAACGTGTGATAGCAGGTTCGCTGCAGCTGTGAATATTTTACTGGCAGTTCACCGGATTTTAAGTTAAAATGAAATGAGCGGAACGGATGATCGCGGGCCTTTTGGCACGAGGAAAGTCCGGGCTTCACAGGGCAGGATGCCGGATAACGTCCGGCGGAGGAAACTCCCGGGAAAGTGCAACAGAAAACAAACAGCCCCCTTAAGGGGGTAACGGTGAAAAGGCAGTGTAAGAGACTACCGGTACTGCGGTAACGCAGGACGCATTGTAAACCCCATCCGAAGCAAGGTCAAACGGAAAGACTATGGGCCTGCCCGGTCCGTCTTCAGGTAGACCGCTTGAGCCCTGCGGCGACGCAGGGCCTAGACAGATGATCATCCCGGCGCGTTAAGCGCTATGACAGAACCCGGCTTACAGTTCCGCTTTTTTTAAAAGATTATGAAGACTCCTGATACAGACAGATTATCAAGAAAGCTTGTGCATGCGGAGGAATTTCCTGCGTATGAGCTTTCCGACGATAATGAATACAAGGCAGCAGAAGGCTTTAATGATCTGATCCGTGAACATCTTGCGGGGGTCAGAAATATGAGAAAGGGGGAGGGAAAAAAAGAATAAAGGGTCAGGATGTGTCTGTTACAGCGTGATTGGGGGTAAAAAATGGAGGCAACAGCTTTTAGAACAGAGGGCGGAAGAAGGCTTACCGCCAGATCAAGGGGGAAGATACGCTTTTTAAGCGCGGATGAAGTGATACGGGTTTTGCACAAGGGCCGAAAGGCTTTTTTTTATTGCCGTGACGGAAGGCTTACGGAGGGTGTGGTCAGTCTTGGATATTTAAACAGCGAACTGGAATGCTTCAAAGAAGAGTTTGTAAGAATATCCCGAAATGAATATGTTAACTTCAGTTATGTAGATTCGATAGAGGGGAAGAATATGATACTCACAAACGGAGTGCGCTGCATGATAAGCAGAGCCAGGGTCAAGGAAGTGACGGAAATCTGCTGTTTAAGATTTTCATCCGTAAACTCAAAGGGGAAGATAATCTTTTTAGCGTCTAAATGTGCAAAATGTAACATTAAAAGAACATAAGTTTACATAACTCTTTTAATTTCTCATGTGCCTGTTATAATCCGCATTGCCCGTTAACTGCATATCAGAAGCGCCGTATCACACGGCGTGATGCCATGGCACATCTATTTCTAAGAGAGGTAACATGCAGAGGGCTGCAGTATCTTTATACAGGGGGAGATGCTGTAAAAAAAAGCTGCCGCCTTGATGAAGTGCTCATCCGGGCGGCAGTTTTTGTATGTAATGATCATGGTCTGCGGTTTAAATACGGGCTTGTTTTTTAAGTCCAGCCCCCGTCCATCGTTATCACCTGGCCGGTAAGATACTCCGGCATCTGCGCAAGGTGAAGTATTGCGGCAGCGGCTTCTGAAACGCTTCCCGCCCTGTCCGCAGGTATCTCTTCAATGACGGCTTCAAGCTCCTCCTTACTGTAGCAGGAATTCATCTTTGTATCTATGAGGCCGAAGGCGAGGGCATTGACTGCGATTCCCGAAGGCGCAAGCTCTTTGGCAAGGGCTTTGGTTAAGGCGTTGACACCCCCTTTTGCTGCTGAATATGCAGCCTCGGCAGCGGCACCTGTATTGCCCCATACGGAAGATATATTTATTATCTTTCCGCTTCCCTGTTTTAAAAACAGAGGGATAGCACTGCGGCAGCAGTAGAATACGCTGTCCAGATCCGCTCCCGTGACACGTTTCCAGTCATCATCGCTCATATCCTGAAGGAGGCAGGTATATGCAGCCCCTGCGCAGTTTATCATAAGGTCAAGGCTTTTTATCTCACTAAAGATGTTCCTTACGGTATCCGGATCGGAAAGATCGCCGGAAAAGACTCTGCAGAGTATGCCGTGTTTTTCGGAAAGATCTCCCGCGTATTCTTTGAGAAGATCCGCATTTTTAAACCCGGTAAGATAAAGGTTTGCGCCTTCCTTAGCGAAAACCTCAGCGGTCTTGCTGCCTATATCTCCGGATGCTCCGCTTATGAATATTTGTTTTCCGGTAAAACTTCCACTGGACATACTGATGACTCCATAAAAAATAAATATGCATACAATGTTCTGTTGTGGTATCATTATATAGTTATTCAAAGATATTTAAAAGAGAGGAAAGGCTTATGTGGGCTGAAGAGAGCGTGTTTTACCAGATTTATCCCCTTGGATTTTGCGGGGCTCCTTTTGAAAATGACGGTGTCCTTGAACACAGGATACTTAAAGTCATCGACTGGATACCTCATATAAAGAAGCTTGGCTGCAATGCTGTTTATTTTTCTCCGGTATTCGAATCCGATACCCACGGATATAATACCAGGGATTATACAAAGCTCGATGTGCGTTTAGGCACAAACGAGGATATGAAGAAGGTCTGCGATGCCCTCCATGAAGAAGGCATAAAAGTAGTGCTCGACGGCGTGTTCAATCACGTGGGCAGGGGATTTGGAGCATTTCAGGATGTTCTGGCAAATCGTGAAAATTCAAGGTATAAGGACTGGTTTGCCCGTATTGCCTTTGACGGTAATTCGAATTACAATGACGGTCTCTGGTACGAGGGCTGGGAAGGTAATTATGACCTTGTAAAATTAAACTTAAGAAACGAGGAAGTGATACAGCATATATTAAATGCTGTGGACGGCTGGATAAAGGAATTTGATATAGACGGCATCAGACTTGATGTGGCATATTGCCTGGATCATGAATTCTTACGGAGGCTTCGTGAATTCACGGATTCAAAGAAGCAGGATTTCTTCCTTTTAGGCGAGGTCCTTCACGGGGAATACGGCAGGATGTTAAATGAGATGCATATTCATTCACTTACGAATTACCAGTGCTACAAGGGGATTCATTCTGCGATCAATTCCGACAATCTTTTCGAGATAGTCCACAGTCTGCTCAGGCTCTTCGGACCGGAAGACTGGTGTGTGGCAAGAGGCGCTCATCTCCTCTCATTTGTTGATAATCACGATGTGTCAAGGATAGCCTCACTCATAAATGATGAAGAGCGACTTAAGATAGCGTATGGCATCATTTTCGGCATGCCGGGAATACCTATCATTTATTACGGAAGCGAGTGGGGTGCGAAGGCTGATAAATCCGAAGGAGATCCTGCCCTCAGACCTTCATTTGATGCGCCTGTATGGAATGAGCTCTCGGATGTGATAAGCAGGATGGCTGAGGCAAAGAAGGCATCAAAAGCTTTGAATTACGGCGGTTTCAGAAGCGTGCTCCTTAATAATAAGCAGTGCATCTGGGAGAGAAAATGCGATGATGAGAGGGTGCTTGTGGCGATCAACCTTGACGGCGCACCTTTTACGGCACATTTCGATGCAGGCTGCGGGCAGGCTGAAGAACTAATAAGCGGCAAAATGCATGATTTCGGCGGCGGAAGTGAGCTTCCTCCCCATTCCGTGCAGTTCTGGAAGATGGAAAGATAAAGAAGACAGAGGTGAACAAAAGTGGCTAAGGAATTGTCAAAAACATATGATCCCAAGGGGATAGAAGACAGGATATATAAAAACTGGCTTGATAAGAAGTATTTTCATGCGGAAGTTGATGAGACAAAGAAGGCGTTCTCAATAGTGATGCCTCCTCCCAATATCACGGGACAGCTCCATATGGGACATGCCCTTGATAATACCATGCAGGATATCATCATAGGTTTAAGAGGATGCAGGGATACAATACACTCTGGCAGCCCGGAACCGATCATGCTTCCATAGCGACTGAAGTTAAGATAATAAGTACTCTTAAAGAAGAAGGGATCACAAAGGAAGATCTCGGAAGAGACGGCTTCCTGGAGAGAGCCTGGGCGTGGAAGAAGGAATACGGCGGAAGGATCATAAGCCAGCTTAAGAAGCTCGGAAGTTCCTGCGACTGGGACAGGGAGCGCTTCACCATGGATGAAGGCTGCAATAAGGCAGTCAACGAAGTCTTTGTGAAGATGTATAACAAGGGATATATATATAAGGGTGCGCGTATGATAAACTGGTGCCCCGTATGTAATACATCCATATCCGATGCTGAGGTTGAATATGAAGAACAGAAGGGGCATTTCTGGCATATAAAGTATCCGATCTTAAATGATGACGGCTCGGAAAGCGGAGAATACATCACCTTTGCCACCACCCGTCCCGAGACCATGCTCGGAGATACTGCAGTGGCGGTAAATCCCGGGGATGAGCGTTATACCGCTCTTGTCGGAAAATATATGATGCTTCCGCTTATGAACAGGAAGATACCCATCATTGCGGACGAATATGTTGATATGGAATTCGGTACCGGTGTTGTTAAGATAACTCCTGCCCATGACCCCAATGACTTTGAGGTGGGGAAGAGGCATGATCTCCCGGTTATAAATATAATGAACGATGATGCCACCATAAATGAGAATGGCGGAAAATATGCGGGCATGGACCGCTATGAGGCCAGAAAGGCTATAGTAAAGGATCTGGATGAGCTGGGACTGCTTGTAAAGATAGAGGATTATGCACATAATGTGGGAACTCATGACAGGTGCCATACCACCGTTGAGCCTCTTGTAAAGCTCCAGTGGTTTGTAAAGATGGATGAGCTCATAAAGCCGGCAAGAAGGGCAGTTGAGACAGGTGAGATAAAGCTTGTTCCCGAGTCCATGGCAAAAACGTATTACAACTGGACGGATAATATAAGAGACTGGTGCATATCCAGACAGCTTTGGTGGGGGCACAGGATACCCGCGTATTATTGTGATGACTGCAAAGAGACCGTGGTGGCGCTTAAGGCTCCGGAGAAATGTCCTAAGTGCGGAGGCACTCATTTTACACAGGATCCCGATACGCTGGATACCTGGTTTTCATCCGCTCTCTGGCCGTTTTCCACACTTGGCTGGCCTGAGCAGACAAAAGAGCTTAAATACTTTTATCCCACGGATGTACTGGTGACGGGGTATGACATCATATTCTTCTGGGTCATCAGGATGATATTCTCCGGATATGCGCATATGGGGGATAAGCCTTTTAAGACAGTGCTCTTCCATGGGCTTGTGCGTGACGATAAGGGCAGAAAGATGAGCAAATCCCTCGGAAACGGTATCGATCCCCTTGAGGTTATCGACAAGTATGGCGCTGATGCACTGAGGCTTACGCTCATAACCGGAAACGCGCCCGGAAATGACATGCGTTTCTACTGGGAGAGAGTTGAGTCCAACAGAAATTTTGCAAATAAGATATGGAATGCATCCCGTTTTATAATGATGAACCTTCCCGAAGAGGCACCTTCGCTTCCTGCAGAAGGTGAAAGGACGCCCGCGGATAAGTGGATACTGTCAAAGCTTAATAATCTCGTAAAAGAAGTCACTGCCAATATGGAAAAATATGAACTGGGCGTGGCTGTTCAGAAAGTATATGATTTCCTCTGGGATGAGTACTGTGACTGGTATATAGAGATGGTTAAGCCCAGGCTCTATAAGAAAGAGAATGAGACTGGGGACGATGTCCGTTCAAGAAATGCTGCGCTTTATACTTTAAAGGAAGTGCTTACGGATGCTTTAAAGCTCCTTCATCCTTATATGCCTTTCATTACCGAAGAGATATTTACGACTCTTCAGGATGATGAGGAATCCATAATGATATCTTCATGGCCGGAGTACCGCGCAGACAGGGAATATGCGAAGGAAGAAGCAGAGATAGAGACCGTGAAGGAGGCGATAAGAGGCATACGTAATGTCCGTACACAGATGAATGTTGTTCCTTCGAGAAAAGCAGAAGTCTATGTGGTTACGGAGAATGATGACGTAAAGGCAAGCTTTGCCGAGAATGAATATTTCTTAAAGACTCTGGGTTCGGCATCGGGAGTAAATATCCAGTCCGATAAAACGGGAATAGCGGAAGATGCGGTTGCAGTGATGCTTCCTCATGCCGTATTATATATGCCTTTCTCTGATCTTGTGGATCTTGAGAAAGAGCTTGAAAGGCTTGAAAAAGAGGAAAAACGTCTTGAGTGTGAGCTTAAGAGATCGAACAGCATGCTTTCAAATGAACGCTTCCTTTCAAAGGCTCCCGCGGAAAAGATAGAGGAAGAAAAGGCCAAGCTTGCGGATTATGAAAAGCTCATGGAACAGGTAAAGAAGCAGATAGCTGATCTTAAGAAGTGAGGATACGGAGTAAAATATGATCATTTTTGAAGAGGAACTTAAGAAATTTCATAAGAGCCTTGAAATGCCGGATGCTGAATCCGATATTTACTCGAAGCTGGAAACAGCGGACGTTCTGGATGTGATCCTTGGGATAGCATCAGCGCCTGCCGGTTATGATGAGAATCTTGATGAGTAGGAGAGTTTTTCATTGAAGTGTTTTAACTGCGGCTGTGAACTTTCGGAGCTGGATTATTGCACGAATTGCGGCGCCGATGTGAAGCAGTACAAAATGATAAATATACCGCTGCAAGGCTCTATAACGAGGGCCGTGAGAGGGCATGCGTAAGGGATCTTTCCGGCGCAAAGAAAGCGCTTGTGGAATGCCTTCGCCTTGATAAAAGACACATTGATGCCAGAAATCTTCTGGGGCTCATATATTATGAGACGGGTGAATGCGTAGAGGCTTTATCGGAATGGGTGATAAGCCAGAATTACCGTTCAGGCAAGAATGTGGCGAATGAGTATATAAATATCGTTCAGACAGGACAGGGCAGGCTTGAGACATTAAAGAATGTCATACGCAAGTATAATAAGGCTCTGGAGCTGTGCATGCAGGACAGCCCGGATATGGCTATGATACAGCTTAAAAAGGTCATCAGCATGAATCCGAACTATGTCCGGGCAAGGCAGCTTCTTGCTCTTCTCTATATGAGAAAAGAAGAGTGGGAGAGAGCAAGAAAAGAGCTTAAGGCTGCGCTTAAGACAGATTGCGGGGATCTCATGACGCTGCGCTATCTTAAGGAAGTGGAACGTGTAACGGGCTCTTCAGGAGATAAGCGTGATAAGAAGAAGGGGACAGAGAGTTCTGCTGCCGTATATTTAAAAAACGGAAATGAGACCATAATACAGCCTGCCGGTTTTAAAGACGGTCCGGGGATAGGAGCACTGCTTCAGATATTCATAGGTGTGTTGATAGGTCTCGGTGTTTCGTATTTTCTTGTATTCCCCTCAAGGATAGGGGCGGTGCGTGAAGCTGCAAATTCAAAAGCGGCTGAGTACGGGGAACTTATCGATACGAAGAATGCAGAGATATCCGATCTGGAGGCAAAGATAAGCGAACTTCAGGCTGATATACAGACCCAGAAAGAGACGATAGATGATTATTCCGGGAACGGAGGCGTGATAGAAGTTAATAACCGTCTTATTTCCGCAGCATATGCATATCTGGATGACAGTCAGGACAATCTCAAAGTCGATGAGTTTCTGGACCTGATACCGGATTCATACGTGGAAGAAACGGCATCAACAGAATTTAAGGACCTTTATCACTTTTTAAAAGGCGGAATAGGCAATACCGTATCGGGAAGCTATTATGACAGCGGTATCAAGGCTTACAATGCCATGGATTATGAAAAGGCTATAGAGAATCTGAAAAAAGCCGTACAGTATGATGAATCCAATGATGAGGCTCTTTATTATCTGGCTCTTTCATACTATGACAGCGGTGACATGACAGGAGCTTATGACGGTTTTTCGAAACTGCTGGAGAAGTTCCCCGACAGTGACGAGGCAGATAAAGCAAGACAGCATCTTGAGGAAATCGGAGATTAGATGTAAAATATAAAAGCTTGCGTGTGAAGGCACGCTCAAATGTTGCATTGTACAGGAAAGGGGAGGAATAATGGCAACTATCAAGGTTAAACCGAAGCAGGAAGTGGAACCCAAGGACGTAGCGGGAAGGATAATCGGACTGTTATTTTTCCTGATGCTGGCAGCAGGAGCATATTACCTCTTTGATATGTTCAGAGGGCTTGATATAAACAATGAGAATCTGCAGGGTGAGTGGAGGATACCGGCCCGCTTTGATGAAACTACAGAGGAATACTGGCAGTTTACTCCGGCAGCGGACGGAACTCAGACGGGTATCGCATTAAACTATAAGAGAAACAAGAAGACTGCGGAAAGAACTGATGAGATCGAATATGATTACGTCCTTGAAGAATACGTAAATGAAAACGATGAGGAGCAGAAGACAAGGCAGCATATACTTATCACCACAAGAAATGTGAAGAGATCTGAAAAAAAGACCTACGAGATCAGGATAACAAGCCTTTCGAAGATGGAACTTTCGGTTACATTCGTATACGACCGGTTCACCACGGAACTTACAAGACTTACAAGACCTTCGATGTTCTAAAATAAAGCACCCGGGAACCTGCCCGAAGGGGCAGGTTTTTATTTTTTTACCGCTTGGGATCGTTATGGAAAATGTAAAGAATAAAAAAAGCAGACTGGCATTCCCGGATATGGCCAAAGCGGCCGGCATAGCGCTTGTGGTCGTATCACATGATCTTTATGCCCCGGAAAAGCTGCGTTCATATGCGTGCACTGTCTCGGTGGCGGTTTTTTTTGTGATCGCGGGGATGCTTGTTTTTCTTTCCGGAAAAAAGGACAGACCTTTTACCGCCATCCTTAAGGACAGGGCTTTAAGGCTCATTGTTCCCTATATCTGTTTTTCGGTCATAGATATACTTATGCTTATGTACATGAATAAGAAAACCGGCGCAGAGCTTATAAGCGGCATAGATACAGCTGTTATAAGGACGGTGTCCTTAAACGGGGTATCGGTATTGTGGTTTTTATCGGCGATCTTTTTTTCTGAGTTCCTGTGGCTTTTACTTTTAAAATGCGGCGACAGGTGTTTTAAGAATGAGACTGCAGGCGCGGTATTTTCCTTTGCGGCGGCAGGTTTTCTGTGGGGGCTGGCAGAGGTGCTGTATGGATTTTTTACAGCAGAAGAAAAAAGTATGACAGCTCTTATGGTAATGCAGACTATCCTCAGGATCTTTCCTGCTACAGTCCTTATGGGGTACGGGCATATTTTTTATCTGCTTTATGAACGCACGGGACTTAAGGATGCGCTTGCCGGGAAAAAACGAAGCATTGCGGATATGCTTACAGCCCTGCTTCTTCTTGGTGTATCCTTTGTGGCCTCATCAAAAAATGTAACGGCGGATTTAAGAACCTTTTTCTTCGGAAATATATTTCTTTATGTTGTGACGGCCCTCGCCGGCAGCTTTGGGCTTCTGCTTTTCTTTAAGGCCTTTGAGAGTCTTAAAGAAAAGCTCATATTTAAGATCATATCTTTTTACGGACGGGAATCCCTTATCATCATGCTCACGCATACGGATCTTCTGGTGCTGTATTATGCAGAGGTGATCAGTTTTATCCTGATGAACAGGATAAGCTTTATCGGACCGCTTCTTCAGACCTTTATCATCATAGGAGGGGTTTTTGTTCTGGAACTTCCTTTGATATTTGTCATTGAACGCTTTTTCCCTTTTCTTGCGGGGGGAGGATCACGGCATGGCAGGAAGGCTTAAGTCTTATGATCTGATAAGGGCTGTAAGTGCCCTGTGCATTGTCTTTTTTCATTTCTCATATGCTCTTATCTCAAACGGTCTCTCTGAAGGAGTGCCGGTATTCTTTCAATATGCAAACGGAGATTTCGGTGCCGTATTTGTGGCAGTGTTTTTCATGCTCTCCGGTGCGGTGCTGCATTTGGGCTGGAAGGATAAGCTTAAAGGCTTTAACGGAGAAGGGGGGATCATTTCGTTTTATAAAAAGAGAGCGCTTTCCATATTTCCTGCTTTCTACACCGCGTGGGCGGCAATGTATGCCCTGAAAGTCCTGATGACAAAGAAACCTTTCTGGGGCGGACATCCCCTTAAGATATTATTATCCATTGTCGGGATGGATGGATATATATCCTTCTTCGGTGAAGATTATTATTCCGTGGGAGAGTGGTTTTTGGGAGCACTCATACTGCTCTACCTTCTGTTTCCGTTTATGGAAATCCTCTTAAGGAAGTCAGTTTTTGCTCTTATGCTTCCTTCTGCAGTTCTTTTCCTTGCTTCGGTAAGATTTATCGCTTCCGAGGCGTCGTTTCTTTTGTGTGTATTTTATTTTTCCTGCGGTATGGTTTTCGAAAAGTATAAAAAGATATTTACGGGAAAGATATGTATGGCACTTTCATTTGCTCTGCTTCCGTCTGTTATGTTTATGTATCTTCCCATCGGGGCAAGAATGGCATCTACACTTCTTGCTTTTTCGCTGTTTGTCTGCCTTTACGGTACAGGGGAGATATTCTGCGGGAACTCGCACATAAGAGATTTTTTGAGCAGATATTCATATGAGATATTTTTGGTCCATCATGTAACGGTGGATCTGGTGTGCGCAAAGGCGGCGGGGAAAGGAAGCGGAAGCCTGTTTGCGTTTATTTTGCTTTGTGTTTCTGCCGCCTTTACGGCTATGTCAGCTGTGGTGCTGAATAAGCTGTCAAAAGGGCTTGTTTATTGCATAAGACGTTATATTTTGATATCATTATAATTTGTATAAGAATGCGGTAATGGATTTACATAATGTCTGAAGAAATGCTTGAAAATACAGAAGATAAAAGCGCTCTTTGCTTAAGCGTACAGATGACGGACAAGATACTTTATGATTATCTTATCCATCATGCCTATACGCATTTTCCGGGCATAATGAGCGTCTGCTTTGCTGTCCTTGGGCTTTTATTCTATGCAAGGACTTCGGAGATCATATACCTTGCTCTTGCCGTGCTGCTCATCTTCTATCTTCCGGTTAATCTGGGATACAGGGCGAAGGTGCAGATGATGAGCCCTGTTTTTAAAGAACCCATTGATTATGAGGTTTCCGAAGCCGGGATAAGGATGAGGCAGAATGAGGCTGAGAGCCTTGCAACATGGGATATGATAGAAAAAGCTGTTTCAACAAAGAAATCCATAGTGATGTATACGGGGAAAAATTCCGCCACCATATTTCCGAGAGAGGCCCTGGGAGAGGATCTGACGGCGTTTCTTAGTATTGCGGCAGCAGGAATGAAGCCCGGCCGTATGAAGGTGAGGTTTTGACTGTGGAGCGGATCATAAGGGAAAGCAGGGATGCCGGGAAAACCTATGCTTTGGGTAAAGAGCTTGGACTTAAAGCATCGCCCGGAGATATATATGCCTTAACGGGGGATCTGGGTACGGGAAAGACCGTATTTGCCCAGGGCTTTGCAGAGGGACTTGGGATAAATGATACGGTAAATTCTCCCACCTTTACCATACTTAAGGAATATGAAGGTGGCAGGCTTCCTTTTTATCATTTTGACGTATACCGGATAGAGGAACCCGAAGAGATGTATGAGGTGGGGCTTTCAGAGTATCTTACGGGGAACGGCGTATGTCTTATAGAATGGGCTGAACTCATAGAAGAGCTGCTTCCTGAAGAAACAGTTCATATAGAGATCAGGAAAGATCTGGGGAAGGGTGAAGACTTCAGATATATAACCATAGGGAAGGAGGAACGGGCATGAATCTTATAGCCCTCGAATCCTCGGGAATGACTGCAGGTGTTGCGGTGTTTAAGAACGGAGAGCCTGCGGGAGTATATGATATAAACAATACAAGGACTCATTCAGAAACACTTATGCCCATGCTTGAAGAATTAAAGCTGATGACGGGTATCAGTCTTTCGGATATAGATGCCGTGGCGGTGTCCGCCGGCCCCGGTTCCTTTACGGGACTCAGGATAGGAGCGGCGGCGGCAAAGGGGATAGCGGAAGCTCTTGATATCCCTGTTATCCCGGTGCCGGCCCTTGAGGCGCTTGCGTTCAGGATGTATGCGTATCCGGGTTATATATGTCCAATGATGGATGCCAGGCATTCGCAGGTATTCAGCGGCATATATGCTTTTTCATCTGATAAGGAAAATGACTTTGAGCTTAAGCTGATAAAAAAGGGTGAGGCCATTTCTCTTGATGAACAGCTTAATGCGTTAGCTGAGCTTGCACAGGAAAAGCAGTCGGCATTTCCTGTGATGTTTACGGGAGACGGCGCAAAGGTATATGGAGATGAGATAAGAAAAAAGGCAGAGTTTCCCTTCAGTATCGCGCCCGGTTTTTTAAGAGAGCAGGATGGTGCAGCACTTGCGGCATACGGAGAGATCCTGTATTCAAAAGGGCTTTATAAGGACGCGGCGGATTTTGCGCCGGAATATATGAGACTTTCCCAGGCGGAGCGCCTGCGTAAGGAAGCGGACGGAGATAAGAGCCTTGTCTGATCTCCTTATATCGGAACTTACGGAGGATATGCTGGAGGGCGCCGCTTTACTTGAAGCGTCCTGCTTTTCGAGACCGTGGAGCATGGAAGATCTTAAGGATGCTATGGAAAAAAAGGATATATATCTTTTCCTGACATCTCTTTATGAGGGAAAACCTGCGGCCCAGGCCTGTCTTGTGATGGCGGGGGACGAAGCGGATGTGACGAATGTAGCCTGTAATGAGGAATTCCGCAGGAGAGGCTTTGCGGGAGAAATCCTCGTTAATCTGATAGAGAAGGGAAAGGAAAGAGGCATAAAGGCTTTTTTTCTGGAGGTCAGAAGCTCCAATACAGCAGCTATAGGTCTTTATGAAAAGCTCGGTTTTAAGACTGAGGGCGTAAGAAAAAGTTTTTACAGGGATCCAAAAGAGGATGCCCTGATCATGTGGAAGAGAGATTAAAGGAACATGCTTGATATATGCCTGCTGGGTACAGGCGGGATGATGCCCTTGCCCAGGCGATACCTGACATCACTTATAGCCAGATATAACGGACTCAGCATTCTTATAGATTGCGGAGAAGGTACGCAGATCGCATTGCGGAAAAAAGGATGGAGCGCAAATCCCATAGGGATCATGCTCTTTACCCATTATCATGCCGATCATATAAGCGGTCTCCCCGGAATGCTCCTTAATATGGCAAATGCGGAGCGTACGGAAGATGTGCTGATGGTGGGGCCTAAAGGCCTTCAGAGGATAGTCGAGTCCCTTAAGGTGATAGCCGGAGAACTGCCTTTTAAGATCAGATATCATGAGCTTTCCGAGAGGGAAGAGGATATTCCTCTTGAAGGCGGTTATATAAGAGCGTTTAAGGTCAATCATAATGTTACCTGCTATGGTTACAGCATAAATATCGAAAGAAAGGGGCGCTTTGATGCCGAAGCAGCAAGAAGCTTAGGGATCCCCCTTGAATACTGGAATAAGCTGCAGCATGGTCAGACCATTGAAGACGGTGAAAAGATATATACACCCTCCATGGTTATGGGTCCTGACAGGAAAGGGCTTAAGGTCACTTACGCTACTGACACAAGGCCCGCACGCAGCATAATAGATAACGCCAAAGGCGCAGATCTTCTTATCTGTGAGGGAATGTACGGAGAGGATGATAAGCTGCCGAAGGCAAAGGAAAAAAAGCACATGACCTTCAGGGAGGCTGCAATGCTTGCAAAGGAAGCAGGCCCTTCAGAGATGTGGCTTACACATTACGGACCTGCCATGGGAAAACCTGATCCTTTCATGCCTATGGTGCAGGGAATCTTCCCGGAAGCGAAGGCGGGTAAAGACGGGATGTCAAAGGAATTTGTTTTTGAGGATGAAGTCGTCTCCGGTTAAGACAATCATCATAATGGTTCTTATTGTCGGCGGGCTTATTGCAGCTTTTATTTTCGTATCTTCAAAAGACCGTTCGGGAAAGGCCGCGGAAAAGATAGAGGACCAGGCTTCCCAGGAAATGACTGCCGTACAGAAGCTCATTGCCGAGGCTCCCTACAGGGATTATCCGGCCACGCCTGTCCAGGTAGTAAAATACTACAATGAATTTACAGCGGCATTTTATAACGAAAAATACAGCGATGAGGAACTGATGAGCATAGCAAGGCTTTCGAGAGGTCTTTTTGATGAAGAATTAAAGGCCACGCAGTCGGATGTTGATTACCTTGTGGCGCTTAAGTCGGATATAGATACTTTCAAAGCAGGAAATATCACGGTATACAACAGTGTGGTATCTTCCTCGACGGATGTGGATTATTTTACTCATAAAGGATTTGAATGCGCAAGGCTTTACTGTACATATACCCTTAAATCAGGCACTGTCTACCAGGCCAGCAAAGAGGTATATATACTGAGAAAGGATGCGGACGGGCATTGGAAGATATTCGGATTTGATATCGTAACCGGGGAGGATGTGGAAGGAAATGGCTGATGTAAGGATACTGGCGATAGAATCTTCCTGTGATGAGACGGCTGCGGCTGTGGTGGAAAACGGAAGAAAGGTACTTTCAAATATCATTTCCTCCCAGATAGACATTCATACGCTTTACGGCGGTGTAGTGCCGGAGATAGCATCAAGGAAGCATACCGAGAGGATAAATTTTGTGGTAAGGGAGGCTCTTGATACCGCAGGCCTTTCCATACAGGATGTGGATGCCGTGGCCGTGACATACGGTCCGGGGCTTGTGGGAGCGCTTCTTGTGGGAGTTTCCTTTGCAAAAGGCCTTGCATTTGCTTCCGGCAAACCTCTTATAGGCGTGCATCATATAGAAGGGCACATATGCGCGAATTTTTTAGATCATCCGGAGCTTGAACCTCCTTTTCCCTGCCTGGTGGTATCGGGCGGACATACAAATCTTGTAAGGGTAAAGGATTACGGTGTGATCGAGGTCCTCGGGCAGACAAAGGATGATGCGGCAGGGGAAGCCTTTGACAAGGTGGCGCGTGCCATAGGCTTAGGTTATCCGGGCGGCCCGAAGATCGATAAGATATCAGATGAAGGTGATCCCCTGGCCATAGAATTTCCCAAGGGAAAAGTGAGGGATTCCGTATATGATTTTTCCTTCAGCGGTTTAAAGAGTGCGGTATTAAATTACCTTAATTCCTGTGAAATGGCAGGAAAAGAGATAAACAGGGCAGATGTGGCCGCCTCTTTCCAGCGTTCTGTTGTGGAGGTGCTTACGGAGCATGCCTTTGAGGCTCTTGAGGAAAGCGGCGATAAGGTATTTGCCTTAGCCGGGGGAGTGGCTTCAAACAGACATTTAAGAGAGGCTTTTGAAAAAGGCTGTAAAGACAGAGGTATAAGCTTTTACAGGCCTGAACCCGTGTATTGCACGGATAATGCTGCGATGATAGGCGCAGCCGCTTATTATCAGTATTTAAAAGGAGAAAGGTCCCCTATGTCGCTTAATGCGGTACCGGGACTCGCCTTTGGAAATAACAAATAACAAATAAAAAGGAGAAAAAAATGAAGATCGCACTTATCAATGAGAACAGCCAGGCAGCAAAGAATGCAGTTATCGAAAAGGCATTAAAGAAGGTTGTGGAGCCCATGGGACATACCGTTATCAATTACGGCATGTACAGTGCTGAGGATGAGGCGCAGCTTACATATGTGCAGAACGGCATACTCGCTGCGGTATTACTTAATTCAGGTGCAGCAGATTATGTTATCACGGGCTGCGGAACCGGTGCGGGAGCGATGCTTGCACTCAATTCCTTCCCCGGCGTTATCTGCGGACATGTTGAGGATCCTCTTGATGCTTACACCTTTGCACAGATAAATGACGGAAATGCAATAGCCATTCCTTTTGCAAAAGGCTTTGGCTGGGGCGGAGATCTTAATCTTGAATATATCTTCGAGAAGCTTTTCTGTGAGGAGAGCGGACAGGGCTATCCCAGGGAGAGAGCGGTGCCCGAGCAGAGAAACAAGAAGATCCTTGACGGTGTAAGGGCTGTGAGCTTAAGAAAGCTTACGGACATTCTTCCGGAGCTTGATAAGGATCTTGTAAAGGGTGCATTTGCCGGAGAGCATTTCAAGGAATATTTCTATGCCGACTGCAAGGATGAGGAGATCCTTAAGACAGTTAAGAGCTTTATCGAATAAGATTTCCGGAGGTAAGGGTTTTGAAACGCATCATCTATGCAGGTGACAGCACGGTCACTTATAACCGCATCGATACTTATCCGCAGGCAGGGCTTTCGCAGGGGCTTCTCTATTATCTGAATGATGAGGTGTTCTTAAGGAGCTTTGCCGTAAACGGCCGCAGTACCAAATCTTTCATCGATCAGGGCAGGCTTGCCGTGATAGATGCTTATCTGAAAGAGGGGGATATCTTTCTCATACAGTTCGGTCACAATGATGAGAAGAAGGCAGATGAGAGCAGATACACTGAACCTTTCGGAAGCTTTAAGGACAATCTTAGGAAATTCATAGCCACGGGGCGCGCTCACGGCGCTTACCCCGTGCTGCTTACCCCTATCGCAAGAAGGATGTTTGATGAGGCGGGAAATTTTATTCCCGGAAGCCATGGTGATTATCCTGCGGCCATGAAGGAGACTGCAAAGGAGGAAGGTGTCCCGGTCATCGATACCACAAGCCTTACGGAAAATTATCTTAAGGCTGTAGGTGATCATGCCTCCAGGCCAATGTATATTTATCCTAAGGATAATTCACATCTTCAGATACACGGCGCTGTGGTATATGCGGGATTTATAGCACAGGCCATGAGAAAACTGGGCGGACCTTATGCGGAAGTGTTAAGCCCTGAGTATGCGTCAGCACAGAGTTTATCTTCTGAGGGTAAGCTTGAAGAGGCTTTTAAGGTGGAAACAGAGGATTAAGTTTTATCATGAATGGGGATTTAAGAAGCGCTGCTGTGATACTTTGCGGCGGGACAGGGAAGAGAATGGGGACAAATGTCCCCAAACAGTATATGCTGCTTAAGGGAGCGCCTCTTGTTTATTATACCCTGAAGGCTTTTGAAGACAGTAAAACGGACGATATCATTTTAGTTACGGGCGCCGGTGATGAAAAGCGGGTGAGGGAAGAGATAGTGGAGGCTTTTGGCTTTAAGAAGGTAAGAGCCGTGATATGCGGCGGCGCAGAACGATATGACTCCTCCTTTGAGGGGATAAAAAAGGCTGCAGAGCTTAAGGCTGATATCGTGATGATACATGACGGGGCCAGACCGCTTGTTACAAAGGATATCATAGAGCGCTGCCTGGAAGATGTTAAAAAATTCGGAAGTGCGGTGACTGCGGTTGCCTCAAAGGATACGGTAAAGATAAGGGATAAGGACGGGTATGTTACGGATACGCCTGAGCGTGCAAGCGTGGTGAATGTCCAGACACCACAGTGTTTTAAAACAGAGCTTATCCTTGCCGCATACGGGAACATGTATAAAAGCAGAATGACAGCGGGCATAACGGATGATGCCATGGTGGCAGAGCGCTTTTCGGATATCAGGGTCCATATAACGGAAGGAAGCTACGAGAACATAAAGGTGACAACTCCGGAGGACAGATTTACGGCGGAGACGCTGCTTGGAGAAAGAGGTTTTTGATATGGCGGGTATACTTAAAGAACAGCTTGATAATCCCTTTATAAACAGTCTGGGACTTGAGGTGCTTGAAGCCTCTGTCTGGCACAGCAAAGGCCGCATCCCTTTTAAAGAGGATCTTTTAAATCCTTTTGGCAGCATGCATGGAGGAGTTCTGTATTCACTTGCGGATATTGTATCGGGCATAGCGGCACAGATGAGCGGCAGTATATGCGTAACGCTTTCGGGAAGCTTAAGCTTTTTAAGGCCTGCCATTGATACGGAATATATATATTGTGAGGCAAAGGCGCTCAGGGACGGAGAACATACACTGGTATACAATGTGGAGATAAGCGATGATAAAGGCACCCTTCTTGACAGCGGGAGCTTTACCTTCTTTAAGACCGGGAGGGCGATATCTTGATCATTGTAAGATTCAGGGGCGGAATGGGCAATCAGATGTTCCAGCACGCCTTCCTGCTTTATTTAAGGCGCCTTGGAATTCCCGTTAAAGCTGATCTTTCGGAATACAGATGCATGGAGACCCATAAGGGCTATGAGCTGGATAAAGCCTTCGGGATTTCCTGCGAAATGGCTTCTGCAAAGGAAATAAGAGCGCTTGCCGATTATATTCCGGTGATGCACCGTTTTCCCTTTTCAAAGCAGGTATTTCAGTATTTATATAA
The DNA here is from genome assembly GCA_017540265.1 of Lachnospiraceae bacterium. Classification (GTDB taxonomy): domain Bacteria; phylum Bacillota; class Clostridia; order Lachnospirales; family Lachnospiraceae; genus NK4A136. The sequence goes on from JAFYBJ010000014.1 coordinate 34,369, forward strand.
GCAGCAGTATAAGAAAGTAGAGAAAAACGGACATAAAAAAAGCCATATCGAAGAAGGCGTTCTTTTTTCGCTTGAAGAAAATGAGCGGCTTACGAGGCTTAGATCCGGAGAGGATATGTATCTTGACGGATACTGGATATATCCGGAACTTTACGATGACGGCATCACGGACAAATTCTCATTTACCGGGAAGCTGTATGAATTATATAAAGCTACCCTCGGGAAAATGAAAGAAAAAAAGACCTGCTCCATACATGTGCGCTGCGGGGATTATACCGGAAGCGCTCTGGATATACTTGACGAAGTTTATTATAAAAAGGCGGCGGATCATATCAGGGAAAAACGGGGAGAGGATGTATGTTTTGTGCTTTTTTCGGATGACTGTGAAAGAGCATCCGCAATGTTAAAAAAAGCAGGGATAGAGCCGGTCATATATGAAACGGATAAAAGGCATGCTTATGATGATATGTTCCTTATGAGCTGCTGTGATGATAATATAACCGCCAATTCCACTTACAGTTTCTGGGGGGCGAGATTAAACAAAAACAGTGATAAGCTTGTGATCTGTCCGGAGTATGAGGACAGGGAGGGAAGCATAAACAGACTTGCCATGAATGAATGGATAAGGCTATAATAACCTACAGTATATAAAACACACAGGAGGAAAATGTAATGAATGATCTTTTTGACCTTAAAGGCAAAGTCGCAGTTGTAACAGGAGCTAATACCGGTCTCGGACAGGGTATGTGCAAGGCTCTTGCATCCGCAGGCGCTGATATCGCAGGTGTTGCAAGAAGGGACTGCTCGGAGACTAAGGCATTAGTTGAAAAGGAAGGCGTAAAATTCTTAGAGGTTATCGCCGATCTTTCTTCAACCGAGCCCTGTGAAAGGATCCTTAAGGAAGTCCTCGATGCATACGGACATGTGGATATACTTGTAAACAATGCCGGCATTATAAAGAGAGAGGATGCTATCGATTTCTCACTTGAGAGCTGGGATTCCGTTATCAACGTAAATCTTCGTACCGTATTCTATCTTTCGCAGGTATTTGCAAGACAGTTTGTAAAGCAGGGTAACGGCGGAAAGATAATAAGCACTGCATCAATGCTTTCATACCAGGGCGGTATCAGGGTTCCTGCTTATACCGCAAGCAAGAGCGCTATACTCGGACTTACAAGGGCGCTTGCAAACGAGTGGGCTAAGTATGATATCAATGTAAACGGCATAGCTCCCGGATACATGGCTACAAACAATACCGCACAGCTTCGTGATGATGAGAAGAGAAGCGAGGAGATCCTCGGACGTATACCTGCAGGCCGCTGGGGCACACCCGATGATATGGCAGGCGCTGTTATCTTCCTTGCATCAAAGGCATCCGACTATGTGAACGGTTTTACCATCGCTGTTGACGGCGGCTGGCTTGCAAGATAAGGACGGAGACATATATGAGATATAAGGCGGTTCTCTTTGACCTGGACGGGACCATAAATGATTCCGGCCCCGGTGTCATGAATTCCGTACAGTATGCGATCCGGAAGCTTGGGCTTCCGGATCTGTCTCCTGAAACATTAAGGCGCTTTATCGGCCCTTCTCTTATGTATTCCTTTCAGAATTACGGAGGCTTAAGCGAGGAGGATGCCGCAAAGGCTGTTGTGTTTTACAGGGAGTGCTATAGCGCGGGAGAGCTTTTTAATTTCACTGTTTATGACGGCATTAAAGAGCTTTTTGACAAGATAAAGGCTGCGGGACTTAAGATGGCTGTTGCCACCACAAAACCGGATCATATGGCGTTTAAGGTGCTTGAGCATGAAGGTTTTCTTGATCTTTTCGATCATGTGGCCGCTCCTTCGCCGGATGATTCTTCAAATGATAAGAGTGTACTCATAAACAGGGCGCTTGAGGCCATGTCCCTTACAAAGGACGATGTGGTGATGATAGGCGATACGCGTTTTGATATAAAGGGCGCAGTTAAGGCAGGCTGTGATTCCATCGGTATCACTTACGGTTATGGCAGCAGGGAAGAGCTTTTGGAAAACGGCGCGGTTTATATTACCGATACGCCGGAAGGTGCCTGGAAGATAATATCGGGAGCAGAGAATTAGGCTGTGGAGGATTTTACCTTTTATTCTCCGACGATGTTTGTCTTCGGCAGGGGAAACGTGAAGAAAACAGCAAAGCTCATTAAGCGTTTCAGGGGAAGCCGCGTACTCCTTGTATGCGGTAAGGAAAGCGCTTTAAAGAGCGGGCTTGTCATTAAACTGGAAGAGATCCTTAATGCGGCAGGGCTTGAGCATGAAAGGCTTTCCGGTATCGAAGCAAATCCTTTATGTGATAAGGTTTATGAAGGTATAGAAAAAGGACGCGGCATGGGAGCGGACTTTATCCTTGCTGCGGGAGGCGGAAGCGTTATGGATACGGCGAAGGCTGTGGCAGCAGGCATACCGTATGATGGCGATTTCGCTGATTTTTTTTATGGAAAAAGAATAGAAAAGGCACTGCCTTTGGGAACCATACCGACAATATCGGGTTCGGGAAGCGAGGCTTCGCACGATGCCGTGATAAGCTTTGGCGGAGGTAAATATAAAAAGAGCGCTTCGGGTGATGCAATAAGGCCCGTCTTTTCAATACTTGACCCGGAACTGACATTTACGGTTCCCGTATATCAGAGCGCCTGCGGCATAACGGATATAATATCCCATCTTTATGAGCGGTATATAAGTGACAGCGAAGATACAAATGTCAGCGACAGGCTTATAGAGGGAGCTCTTAATGCGGTAAAAGATGCAGCGCCTCTTGTAATGGCAGATCCGAAAGCATATGCGCCCAGAGCAGAGATCATGTGGGCTGCGGCCGTTTCCCACGGCGGCATGCTCGGAATGGGAAGGCATGAGGACTGGAACAGTCATTTTATCGAACATGTACTTTCCTCGCATTACGGCTGTGCACATGGGGCGGGGCTTGCCGTGGTAATGCCTGCTGTATTTAAATATTATATCAGGCAGGGGGTTGATAAGCCGTTTAAGAAGCTGGCGGAGCGGGTATGGGGTATCAATGCGGATGTGGATCCCGCACTTAAAGGCATCGCGGCATTAAGTGATTTTTTCAGAATGATGGATATGCCCTCATCCCTTGGAGAACTTGGAGGAAGTCCTAAAGATATCGACAGCCTGATAAGTGAACTCCTTTATGAAGACGGGGGAAAAGGCTTTGCGGGGGGAATAATAAAACTGGGTGAAGACGCATGCAGGGAGATCCTTGCATCAATGCTTCAATGAAAGGAATTAATGATGACGAAGAAGAAAGCCGGTATGTTTGGAAGGATTACAGCCTGGATAAAGGATGTTTGGGAATGGCTTAGTGACATGGAGGACTGGAAGCGGCTGCTGCGCAGCGTGCCGTCCCTCGTGGTCACGGCATTTGCCGTATCCGTAGTGGTTATGAACCTTATGGCGGCAAAGACCATCATAATGACGGATCCTTCGTGGTTAGGGATCACAGGCGGCCTGTTTATCAGCTGGGTCCCTTTTTTATGTATGGATGTGGTGACCAAGACCTACGGCGCAAGGGCAGCGACAAAGCTTAATATACTGACACTTATCATAAATCTGATATGCATTGCATTTTTTCATTTGATATCCCATATATATATCGGCCCTGCGGCAGAGGAATATCCTTATACGTCTTTTGACGCTACCTTCTCCCAGACCTGGCAGATATTTACGGCAAGCTCTGTGGCTTTTCTTCTTTCGGGGATAGTTAATAACTGCCTCAATGTCCTTATAGGAAACCGCTTTAAGAAGGATCCGGAGGGCAGGGCTGCATATATGACGAGAAGCTATATTTCAACGGCTGTCGGACAGTTTGTTGATAATTACGTCTTCACGGGTCTTGCATTCCTTGTATTTTTCAAGATGAGCATCGGATCAACACTTGGCTGGACGGGGGCAACGGTGTTGGGGACAGCTTTGTTTGGCGCACTTTTGGAGCTCCTCATGGAGGTAGTCTTTTCGCCCATAGGGTATAAGGTATGCCAGAACTGGCGAAAAGAAGAGGTGGGGAAGGATTATCTGGAATACTGCAGGCGCATGGAAGTTTATAAGGACAGGGGAAGAGTGAATTATTAGGAACAGAAGCGAAGCGAAGGATCTTATCCCGGAGGTAAAACTATGGAACGCTTGGAGCTGCTTTCCGCGGCCGAACTTGGAAAAGAGATACTTGCAAGGAACCTTGGGCCCAAAGAGGTCGTCAGGTATTTTGCGGATCGCATAGAAGCTTATAACAAGGACATAAATGCTTTTGTATATACGAAGACTGATGAGGCCCTCGAGGCTGCAGGGCTCTTAGATAAAAGGCTTGCGGCAAAAGAAGATACGGGGGTCTTTTCAGGAGTTCCTTTCGGCTTAAAGGATTTCCTTCCGTCCAAAAAAGGATGGACCAATACCCATGGCGGGGTGAAGTCGCTTACTGCGGTTGATGCATATGATTCCGTTTTTACCGCCGCAATGGAAAAAGCAGGCGGGGTAGCGATAGGAAAGACCAATGCCCCTGCTTTCGGTTTCAGGGGAACCACTGATAATAAGCTTTTTGGTCCGACGAAAAATCCTTTCGATACGAGATATAATTCGGGCGGCTCATCCGGCGGAAGCGCAGCGGCGGTTGCAGCCGGGCTTGTGCCGGTTTCAGAGGGCGGTGATGCGGGAGGTTCCGTAAGGATACCTGCTTCATGGTGTAATCTGGTGGGATTTAAAGCATCTGCGGGTCTTATACCAAACTATTGCAGACCGGATGCTTTTTGCGCCACCCATCCTTACTGCACTCCCGGAGGACTTGTAAAGACGGTAGAGGATGCAAGGCTCCTTTTTGAGCTGATGCGGGGATATGATGAGCGTGATCCTTTAAGCATAAGGTTCTCTGATATCATGCCCCGTGATATAAAGGGGTTGAGGATAGCTTTTACTTATGATTTCGATTCTTTTGCAGTAGATGAAGAAGCAGGGAAGATAGTTTACGCAGCTGCAAAAAAAATGGAAGATGCAGGCGCTGTGGTGGAGCCGGTAAGTTTTAATCTAAAGAGGGATGCTTATGAATATGCCTGTATATGGGATATGGCCATAACCATAGACAGTGTGATCGAATTCGAACATAAGAAAAAAGAAGGCTTTGACCTTATCGGAGACCATATGGATGAGCTGCCGGAGGAGTTCATTTACTGGTATAAGAGGGCTGCGGCTTTAAACATCATGGATTATCATGAATGGAACCTGGCAAGGACGGAAATTTTTGACGCCCACAGGGAAGTCTTTAAAAATTATGATCTTATCATATCGCCGGTCACTGCCTGCCCGCCCGTATTAAACACAGAGGATGGCAATACAAAGGGCCCGGAAATGATAAACGGCAGGAGATCAGAGACTCTTATCGGTTTCTGTGAGACCTTCTATGAGAACATACTGGGAAACCCGGCCTGCAGCGTGCCTGCAGGCTTTACGAAGGAAGGACTCCCGGTTGGGATGCAGATCATCGGAAACAGATTGAATGACCTTCTGGTGTTGCACGCGGCGGAGGTTTATGAAAAGATCAATCCATGGAGAGATGATTACAGGATGAGGTAAATGATATGGGATTATTTGAAGTATTCCTTCTTGCGTTCGGTGTTTCAATGGATGCCTTTGCCATATCCATATGCAAGGGGCTTGCAATAAAAAAGGCGGGATTTAAGGAAAGCGTTATATGCGGAGTGTGGTTCGGGGGCTTCCAGGCTCTTATGCCGCTTATAGGTTTTTTCCTGGGAACCCGTTTTGAAAGCATAATAACAAGAGTGGCGCCCTGGGTTGTTTTTACCATATTGTCTGTGATAGGCGCGGGCATGCTTAAGGAAGCCTTCGGAGAAGATGAAGAGACCGATCCTGACATAAGCGTTAAAACCATGCTTCCCATGGCGGTTGCCACCAGCATAGATGCCCTGGCAGTAGGTATCACTTTTGTGGCAGCGCCGGTAAAGGTTCTGGCTGCGGGAAACGCGGCAAATACTTTTTTTGCCGTAAGCATTATAGGTGTGATCACGTTTTTTATGGCTGCCATCGGCGTAAAGATAGGCAATCTCTTCGGTTCCAGGTACAGGTCCGGTTCTGAGGTCGCAGGCGGAAGCATACTTATATTCATAGGTTTAAATTCGCTTTTAGGTTCACTTGACAGATCAAATGTAATGGGCGAGTCCGATGTGGTGTTCGGCATGCTCCTTCCCCTTGCGGGAACGGCGCTTGGAGCTCTCTCCGTATACATGAAAAAAGGGAGGCTTCGTTCGGACAGTGCCGTAAAGGTTATGTCGGGAAGTTCTGCAGGCATAATGGTATCTGCCGCTGTATGGTGTATGTTAGGTCCCTCGATGCAGAGCGGCATATCCGGAGAAATATCAGTTTTTCCGGTTTTTGCAGGTTTCTGGGCAGGAATATTTATACAGTATGTTCTGGATAAGACAGTACCCCATATACATTCGGGTTTAGGGATCACCGAAGGTCCGGCAAGCAGTTTAAAGGATGAGACAAAGATAATGCTTTCGGAAGTGATACATCATGTTCCCGAAGGTATCGCAGTGGGGGCTCTCTTTGCGGGACATTTTCTGGGAGTTCCCTGGATATCCGCATCTACCGCAATGATACTTGCGGCGGCCATAGCGCTGCAGAATATACCGGAGGCGGTGATGGTGGCGCTTCCCATAAAGGATAAGGGTATAAGCAACGGAATGGCTGTCTTTATGGGCATGGTATCCGGAGCGCATGAACCCATACTTGCAGTGATAACGGTTATCATCATGGTTATTTTCCCGGCAGCCCTTCCTTATGTGATGAGTTTCGCGGGAGGCGCTATAATATTTACCGTGGTGGAGGAGCTTATACCCGGCATGTCAAAAGGAAAGGATAATGATATAGGGACTTTTTCTTTTGCTGCCGCATTTTCACTTATGATGTTGTTTGTATTCTTATAAGGGGAAAGGTGATTTCCTTTCGTGGAGGTCAAAGATGAATAAAACCGCACTTATTGCCATGAGCGGGGGAGTTGATTCCTCAGTGGCGGCATATCTCATAAAAAGCGAAGGTTATGATTGCGAAGGCGTTACCATGCGTCTCTTTCATAATGAGGAAAATGTCTGCAATTTTAAGACCTGCTGCTCGGATAAGGATGTGGCGGATGCAAGGCGCGTGGCAGGGAGGCTCTCCATACCTTACTCCGTTGTAAATTACATGGAGGATTTTGACGAGAAGATAATAAAGAAATTTGTACGTACCTATGAAAACGGCGGTACGCCCAATCCCTGCATAGACTGCAACCGGTATATGAAGTTTAAAAAGCTTCTGGATGCCGCCATTTCAAGAGGCAGGGATTTTATAGTCACAGGACATTATGCAAGACGGGAATTTGATGAGGCAAAAGGCAGATACATTTTAAAGAAGGGGCTTGATGCCGCAAAGGATCAGTCCTATGTGCTCTACGGTCTTACACAGGATGAGCTTGCTCATACCCTGCTTCCCCTCGGAGGGCTTGGCAAGGATGAGGTGAGAAAGATCGCCGGTGAACAGGAATTTATAAATGCCGGTAAAGCGGAATCACAGGATATATGTTTTGTGCCGGACGGAGATTATGCTTCTTTCATAGAAAGGTATACCGGAAGATCATATGCCCCGGGTGATTTTGTGGATCATGAGGGGAAGCTTTTAGGTAAGCACAAGGGGCTCATTCATTATACGATAGGCCAGAGGAAGGGCCTTGGAATCGCGGCGGAAAGCCCTTATTTTGTAACAGGGCTTGATACGAAGAATAACCGCGTGATGCTCTCACACGGTGAAGGACTTTTTTCCGATACACTTACAGCTTCCGATATTAATCTTATCTCGGTTCCGGAAATAAAGGGTGAAATAAAATGTGCGGCCAAAGTGCGTTACCGCCAGAAGGAACAGCCCTGCAGTGTGATACAGACGGGACCCGACAGTATAAAGGTGGTCTTTGACGAACCGCTAAGAGCAATTACGAAGGGCCAGGCTGTGGTACTTTATGACGGAGATACGGTCATAGGCGGCGGCACGATAGATTAAAATCGAATCGAACACATGTTTGACAAATAAATCCCCTTATTTTAAAATTAAATGATCATGGATGATGACGGAAGAATATATGCAGCCATAGATTTAAAGAGTTTCTATGCCTCTGTCGAAGCAGCTGACAGAGGTCTGGATCCTCTTGGCGTAAATCTGGTGGTAGCCGATCCCACACGTACGGAAAAGACCATATGCCTTGCAGTATCACCCTCGCTTAAAGCCTGCGGAGTATCGGGCAGGGCGAGGCTTTTTGAAGTGGTTCAGAAGGTTAAGGAAGTCAATAACAGGCGTCTTAGGGAAGCAGGAGGCAGCTTTAGAGGAAAATCCTTTATCGATGCGGAGCTTAAGACGGACAGGAGCTTAGAGCTTGATTATATCATTGCGCCCCCGCGTATGCAGCTGTATATGGATGTCAGCAGGGAGATATACTCCATATATTTAAAATATGTGGCGCCTGAGGATATGTTCCCTTATTCCGTTGACGAGGTGTTCATAGATATCACGCATTACCTTAAAACTTCCGGCATGAACGCCAGGGAATTTACAAGGACCATGATAAAGGATGTGCTAAATACCACCGGCATCACTGCCACCGCGGGCATAGGTACCAATATGTACCTTGCAAAGATAGCGATGGACATCACGGCAAAGCATATGGCGGCGGATGAGGATGGCGTGCGCATAGCATGGCTCGATACCTTAAGCTACAGGAAACAGCTCTGGACCCACAGGCCGCTTACGGATTTCTGGAGAGTGGGAAGGGGGACAGCGAGCAAGCTTTCCGAATACGGGATAAACACCATGGGGGATGTGGCGCTCTGTTCCCTGGGGCAGGACGGAGATTTCTATAATGAAGAGCTTTTATACAGGCTCTTTGGGATAAATGCGGAGCTCCTGATAGATCATGCATGGGGGGAGGAACCCTGTACCATTGCGGAGGCAAAAGCCTACCGTCCGGCGGCTAAGTCCGTAAGCCAGGGACAGGTTTTAAAGGAACCCTATACGGCTGAAAAAGGAAAGCTCATAGTGAGGGAGATGGCTGATCTCCTTTCTTTAGAGCTTACAGACAAAGGGCTCGTGACGGATAAGCTGGTGCTTACCGTTATATATGATATAGAGAATCTTGAAGATCCGGAAAGAAGAAGGAATTATAAGGGGCCGGTCGAGCGTGAGCATTACGGGAGACTGGTCCCGAAGCATGCCCACGGTACGGAGAATCTTTCGCACCGCACCAGCTCCAGCAGACAGATAGCGGAGGCAGCTGCGCGTCTCTACGACAGGATAATCAATTACGACCTGCTGATCCGCAAGGTATATGTGGCGGCGGAAAATGTGCTTTCCTTCGGGGAAAAAGAGGAGGAGGTTTATAAGGGTAAACAGCTTTCGGTATTTGACATGCTTCAGGATGAAAGCGAAAGGAAGGCGGAAGAAGAAAAAGAGGCGCGTGAGCTTAAGCTCCAGAAGGCTGTGCTTGCGATGCAGAAGAAATACGGAAAGAATGCCGTTGTTAAGGGGATGAATCTGGAAGAGGGGGCGATGACTATCGAACGCAACAGCCAGATCGGTGGCCACAAGGCGTAAGGTGAGAGATTGGAACACAGATAAAATATAAACAATTTCAAAAAAGATGTAGAAAAGTACACACAAACAATATGGCGTACATAAAAAGTTAACAAAAATAAATGAATTGCACTAAAAAGAGGACTTCATTTTTCCCAAAAAAGCTAATATAATATACATGTGATACCGATATATTAATCGGACAGGCAATTGGGGGTTGAGATTAAAAAAATATAGAAGAAAGGAGGAACGATCTATGAAGAAGAATAAAGGTTTTTCATTGATAGAGCTCATAATAGTCGTTGGTATAATGGCTGTTCTTGTAGCTATAGTCGTTCCGAGCCTCATCATGTATGTTGATAAGGCGAGAAAAGTGCGTGACATGGACATGGCCAGAGTGCTGGGGGAGGCACTGCAGCGTGTGGTAGCCACAAATCCCGAGGCCAGCGATGAATGGGACGGCATAGCCACAAAAAATGCACCGGTATATTTTAATGTGAACGATCCCGTTACAGGGCAGCCTTATAAAGTGGTAAACGGCTTTGAATGGACGCTTACGACAAAAGGTTCCATCAAAGGCAAATATGCAAATAATTTCCGTAACGGCATACTCAGAGATCCTTACGGAACAGGTAAGCACCCGATACTTTATGATGCATATGTTGACGAGCTTCAGCAGTATGACATAAACATCTTCTACAGAAAATATAATATAAACCAGTACAGGATACTCAAGCGTGCTGATAATGATAAGATAGAAGTGTGGGTATGCCCCGTAAAGAGCGGTACCGACGGAGAGGGTATAACCAATGGCTTTGTATATTACAGGCTCTGGCCCGATCCGGATCCCAATTACTTAAAGAATATCCCCCCTACGGCTATCAATGCCAACGGTAAGGGCGGCAGTCTCTAAGCTGTGATATAAAAGTGACAGAAGGAAGGCTTACAAACCTCCTTCTGTCTTTTTTTTATATTATTGAAAACAAAAGAACCGAACAGGCGTAAAAAGAAACTTTTTTGTATTGCTTAATATACATCGGCAGTCATATTTGGTAAAATATTTTGAAAGTGCAATTTGTTAATTCGTTTCCTATAACATCAAATTTTTATCATTAAAGGGGAGGTAAGAAATGGATACAAACGGTATGGGTTTCAATCCTGCAGACGGATCAGGCATATTGGGGGTTGCTCCGGAGAATATACCCCAGTCGGTTCCCGGTATCACCGCGACTGTGGAAGATGATAAGGAAGCTCTGGAAAGCAGTTATTACGGGGAAGACCTTTTAAATAATATTTTTGAGATCTCCAATGAGTTATATCTGGAAATGCGCAATACCGATACAGGCGTGGAAGAAGATCATCTTACGATCATAAAGCTTCTTACGGATCTTGGAAGGCGCCTTGTAAATGCGGACAGGGCAAGTTTCTGGAGGATCGATAATGAAGAAGGAAAGATATGGACAGTATCCTCTACCGCCACAGGAAAGATAGAGATACCTATAGGAACAGGTATGGTAGGAAAGGCTCTCGCAGAGGGTAGAACACTTGTTACAAACGATCCATATCATGATCCCTTCTTTAATCCTGAAGTAGACAGAAAGACAGGCTATGTGACACGTTCCATCCTTGTAATGCCCATTACAAACAGCAGGGGCGAGTTCATCGGGGCGTATCAGGTAATAAATAAGCTTGACGGCGACGGAAAATTTAATATGCGCCGTGACTGTAAGCGCCTTTCGCTTGCGGCTTTTATTTGCTCATTGACCCTGGAGAGCGAACTTTTCTTAGCGGATGCCGAGCGTGACCGTCTTACAAAGGTACGTAACCGTATAGGTTTTTATCATGATTTCGGAGTAAGATACGGCAACGGCATAGACCGTCGCGGCAATGCGGGCGGCTCCATGATAATGTGTGACATAGATCATTTCAAAGCTGTTAATGATACCTACGGACATAATGCCGGCGATGCTGTGCTCAGGCATGTGGCAGCTATGCTTGAAAGTAATGTGCGTAAGGATGATGTGGTTTACAGATGGGGCGGAGAGGAATTCATCATACTGCTTTCGGATACGGATTTAGACGGTGCTGCTGCGACTGCGGAAAAAGTAAGGGCAGCCATAGAAGCCTCCGAATGCATATTTGAAGGAACTACCATAAATGTGACCATGAGCTTTGGCTGCGGCGTGATAGATCCCGCTCATACTGCTGAAGAAAATATTGCTGTTGCTGACAGACGCCTTTATGTCGCTAAAGAAAGCGGAAGGAACAGGGTGGTGAAGGAGGGGTAGGATGGCCGCGTTTCAGATCATACCGGATCCGGAGCATCTTAAAGAGAGTATAGCCCTTGCAGAAGAATATAGTCTGGGCTTTGAATACAATGATTTTTTTTCACCGTCTGTACTCGATGATGAAAGAAAGGCAGAAGAACTGATCGAAAGATACCGTCAGATCAAAGTACCGGGGCCTGTGACCAGTCACGGGGATTTCTTTGATGTGCTGGTGTTCAGCGAGGATAAGGAAGTAAGGGAGATTTCCCTTAAGCGCATAAGGCAGAGCCTGAAAATATCAGAGCGCCTTGGGGCTGTTGGAACGGTCTTTCATTCAAATATATGCCCGCAGCTTTCCGCAAAGAAATATATTGATAACTGGCTCTCAAGCAATGAACATTGCTGGAGAGAGATATGCGCGGAATATCCGGGGCAGCAGATATGGCTTGAAAATATGTTTGATGCCGATCCGGCGCCTATGGCAGAACTTGCTTTGCGGCTTAAGGATATAGAAAATTTCGGCATCTGCTTTGACTATGCACATGCATGCTGCTTTGGCATGGAACACGGCGTAGATGAGTGGGCAGAGGCCATAGGTCCGTATATAAAGCATGTCCACATAAATGATAATGATCTGAAGCGGGATCTGCATCTGGCTGTGGGAAATGGAAAGATCGATTGGGAAGTATTCAAAAAACATTTTGAAAGATATATGAAAGACGCATCCATACTGATCGAAAATAACGGCATTGATGCGCAGAGAGCATCAATAGAATACCTGAAAAAGGCAGGGCTCATGTGAGCTTCCGGCATCATAAACCCCCGGGGGATATAAGTTTTGGAAGAAAAAAAGAACGGCAGCAGGAAAGTGATGATCATAGTGGCGGCGGCAGTGGCAGTACTTGCGGCGGTTCTTATTTCTGTTTTATTTATCACGAGAAATAAAGATACCTACAGGGTGTTAAAGGTCTATAAGATAGAGGGAAATGCGAATGTCATCCATCCTGACGGAACGGAGATCGCACCTTATGAGAGTATGTTGCTGCAGAGCGGAGACAGGATATCCTTAGAAAGCGGATATTTTGTGATAAAAGCCGATGAGGATAAATATATCTATCTTGAAGATGATACCGAGATACTGCTGCAGGCAGACGGTACGCAGGCAGATTCCCATACAAGAATAGAGCTGGTAAAAGGTGCCATCATAAATCATATCGAAAAGCCTTTAAGCGATGGTTCGGTTTATGAAGTAAATACCCAGAACGCGACCATGTCTGTCAGAGGTACCATATTCAGGGTTAATGTGACAGTATCGTCAAATGGTGTTGTATATACGGATGTACAGGTCTTCGAAGGAGATGTGGAGACAGATCTTATTATGCCTGACAAGACTCCGGGCGGCAGAAGGGTAACGGTATCCATAGGAAAGCAGATACGCATCTTTATGGATACGACGATCACGGATTATGTGGGGGATCCCGATGATATAGATTATGAGAAGCTTGCAGAGCAGACCCTTGAATATCTGGGGATAGTAAGCGATAACACCGACAGGAAGATGTCCATATCCGTGGGCGATCTTTTGGGAGATGAGGGCGGTACGGTTACCGTCAGGTTTATGTATAATGGTTCGGTGTTCGGAGAAACCACTGTGGATAAGGGCGAGAGGGTAGATGAACCTCTGCTCATGCCTACGGAAAACGGACACTGGAATTTTAAATTTGATAAAAAGATCACAAAGGATACTGATATAGACTGGATAGAAGAGTAACGTATGTCGTCCTGACACTGCATACTGTCATCCTGAGCGTACAGCAAACGGATGGATCCGTTTGTTGCAGCGAAGGATCTTAGGGAGGAAAAAGCATGAAAAAGAAAAACTGGATCGGCATATTCCAAAGAACAGTGGCGCTGCTGCTTGCAGCCATGCTTTTAGCTGATATGGAAGGGATGCGGGGATTTGGAACATTAACCGCCCTTGCAGACGAGGATTCGGGTATAGTGGAAGAGTCGAATTATCCCGATGAGCTGGAGCCGGAGGAGAGCATACAGATAGTTAATGATAATACAAGAGTTGCCTTCTGCTTTTATTCGGGTTCGGCGGAACTCTATCTGAAGAATTTTGGTAACGGCTCCTTTACGGGGGATCCTACTTCAGCGACATCTGATACGTATACTGCCGGAGCAACTGCGACTGCGGTAAATGAGGATGTGATCAGTTCACCTTATGAAATAACCGGCTGGAAAAAAATAGGAGAAAAGGGGAATTCAGAACAGCACATAGTTGCATATGCGGCGAAGTTTTCAATGTTCTTCCAATATTGCCCGGATGGTGCCGATCCTGAGCTGGGCGTGACAGTGACCGCCTCCAGCATGATCACTTCGGGAACTACTAATGTGACATTCAATCTGCTGACCGAAGAAGTATTTATTTCGGAGTTGTCCAATACTTTTGAGGATTATACTATCGGCAGGCGTGAGCTTACCGGCTGGGAGTCGGATACGGATGAGCACGAGCCGGGCGCTGAGATCACCATACCGTTTGAACCGGAAACAATGGTGTATTTTGACGCTATATGGGACAGCTACATTGATGTTACTTATGATCCAAACGGCGGAGTCGGAAGTGCCATCACTGAAAAATCCTATATCACCGAAGGTGTGGATATAATGAGCACCACGCTCTTGTCTTCTGAAGAATGCTTTTTTTACCGTGAAGGATATTATCTTGCAGGATGGGAGATATCCGCAGATGATTCTTCAAAAGTAAATGACAGCGGTCTCTATGAGCTGGGAGGCAGCTGTTTACATGTGACCGGAGCGGAAACACTTACATTTAACGCTGTGTGGGAAGAGATACCTTCCGTTACGGTTACTTATAGTTCCGGCGAGGGAACAGGAGAAAATTTACAGAAAGTCTACACATTTGAGCCGGAAGAAGTAACAGAATCAAAAAATATAGAATTGCTTTCCGAGGCATCATCGTTTACCCGTGAAGGTTATGAACTTGCCGGTTGGAAGCTTACGGAAAAGTCAAAAAGCACCGACGGAACTACTGTGAGCTACGAACTTGGAGGAACCTGCAGTTTAGTGAAAGATTGCGATGCCGCAACATTTGAAGCTGTTTGGGCGGAAATAGAAAAGCCTTCCGTTACGGTTACGTATCGTCCAAACGGCGGAACAGGAGAAGCTGAATCGAAGATAATAATATTTGAACCGGACACCGGGGCGGATATGCGCAGCATCGAGCTGCTTTCGGAAGCCTCATTTACCCGTGAAGGATATGAGCTTGCCGGCTGGAAGCTTACAGATGCGGAGAGCAGTGCCGATGAAAAGACGGATTACGATCTTGGAGAGTCCTGCAATTTCTGGGCTAACCGCGAAGAACTTATTTTCGATGCCGTATGGAAGGAAATAAAGAAACCCACAGTTACCGTAACCTATCGTCCGGGAGAGGGAAAGGGAACTGAAATCACAAAGAAGCTTGAATTTGATGCGGATACGGCAGGAAAAAGCCACAGCATCACGCTCTTATCCGAAGCCTCATTTACCCGCGACGGATATGAGCTTTCAGGCTGGAAGCTTACGGATAAAAACAACAGCTCAGACGGAACCACAGACTACGAGCTCGGCGGAAGCTGCAGCGTAAAAGCAGATATCGAAGAGGTAACCTTCGATGCCGTATGGAAAGAAAAGGAGAAGGAGGAAGAAAAGAAAGAAGAGAAAAAAGAGGATCTGCTTAAGGGCGAAGTGAATCTTAAAATGGACAGCCGCTTCTATCTGGGAACCGAGATAGAATATGAGATAAAGAAGAATTCCAAGGGTGCTGTGACCGTTGAGTATAAAAAGAAAGATGCGAAGGATGATACCTATACTTCAAAGGAGCCTACGGAAGTAGGAACATATATCGCGCGTGCGAAGCTTAAGAAAACTTCCACCTATTCATCTGATACAGATACAAAAGAATTTGAAGTGGTATATCTTGATGTTCCTGAGGAGCCTTATACCTACACGGAGGTAAAAAACAGCAAGGGTACCGTTAAGGATCTTAAGATCGTACCGGCTTCGGGATACCATATAGGCGTATCTCCTTCCGGGAAGTTTGAAACATCTGTTTTGCATTCTGCTGCAAAGACAGGGGGCTATGTACATTTAAGGAGAGATAAGGACGGTGCCATTACCGGGCCTGCAGCCCTTATTCCTTATACAGCGAAGGATGATCCTCAGATATCGCTTCCGGTAAAGATCTATGCAGGCGCAGGTTTTGAAGTGGAAGCGAGTGCCTTAAGTGAGGCTGTGCTTATAGTTATGTATAAGGAATACGGGGCGCCGGATGAAACCTACACAACAGAAGTGCCTACAGCATATGGAAAATATACCGTAAGGATCACATCGTCTGCCGATGGTTTTTACGCGCCCGTTAATTTTGAAAAGGATTTCAGCATCGACTATCTTGAAGCACCGGCTAAGGGGGCGGCACCGACGGGAGTAAAGGGAAACGGTGACTGGTATACCTCAGATGTTGTCCTTACGGCCCCCGACGGATATCTTGTAAGCACCAGCCGTGACGGTAAGTTTACTGAGTCTGTTACATGGAATGAGAATATAAAAGAATTGTTCTATAAGAGAAAGTCTGACAATGCCGTTACGGATGCAGTGAAGGTTTCATTTAAACTTAAGATAGACAAGGATATTCCGGAAGTGAGTTTTGATCCCGCATACGGAGTGCAGGCGCCCCGTAACGGAGAAACGCTCAGGGTTTACGCCGACGAGCTGCGTTTTACATTCAGTGATCTGAATCTTAAGACTGTTATCGCAGACGGTAAGGAATATGCTGCTTCAGACGGTTTGTTTGAAGTGTTGTTTGCAGCGGGTGAGGATGTCGAATCAAAGACCGTAACCGCATTTGATGAAGCAGGAAACAGCTATTCATTTACTGTTGAGATCTGGCCTGCATGGCGCAAGGATAATACGGTTCCGGAGGGGAAGGAAATCCTTTTGACTCAGGGAATCGAATACAACTTAAAAGGCGAAAGCTCCTGGAAGATAAAAGGTGATAAAACCGTTTACAGTGGCGGAGGAAAGTTCTATATCAGAACATCCGGAAAATATACCTTCGGAAAAGCCGAAAAATGAAGTCTTCAGAGGATAAAGCAGGCAGAAATGCCCTCATCGTGGATATCCTGTTCATGCTTGGCGTGGCGGCAGCGGTATTCCTGCTTACCGTGACCAATGCATTTTCGGGTCTGGATCATATACTTACTGATGCCCTCTATCAGGTACCGAGAGGTGTGTCCGGAAAGATAAAGATAATAGGTGTTGATGAGGAGACTCTGGAAGTATACGGGCCTATCAATACCTGGTCCAGAGGAATTTATGCAAAGCTTATTGATGATCTTACGGGCAATCCGGAATTCGGCCCTGATATCATAGGCTTCGATATACAGTTTTCGGGACATGTGGACGAAGAGGGGGACAGGGAGTTTGCCCTTGCCGCAGAGAGGTACGGGAATGCTGTGACCGTGATGCAGTTTCTTTACGAGCCGGTGCTTGTAAAGGATAAGGACGGGAACATGGGCTACAGGATAAAAGAGCTTTATCTGCCCTATGATGAGCTAAGGGAAGTATGTGACACCGGCTTTTCAAATATATCCCAGGATTCAGACGGTACGGTAAGAAGGATAACCACGGTAACGGAATATGAGGGAAATGAATATTACAGTTTCCCTTATATGATATACAGCAGGTATTGCAGCCTTAACGGCACAGCGCCGGAAGCTTATCCCATTGATAAATACGGGCAATCCATCATAGATTATTCCGGAAAGCCCGGTGATTACGAGTATATATCCATGGCCAGGGTGCTTAGCGGAGATATAGATCCAAGGGCTTTCGATGACTGCATCGTGCTTGTGGGAGCGTATGCGCCGGGGATGCAGGATGCCTTTAATGTACCTACAGGCGGATCCAGGCAGATGTACGGGGTTGAGGTCCATGCCAATATACTCCAGGGATTCATTCAGAATCGTTTTTCAATAAACGGCGATCCGAAGTTTTATGCTCTTATAACGGCTGTTTTTGCGGCGCTGCTCACTCTTTTATTCAGAAAAAAGCGTATGGTGGTATCTGCCGTATGTCTTATCATTGCGATAGTCTGTGAGCTTGCTGCCGGCGTGATGCTTCATAACAAAGGTACAGTCATAAGCTTGCTTTATTTCCCTCTGGTGATAGTTATCTCGTATGTGGTGTGCATGGTGGAGGGCTATATCACCGAATACAAAAACAGGGCGCGCATACTTAAGGCCTTCAGCAAATACGTGGCGCCCCAGATCATTGAGGAAATAGCCCGTAAAGGAAATTATAAGGTAAGCTTAGAAAGTAAGTCCAGGGATATTTCCGTACTATTCGTAGATATCAGAGGCTTTACTACCATGTCGGAGGCTCTCTCGGCAGAGGATGTGGTAAAGATACTCAATCGTTATCTGGAACTGACCACGAAGGCTGTATTTGATAATATGGGAACCCTTGATAAATTCGTGGGAGACTGTACGATGGCGGTATTCAATTCTCCCTTTGATCTGGAGGATTATGAATTCAAGAGCGTTTGCGCTGCGATGGATATCGCCATGGGAAGCGAGCCTTTAAATAAAATGATAGAAGAGGAATTCGGCCGTAAGATAGGCTTCGGAGTGGGGGTAAACTGCGGTCATGCCGTTGCCGGGAATATAGGCTGCGATTTCCGCATGGACTATACAGCTATAGGCGATACCGTAAATACGGCGGCAAGGCTCGAAGCCAATGCAGGCGCGGGCAAGGTCTATATAAGCGATGTGCTTTATGCAAGGATAAAAGAAAGAGTGGATGTGGAGGAAGTGGGAGTCATCCCTCTTAAGGGTAAGAAAAACGGTGTAGTAGTATATTCGGTGACTGCTGTTCATAAGGATATTCCCGCACCTTCCCCGGAAGAGATGGAACGAAGAAGAAAGCTGTACAATGTTGCAGGTAATATGCCGGAATCAACCGATGCAGAATAGACAATAAAAACGACCAAATAGCATGTTAAGACCGTCACAATGTAACGTGGCGGTCTTTTTTATAATATAATTACTAAAATTTCCAATATGTCATCCTTGAGCGGACAGGAAACGGGCTCGCACGTTTGCTGTTGCGAAGGATCTTACTGGTTTGAAAAACGGAGCAGATCAATGAAGAATATGGTCGACATCGCTGTGGTGCTGGATGAAAAATATTCAGATCCAAAGGTCACTATACAGACGAAGGAAAAGACAAAGCAGGTAGAAAATATCATATATGCCATTGAGAATATTTCTGACAACGATTTTCCTGTTATTCCTGCCTATAAGGATTCGTTTCTGGAATTTATTTCACAGAGGGATATCATCAGGATCTATGTGCATAACCGTCGTGTTGTGATCGAAACAATATCCGGGGAATATGTGATAAGGAAGCCGCTGTCATCCGTTGAGGAACTCTTAAACGTTGAAAGATTTTTCCGTATCTCACAATCAGAGATAGTTAACCTTTATAAAGTAAAAGGCTTTGACTTAAGCGTGGCTGGGACCATAGGCATAGAATTTGATAACGGAAACAGATCATGGGTGGCAAGAAGCCGTGTAAAGCTTCTTAAAGAGAGGCTTATGAAATGAGAGACGGAGATATGAGTTTAAAAAACAGGATCATAGTGCTCTCATCTTTAGGGTTGGCACTCGGAGTGCTGGTGGGGGATATTATCACAGCGCTCTCCGCAACTCACGAGTATAATGACGGCATGCTTTATGTCTGCACCAAAGAACTAACAGAGGCTGTCGGCAGTGAGCTTGGAGCGTTTATATTGCAGACCCTTCTTTCAGGTCTGCTTGGCGCTGTGGGGATGGGACTTTCTTCCGTATACCGGATAGAGAGCTGGAGCATAGCAAAAGCTACAGGAATTCATTTTTCCATTACGCTTGTCTTCTTTTATCTCACGGCATTTACTTTGAAATGGTGGAGTATAAGGGATGCAGAGTGGTGTCTTATCATGCTTGCCATTTTCATTGCGGAATATCTGATCATATGGCTGGTAAATTATCTGACAAACAGGAAAAGTGTCAGGGAGATGAACAAAGCTTTAAATGAGATGAAGCTCAAAAACTCAGCGGAGAGTGAAAAATGAAGCTTACCTGGATAGTGCCTCATTTTCCGCCGCACGTAGGGGGAGGGGAGAAGCTCTACTGTGATGTCTGCAGTGAACTTGTAAAAAGAGGGTTTGATATAAGGGTGGTCACCAGCGCCTCAGGCGGTTTAAAAGGTCATTATCGTATAAAGGGCATGGATGTTTATTACTGTGACTGGCCCATGCTCTTCGGGCATCCCATAGTAAGGTTTAAGGATATCATAAGACATATAAAGTGGTGTGACATAGTCCATACCGCGATCTACTCCACGGCCATAAAGACGAATCTTGCCGCGGCGCTCCTTGGTAAAAAATGCGTTACCACCATTCATGAGGTCATGGGGGATAAATGGTTTTTCTTTGAGAAGAACCGCTTAAAGGCGATGGCTTTCAAGATATATGAAAAGCTTATCATAAGCCTTTGCTCTTACGTTCATGTGATATCGGAGGCTACTGCAGCTGATTTTAAAAAATACGGCGGAAGATGCAGACGTTTGTTTAAGATATATTGTTTTTTAGATTTGCCGCCAAAGTCACTTATTGAAAAAGCGGACATTGAATTTAAGGAATTATTTTCCGTGAAGCCTGAAGAAAAGGGAATACTGTATTTCGGCAGGCCTGCAAAGAATAAGGGGATATTCGTGCTCTTAAAAGCGATACGACTGTTTGCTTCTAAGGCTGATATTAATGGCAAGGCGGTTTTCTGCATGATACTGGCAGATGAGCCTGCAGACTGCAGAAAAAAAGTCCTGGAATATATAGATCAAAATAATATGTCTTCCTTTGTGAGGGTGATACCTTCGCTTCCCAG
Source organism: Lachnospiraceae bacterium (assembly GCA_017540265.1). GTDB lineage: Bacteria > Bacillota > Clostridia > Lachnospirales > Lachnospiraceae > NK4A136. The sequence continues at coordinate 55,273 of JAFYBJ010000014.1, forward strand.
GGCAGAGCTTTTAAAGGCTGTATCGGGCTGTGACCTTTGCGTGATCCCTTCCGTAACGGAGGGCTTTGGTTATTCCGCGGCAGAGGCCTGTGCGCTTAAAGTACCGGTGATAGCTTCCGACGGGGGATCTTTAAAAGAGGTTGTGAGCGGGAATTGTCTTTTCTTTAGGAACAGGGACAGCAGGGATCTTGCGGAAAAGCTTAATGAATTTATCAAAAACGGAACGGCTCATTTTATGTCCGTAAAGGAAAAGAGCTTTGACCGGGACAGGGTGACAGATGAATACATCAGAATGTATGGATCACTCTGAAAATGGCAGCGCTTTTCTTAAGAAAAGCGATCTGATATGGACAATATTCGCAAATATCATAACAATTACGGCCGCGGTACTTATCGGGCTTTTCATGCCGGCGCTTACGGATTATGAGACCTATGCCGGATACAGGGGATATACGCTTTTTGTGGCTTATGTGCAGTTTGTCCAGCTGGGTTTTGTAAACGGAATGTCGCTGCGATACGGAAATCTGGATAAAAATAAGCTTCCTGCAGGGCTTTTCAGATCCTATACAAGATTTTTGATATTAAGCCAGTTTTTTATAATCCTGCTTGCGGCACCTGTGCTGTATGCGGCAAAGGGCTTTAAGCTAACGCCGTTTTTATTTGTGATACTGACCATACTTCCGGATAATATGAGGCTTTATTACGGAGCAGTATATGCAAATACCGGTAGATTTAAGGAAAATGCGCTCTGCCAGATCATATACAGGCTTTCACTCCTTATATGTTTTGCTGCGCTGTTTATAACAAAAAAGAACGGCTGGATATATTATCTTGGCTGCACCCTTATATTAAACCTGCTTTCATTCCTTACCTATATCCTTGTCGATCCGTCACTTACATTTGGAAGAGCAGCAAGGGAAAGGGGCTTCTTTTCGGAAGTAAAGGAAAATATAAGGAGAGGTGCGCCTGTAATGTTTGGAGAGCAGCTTGGGATACTTATGCTTGGCGCCGACAGCATGTTTGCACTATTTCTTTTTGACAGCAGGCAGTTTTCCTTTTATTCCTTTGCTGTATATGTGGTGGTGACAGCCTATACGGTATTAAATGCAGCAAATGCCGTGATATTTCCGTATCTTAAGCGTCTTGATAAAAAAGATATGGGAAGCAGGTACAGCATTTTAAAAAAGATGTCCCTTGGCATGTTTATCATCTCCGTTCCGTGCTTTATCCCGGCACGCCTGCTTATAAACAGGTTTATGGGGAATTATGCAGGGGCTCTGCCATATCTCGATATCCTTATGTTTACACTGCTGTTCAGACTTCTTGGTGAGATGGCCTGCGCAAATGCCATGAAGGCCATGGATATGGAGAAGGAATTTTTTTATTCAAACCTTGCGGCATGCATACTTGCCTTTGCTGCAGATGCGCTTGCCTATGCGCTGTGGAAGGATTTAAGGATGATAGCCGCGGCAAGCGTACTGGTATACGCGGTATGGTTTTTTATCTGTGATATGAAGATAAGGCGCAGGTTACAAAAGATATGAAGGATTTACTGATAATCATTCCCGCATACAATGAAGCTGAGAATCTCCCTGATGTCATAAAGGCGTTAAGGGGGATGGTCGACACGCCGCAGATACTGGTGGTGGATGACGGTTCTTTGGATGACACTTTTGATATCTGCAGGAAACTTGGGGTGAAGGCAGTAAGGCATAAAGTTAACTTAGGCTTATCCTCGGCTATAAGGACGGGCATGCAGTATGCCCTTGTGAAGGGATACCGCTATGCAATGCAGTTTGATGCGGACGGCCAGCATGATGCGTCTTACGTAAAGGAACTTTATGACACGATAAAGAAATCAGGCGGAGATATAGTCATAGGCTCGCGATATCTGGAAAGTAAGGGAAATGCCAATGCCAGATATATGGGAGGCAGGGTGATATCGGGCTGCATAAGATTTATGACCGGAAAGAAGATAAAGGATCCGACTTCCGGCATGAGGGTATATTCAGACCGGGTGATGAAGCTCTTTACGGAATCATCCCTGTATTCACCGGAACCGGATACGTTATCTTATCTCATTAAAAAAGGCTTTAAGGTTTCGGAAACCGGCGTGGAGATGAAGGAGAGGATGAGAGGGAAGAGCTATCTCGATATCGTGGGATCTGCAAGATATATGTTCAGGATGTGCACATCCATACTTTTTATTTCGCTTATAAGGAGCTGACATGCCGTTAATGTTAAGGATCTTATTATTAATATCATCGCTTTTAAGTTTTATTTTTGTGGCGAGAAGGCTAAAAAAATCAGCGGTGAAGCTTTATGATACCACCTTCTGGATCTTTCTTTCCACGGTGTTTGTTATCCTAAGCGCTTTTCCGGGGCTTGGAATAGGCCTGGCAGAGCTTATAGGCATACAGTCTCCCGTAAATCTTATATTCCTGATAATAATATTCTGCCTTCTGGCACATTGTTTTGTACAGTCCTTAAGGTTTTCGGCTCTTGAGGATAAATTCGAACGCTTTGTTGAAAAAGATGCTTTAAGGGATGAGGCTGCCACGGAAAAGCCCGGAGGAGAAGAGTGAATAAGCAGGTGATAAAAAATATCATAATATCCGTATTCTGTATGCTTTTGCTGATGTCGGGAGCGTTTATGTTCAGGCTTTTTGCCCATAATAAGACAGTATCGGAAATGGGTGAGGAATATATCGATCCCGAAACAGAGCTCCCGTATCTTACTGAAATGGATTCCTATTATCATCTAAGGATGACAAAGGATATTGCTGAGACAGGCGTACCCGGTGGCGGGTATAAGGATGGTGAAGCCTGGGATTCTTTAAGCTATGCCCCTTACGGAAGGAGCACAGCGGAATACAAGCCTTTGATGGCGGATACCGCTGTCTTTGCAAAAAAGCTTATTTCACAGTTTAAAACTGTTTCAATTGAGCAAGTTGCTTACTGGCTGGGGGCTGTGCTTTCCGTGCTCATAGTGATCCCTGTGTTTATCATGGCTTTTAAGCTTGGCGGTTTTATACCTGCCATAATTGCCGCATTTTTAGCTTCCGTTAATTACGGATATTTCGTTCATACGACACCGGGCTTTTATGATACGGATAATGTGCTTTCCGTGGGGGCCTGTCTTTTCTTCCTCTCGGCGCTCCTGCTTGCGGGTGCGTTTAAAAAAGATGATGAAGGAAAAAAGAGATATGTATCCAAGGCTTTAAGCGTATTGTTCTTTGCGCTCACTCTTGGCCTTCTTATCTTTTCCTGGAGTGCTTATGCATTGTTCGTCGGAATACTTGCGGCTTCCTCGGCTTTGTATCTTATTGCCGCAGGATGCCTGGGTGGAAAGAATGGTGTTAAGAGGTCTTATCTTATACCTGTTTTGATACTTTTTATTTCCTTTGTGCTTGTACTCATACTGGACAGGGCGTTTTTCAGAAATCTCATAGCGCAGTTTATGTCCGTTTTTGCGGGTGGTAAAGGTATATTCCCGGATGCATATGTATCCGTTTCCGAAATGAGAAAGCCTGCCCTTACAGCAGGAGGACTTACGGGACTCTTCCAGATGAAGGTGCTTTCGGGAAAAAATATCGGCGTATTGAATGCCGTTGGCGGGATAGTTCCTTCGGGACTTGCCCTTGCTATGTGCATCATGCTCATAAAGGGGATGATAAAAAAGAAGGATGCGCGCTTTGATCATATACTGCTTGTGGTCTGGTATCTCGTATCTTTCATACTGGCTTTCAGAAGCTGGCGTTTTATCATGCTCTTTGCGGTGCCGGTAGCTATACTTGCGGGAATGTTTGCCGGATGGCTCATATCGCTTATGAGGGAAAAGAAGATGATGGACTATCCGGTATATGCGGCGATGCTCATCCTGCTCATCATCTTCCCTGCGCTCTACGGTGTATACAGATCCACAGGGGATTCAAGGCCTTCAGTAAGCATGAGCCTTCATGAGGGCCTTGCAAATATAAGGGATAACTCATCCGAAAACGTGATACTTGCAAGCTGGTGGGATCTTGGATACTTCTATGAGGAAAAGGCTGAACGAAGGACAGTGTTTGACGGAGGCTCCCAGAACGGTATACGTGTTTACTGGGTGGGAAAAGCCTTATCCACAACAGATGAAAGATTATCAAAAAATATCCTGCGGATGCTTGCGGGAGAGGGCGATACCGCTACGGATGAGATGATAGCTGAATTTGGAGAGGAGCAGGATACTTTAAGCTTTATGACTGCCCTCCTTTCGGGGACAAAGGAAGGGGCGGTAGATGAGCTTAAAGGAAAGGGGCTTTCCATAGAGGAAGCAGAGAGGCTTGGAAGTCTTCTCTTTCCTGAAACGGAAGATGAGATACTCCTTCTCATCACACCGGATATGTTTTCAATTTCAAACTGGTTTTATACCTTTGGCACCTGGGGAGAAGAAGGTGTGGATGAGGATGATTATTCTGTGCTGTTTGGCCCGTCACAGGTGGATATGAGCAGAGGAGAAGCTGCATGGCGCTTTAACGGCAAGGAGCAGCCTTTTGATCTTGTCCTTAAAAGGGAGGATGGCAGATATGAAGCACACACAAGGGCTGTGAATGAAGGCGATGCCATACCTGTAGTGGACAGAGTGGTGATCAGGGAAGGCGGCATGATGTTTAATGAGCAGCTTGCGGATGTATCCGACAATGATACAGGAATAGTGGTTTATCTGGAGATACGAGGGGATGAGGATCCGATGATGACGGTAATGACGGATGAGCTTTATGATTCCGTATTCGGGAAACTCTTCTTTGGTAATACAGAGGATATGCAATGCTTCAGACCGTCTGCTTACGGAAACGGATACCTGAATGTATATAGTGTACAGCCGTAAACGGACCAAACGGGTACCCAAAATGACCGAAGAGACAAGGGGCGGATTTTGGGGTATCTGTATATGGTAGAATCAAGCATTATATCTGCGGGGGATATAAGGAGTGTCATCCTGAACATCACCTGGTGTCATCCTGAACATCACCCGGTGTCATCCTGAACATCACCTGGTGTCATCCTGAGCGAAGCGAAGGATCTCATATTACTTACAAGGAGGTAACAACATGTTCAAACTGAAAACACTACGAAGACTGACAAGATTCGCCATGTGCTTTTATGTGTTCTCATACTGCATGTCATTTACCGTATGCGCGGAGGAATATCCCTTCCATGATGCATCGGCAAATGAGATAGGTTTTTATGCAGGCAATGAGAGCACTGATGAG
>JAFYBJ010000015.1 GCA_017540265.1 Lachnospiraceae bacterium
TCGGACTCAAGCAGCTCAGAAAGCTCAGCATCCTCAGATATCATTCCGTCCGGATCGGCTCCGGCCGCTTCCGCCTCAGCCATTCTCTTCTCTATATCCTCAAGATCAAGCTCCGACAGATCTTCTATTTCATTATCTAAACCATCGGCATCTGCAGCTGTCCGGCCTTCCTCCTCATCGGTAAGAAGCGCAATAAGATCGTCAGCTTCTTTTGCATTATCCTCAGGCACAGGGTCTGTATTCTCTGCAATATCTTCAGCCGCCTGATGTTCCTCTTCGATAACAGGCTTAACAGGCTCTTTGGGCACTGCAGGCTCTTTGGGCTCTTCAGGCTCTGCTTCGGTATTATTTTTTCCTCCTGGAGACAGCGCCTTTGCAAGCAGGCTGTCCAGATATTCTTCTTCAGAACTCATACAATATCCTCTTGAAAAAAAATCCCGCGGTCTTCACCGCGGGAGCATTACCGCCTGTTAACCCATGTTGATTCCCAGAACCTCATCTATGGTACGTACCAGATTTCCTATCTCCGGCTTTGTAAGCTGGGCATCGGCTCCGAGCTGTTCACCCTTTCGCCGCATTTCCTCATTGATCAGTGACGAGAATATGATGACCGGAATATTCTTAAGGGCTTCATCTTCCTTGACAAGCTTTGTAAGCCTGTGTCCATCCATCTGCGGCATTTCAATATCGGTGATTATACACCTGCAATTACGGTTAATATCTCCCTCATTCTTCCAGCTGCAGAGCTGATCCCATGCCTGCTGTCCGTTTTCCGTATGGGTGGTATTAACATATCCGGCATGATGGAGGCTTTCCACTATCAGCTTGTTGAGCAGTGCGGAATCTTCTGCGATAAGGATGGGAGTATCATCTCTGTGGCGCTGTCCCATCTCATCGATCTCCTGTATCTTGAGACCTGTCTCCGGATTGATATCCGTAACTATTTTTTCGAAATCAAGGATGATTATAAGCTTGCCATCCTTTTTGATTATACCGGTAGAAACGCCATCTTCCGAATTGGAAATGGTGCTGTCAGGCTTTATGATCTCTGTCCATGATACCCTGTGTATTCCTATGACGGTATCCACATGGAAGGCGATGTTTAAGCCGTTAAAGTTTGTTATTATAAATAAACCTTCGGAACCCGACTGCCCCCTCTGAAGGCAGTTCTTAAGATCGATGGCGGTGATCATCACCTCACGCGGCATGAACACGCCTTCAACAGAAGGATGTGCATTCGGAACCGGTGTTACTGCCTGATAAGGGATTATCTCCCTGATCTTGGCCACATTTATTCCGTAGGAATTGCCATCCAGTGTGAATTCAAGCACTTCAAGTTCGTTTGTACCGTTCTCAAGCAGTATCTTTGTATCCATACACCGCCACCCCTTTATATTATTTTTTAATATATTATATCTTCACAGGGCCAAAAAGTCTATCTTATTTTAAGAGCATCACTGCCCTGCCTGAACCATTTCTCATTATCAGCTCGGCTTTTTCGATCTCAGTCCCCTCGGGGACCTCAGTTATGAGAACGAGAGAAACACTCTCCCCTGCCGCAATCTCCTGCCTGCAGGACTGAAGGTCATTTAAAAGCAGTGTGGTAAGCGCTCCCTTTGTCCCGTCGCCGTTTATCTTTACCGCAAAATGCGCTCCGGCAGAAGCCATATCAAGCATGCCGCCGCTTAAGCCCACGGCAGTGAATTCAAATACCGCAAGGCTGTTTCCCTTTGATGCGCTGACAACACCCTGCCAGTCATTATCGGAAACACTTTCCGGATACCTGTCTGTTACCGAGATACCCGTAAAGCTTATATTTACATCGCTAAGAGAGAAGAAATCATTTATATCCGTATATACGGGTGCTGCAGGCGCGGATGAACCGCCCTCCTGCTCCCCCGCCTTCTTTGCCTCTTCCCTTTCCTGTCGTGCCGCCTCTTCCGCAGCACGTTTTTCAAGCGCAGCCTGCTTTATCCGGGCACGCTCCTCGAGACGGGCACGCTCCTCTTCTATCTCCATATCAGAGATGACAGTAGTCTCATAACCCGCATCATATTTAAGCAAAAGACCTGCCGCATACTCCTCGACCTTATGCATATCTTCATCTGAAAGATCCGGAATGGCATTGCCACAGCCGCCAAGAAGAAGCATCTGTATTAAAATGGATGTAATGATAATTTTTTTCTTCATAATCAGTATATTATTATATCATACTATCTCATTTCAAGTTCAAACCAGAATTCAACACCGTCATCATAATTGTTTACGCCGTATCCGCCGTTCATTGCTTCCATTATAGCCTTTACAATGGATAAGCCCAGGCCGCTGCCTCCGTATTCCCGGCTTCTTGACCTGTCTGCTTTATAGAATTTTTCCCATAATCTCGGCAGGATCTCATCAGGCACCGGATCGCCGTAATTAAATACCAACACCTTTGCTTTCATGTCTTTGGTCTCTATCCTTACCGAGATCGTCTTTCTGTCATTGCAATAATGTATCGCATTGCTCAGATAATTTCTGAATACTTCCTCGACCTGATACACATCTCCCCATACAAAGACATCATCTCCCGGCTCATAATCAACCTTTATCCCGGCATCCCTTAGCATCACTTCAAAAGATGCTATGCCGCCTTTTATCATTTCGTTTAATTCAAAACGTTCCATGACCATTGCACCGGCGCCGCTCTCCACCTGATTTAGAAGTATGAGACGTTTAACCAGTATATCCATCTTTGATGCTTCGTCCATTATGACATCACAGTAATAATCCCTGCTTTCACTGTCATCGATCACGCCTTCCTTTAGCCCTTCCGCATAACCCTGTATAAGTGCAATGGGCGTTTTAAGCTCATGGGAAACATTTGCTATAAACTCGGACCGTCTTTCATCTGCACGGTTCCTTTCTTCCACATCTTTTTTAAGTTCTAAGTTTGCACTCTTCAGATCCGATATGGTCTGCTCAAGCTTTTCCGACATGATATTAATATTTGCCCCGAGCTCCTCTATCTCAAGTGTTCCTCCGCCTTTATAACGTTTTTCAAAATCAAGACTGCTTACGCCTTTTGATATTTCTCCAAGTTCCTTTATTGGATCCGTTATCTTCTTTGAAGCAACCCATACCACTATGGCGCCAAGCACAAGTGCCGCCACTCCCACATAAAGCAGAAAACGGTTTGAAACCCTGACACTTTCCCTGACACCTTCAACAGGAGTTCTCACCATGAAAAAGTTTTCCTCATCAAGACTTCCCCATATGGTTATAAACTCGCTGTCCGTAAAGTGATCCGTCATGTATGAGATGGTGTAATTGTCCTCTTCCAGTATGATCCTTTCTCCGGGACGGCGCCTGCCAAAAAGCATGTCTCTTAACTCACGTAACATGGGCGAGGCATTATTGATCGTTGTATAAATGGTATTTGATTCGGAATCGGATATTACAAAATCCATGTTGTTTGTATTACAGAGATGCTGCATGGTATTATTGAAATCCTCGCTGCCCACATTCCCGGCTTCATATTCTTCCTTGAGCACTTCATAAACTTCCGTAAGCTTTTCTTCTTTCCCTTTAAGGTAAAACTTTTCGAGAAAAAAAGCATTCATCACCCACAGCACCACCACCAGCGCAGTCAGTAATAATATAAATACTATCGAAAGTTCTTTTTTTAAACTCATACCCATCAACTCAATTTCATCCCCTGTGATCAGGTTTCAAATTTGTATCCAAGTCCCCATATCGTATGTATGCACTCACCACGTTCACCAAGCTTGCTTCTGAGTTTTTTCACGTGGGTATCAATGGTTCTTGCATCTCCGTAATAATCATAATTCCAGACACTTGAAAGTATCTTTTCCCTTGAGAGCGCTATTCCCTCATTCTGGATAAAATAATCAAGGAGTTCGAATTCCTTTACACTTAATTCCACAGCCTCTCCGTCAACGGTTACCACATGGGCCGCCCTGTCTATAACGATACCGCCCGCTTCCTTCTTTTCATCACCCGTGACACCGCTTCGTCTTAAGATGGCTGAAACCCTGGCAACCAGTATTTTCGGAGAGAACGGTTTTGATATATACTCATCAACGCCCAATTCAAAACCCTTTAACTCATCACGTTCCTCTGCCCTTGCCGTAAGCATGATAATGGGCACCTTTGAATTCTTTCTTATTTCCGTAAGGGTCTCCCAGCCGTCCATCACCGGCATCATCACATCAAGGATTATCAGCGCGGTTTCCTCATGCATGTAATACATGTCAAGAGCCTCACTTCCGTTTGAAGCCTCAAGGACATCATATCCGTCCTTTACAAGGAAATCATTTACCAGTTTTCTCATCCTGCTTTCATCATCAACGACCATGACCACGGGTCTGTCCATAATATATACCTCACCTTTCAACAGTATTGTTTTCCCTGAGTTTTAAAGCCTTCTCCCTCTGGGTAAGTTCCTGTTCCCATGTTGCATATTTATCCTGCAGCGTACGCTCATAATTTATCATATTCGGCGTATCGCCTGTCATAGCTATTATGAACATGATCACGACAGCGCAAAGAAGGGATATGACGGCTATCCTGAGAAAGTATAAGCGTTTCTTAAACGAGCGGTTTTCCCTTCTTAACTTTTTTATTATGCGGTCTTTTCTTGCATCTTTCTCTTTATCATCAGACTTAAACCCCGCCTTATCATCCGGTTTTTCTTCCGGCTTTTTTACCTCATCTCTTTTATGCACCGGTGCCGTAAGTATTTCTTCCGGAATGCCGGAGGGTATCTCATCGAGGAATTCCCTGTTCTCATCAAGATATTCTCTCAGATGCAAAAGATATGCAAAACCTTCGGGAGATTTAAACACCTTTCCCGAAAGCGCTTTTTCATACAGCATATGCACGACCTTTGGCTTGGAATAATCTATCTGTTCTTCAAGTCTTGCGATACGCTCCAGCTCAGCTGCAGCACGGTCTGCATTTTCAGCATTTATATACGAATAATATCCCTGCTCTGTTCTTTTTCCTTCTTCCATCCTTTTTAAAAAAATCCTGCCCTTACGGGCAGGACTCATCCCCCTGATGATTTATTTGAGCGCTTTCTTAAGCTCTTCCATAAACGTATTCACATCCTTGAATTCCCTGTAAACGGATGCAAATCTTACATAAGCAACAGCGTCGATATCCTTGAGTTTTTCCATCACAAGGCTTCCTATCGCAGAGCTTGGTATCTCCTTTTCTTCAAGCTTAAATACCTCCGTCTCCACCTCATCGACTATCCGTGTCAGATCTGCCGCGCTGACAGGTCTCTTGTGACAGGCACGAAGTATGCCATCCTCTATCTTGCGGCGGTTATAAGCCTCACGGTTATTATCTTTTTTTATGACTATAAGCGGTATCGTCTCTACTTTCTCATAAGTCGTGAAACGCTTTCCGCAATCATCGCAGACCCTTCTCCTGCGGATCGATGCATTGTCATCTGCAGGTCTGGAATCCACCACTCTTGTATCGTCACATCCGCAAAACGGACATTTCATAAGCCCTGTCTCCTTTATCTCCCTTTAAACGGGATATTTATAAATATCAGTCCTTAGGTGCATCCTTTATGGAGAAGCTCATCTTTCCTGTCTTATCCTTGCCGATGCATACAACCTTTACCTTATCACCGATCGAAAGAACATCCTCAACCTTATTGATCCTGCGCTCGACTATGCGTGAGATATGTACCATACCTTCCTTGCCGGGAGCAAATTCCACAAAGCAGCCAAAGTCCTTGATAGAAACAACAGTGCCTTCAAATACCTGGCCTGCTTCGTAATCGGTAACTATGATCTCTACCATGCGCTTTGCCTCATCCATGGCAGCCCTGTCGGAACCGCAGATGCTGACACAGCCTTCCTCCGTGATGTCAAGCTTAACGCCTGTACGATCCTGTATCTCATTTATTGTCTTGCCGCGCTGACCGATAACATCACCGATCTTTTCAGGATCGATCTGTATCATATCTATCTTGGGCGCATACGCATTGACATCGCTCCTGGGCTCAGCGATAGCTTTCTTCATGCAGTTTTCCATGATGAAAAGCCTTGCGTCACGGCATCTTGCTATAGCACCCTCAACGATATCTCTTGTAAGACCGTGGATCTTTATATCCATCTGGATAGCTGTGATACCGTCTGTTGTACCTGTTACCTTGAAGTCCATATCACCGAAGAAATCTTCGAGGCCCTGAATATCGGTAAGAAGTACAAAATCATCATCCGTATCACCGGTAACAAGTCCGCAGGATATACCTGCAACCATCTTCTTTATGGGCACGCCTGCTGCCATAAGTGACATACATGAAGCACAGGTGGAAGCCATTGATGTGGAACCGTTTGATTCAAATGTCTCGGATACGGCTCTTATTGAATAAGGGAATTCCTCCTCTGAAGGAAGAACGGGAAGGAGCGCACGCTCAGCAAGTGCTCCGTGACCTATCTCGCGTCGTCCGGGACCGCGGCTTACCTTTGTCTCACCTACGGAATATGCAGGGAAATTGTACTGATGTATGTATCTCTTGGTCTTTACGAAATCATCAAGACCTTCAACTCTCTGTGCCTCGGAAAGAGGAGCAAGAGTAACCACATTGCAGATCTGTGTCTGTCCGCGGGTAAACATTGCGGAACCGTGAACTCTGGGAATGATATCAACCTCTGCAGCAAGAGGACGGATCTGTGTGATCTCTCTTCCGTCGGGACGCTTGTGGTCCTTAAGTATCATCTTTCTTACTGTCTTCTTCTGATACTGGTAAAGTGCCTCATCAAGCCTTGCAAGATAATCTTCGTTTTCAGCAAAAGCCTCTGCAAGCTTTTCGCGTACAGCAGACATATTTGCTTCCCTTACCTGCTTCTCATCCGTAAATACCGCTTTCTCCATCTCCTCGGGAGAAACAACCTTCTTCATCGCATCGAAAAGCTCTTCGGGAACCGCATAGCTGTCATAGCCGTGCTTTTCCTTACCTTCCTTCTTTACGATATCATTTATCCATTCGATGAGCTTCTGGTTCTGGTCGTGCGCAGTATAGATAGCCTCTAACATCTTTGACTCGGGTATCTCATTTGCGCCTGCCTCGATCATGATCACTTTCTTTGATGTGGATGCAACAGTAAGCTTCAGATCACCATTGTCCCACTGCTCCTGGCCGGGGTTGATGATGAAATTGCCTTCCTCATCAAGACCGATCTGTGTCATTGCACAGGGACCGTCAAAAGGTATATCCGATATGCATGTCGCAAGGGCGGAACCGATCATAGCCACCAGTTCCGGTCTGCATTCCGTATCAACGCTCATAACGAGGTTGTTAAGTGTTACATCATTTCTGTAATCCTTGGGGAAAAGCGGACGCATGGGTCTGTCGATAACGCGGCTGGTAAGGATCGCGTTCTCCGATGCCTTTCCTTCTCTTTTGTTAAAACCGCCGGGCATCTTTCCAACGGCATAATACTTCTCCTCGTACTCAACCGAGAGGGGGAAGAAATCAATCCCATCCCTCGGCTTCTCGGAAGCCGTAGCCGTGGAGAGCACCGTGGTGTCCCCGTAATGCATGAATGCAGCACCGTTTGCCTGTGCGGACACTCTTCCGATATCCACGGAAAGTGTTCTTCCGCCCACTTCAATACTGTAAGTCCTGAACATATAGTCCTCCTTAAGATTTTATTGAAGGAGAAGCATCCCGAAAACACTGAAGGGAATTTCCCAAAAGTGAAACCCTCTCCAGTGGTCTCGCAGACTGCTTCTCCAAAAATCCGGGCATGACATGCATGCCCGGATAAAACACTTAAACCTCTGCCGGCTTATCTTCTTAAGCCAAGCCTGTTTACTATGGAACGGTATCTCTCGATGTCTGTCTTCTGAAGATAATCCAGAAGTCCCCTTCTCTTACCGATCATCTTGTACATACCGCGTCTTGAATGATGGTCGCCCGCATGACTTCTTAAGTGCTCGGTGAGCTCTTCGATACGAGCTGAAAGAACTGCTATCTGAACCTCGGGCGAACCTGTATCGCCTTCTGTCCTTGCGTATTCTTTCATGATTGCCTGTTTCTTTTCTGCTGAGATCATTTCTTTTTCCTCCTGATCATTGATACGGCCTAAAGAGCAGTCACAAAATATCCTGTTCCTGCTCCTTACCGGGAAAGGGGCCGGAGCCTCCGCCTTCTCAGTAAAGGTCAGTTAATATATCCTGCGGCATTTTGCCGCACACAAGGGAGCATTATATCATCCTGCGCCCTCCTTGTCAAAACAAACTTTTTTAAGGCAGGTACGAACGCATTGCCGCAACGGATCTGTAATTCAGCGTCGATATCTTTATACCTGTCTTTCTGTTGGATGCATGAACAACCTGTCCGTTTCCGATATACATCGCCACATGGTTTATCCTGCCGCCCTTTGCATAGAATACAAGGTCGCCGGGTCTTATATCCTTCTGTGTTACCTTCTTGCCCATCTTTGCCTGGGATGCTGCATGATGCGGCAGGCTCACGCCGTACTTTTTGTATATCACCATGGTAAAGCCCGAGCAGTCGATACCCTTTGTGAGGGATGTACCGCCCCATACGTACGGATTACCGACAAACTGCTTCGCATACTGTACCATATCCACTCTTGTATTGGATACCCCGCCGCCGTAGAGCAGATCCTTCATGGTCACGGCAGTATCCAGCTTTTCCTCTATCGAAACATAATCCGAAGAGACATAAGCTATATCATCATCAAGTTCAAACTGTACCCATCCGTCGGCAAAGGATGTGACTAAAAGTTCTTCTCCCCTGGGAATAAGTGTTATCGTCGGCGCTTCGGTGTTAGGCTCTTCCCTGACTCTGAGGGAGGCCGTCCCCGTAACCGTAGCTATGGTCTTTATGCTCTCCCTTGCCTTTGCAAGAGCTGCAGTTCCCGTAAGCATGAATTCGGAAGAGCAGTACCCTTCCACCTTTCCGCTCTTTATGTGCAGCCATCCGCTTCCGTCATCTTCAAGTATCTCGCAGGCTGCTCCGTCCGACATCTTTCCCACAAGATCTCCGTTCCCGGGTTTCTGCCTGATATTTAAGTGATTGTCAACATTGGCAATACCTATATTCTTATAGCCGTAAATACTTATCTCTTCTTCTATTGCCCCCGTCTTTGATATGACAGATTCTATATCTCCGGCTATTCCCGCAACAGGAAGCGCTTCTTCGCTTTCATAATAGGGTGCGGCTCCGACGGCCGCATTTCTGCTCATCGCCTTCACTATCGGCAGTTCCACGACTTCGGGTATCTCTTCTTCCGAAACAGAGGCAAAAGAAATACTTTCACCGGAAACCGAAGCTTCAGTATTTTTATTTTTAACACCGCCCCGTATGGCGGCAAACGGTACAAAGACTATCAGCGCAAGCGCCAGGGCAGCGGCTATCCCCGCGGCATATTTTTTTATTATTCGCATACTATTGATACCCTAAAACCTGAAAGTTTCAGATCGAATTATCCCTTTTTATCGTATAAACAGCAATATTGAAGGCATGATCCCCCACCCTTTCAAGCGCGGTCGCCACATCCGAAAATATCATTCCGGCCTCGGGAGTGCACTCCTGTCTGGTAAGCCTGTCTATATGCTTTTGCTGTATTTCCTTCTCAAGATCGTCAACCGCATCTTCCATAACGCTAAATCTCTTGAGATCCTCTTCCGTGCCATGCCCCACTATCACTTTTATGGTACTGGAAAGAAGGTCGTTTACCCGGTTTAAAAGCTCGGTCATTTCTTTTATTGCGGAATCGCTGAATGCTGCTCCGCCTGCCTTTCTTCTCTCTGCAAATTCCGCGATATTCTCGGCATGATCTCCTATACGCTCTATATCGTTTGCAACATGGAAAAGAGCACCTATGCCCTGAAGATCTTCGATAGGCAGGGGTGACTGGTTTATCTTTATCAGATAATTTGTTATGGAACGGTTCAGGAAATTGATATTCTCTTCAGTTTCCCTCACCTCTTTTATATCATTTTCATCAAGGGTGATGAGGGCATTCATGGACCTGTTCAGATTGTCGCTTGAAAGATGAGCCATGCGTTCAAGCTCTTTCAGCGCATCGACAACAGCCGTTGAAGGATTAAAGATGACCTTGTCACCGATGTATTTGAGCTGGAAATTGTCACGATAGCCGACCTTCTCGTCCTTACCCGGAATTATCACATAAGTTAACTTTACTATCATCGTAGAGAAAGGAAGTAAAAGTATAACCTGGAACACTTTTATAAGTGTATGGGCATTTGCGACGAACCTTCCGTCGTCTGCTGAAAACGAATGAATAAGCCCCGATACAGGCTCAAGTGCGATCATAAATATGATAAACATTATCACGGTACCGATGATATTGAACAGAAGATGGATGAGAGCCGCCCTCTTAGCTTCCTTCTTTCCTGCAAGAGAAGCCAAAAGCGCTGTAGTGCAGGCACCTATGTTACAGCCGAGTATGATGAACAGCGCTATGTCCGTACCGTAGGTTCCCGTAAAGAGCTGCTGCTTTGCCATAAGAAGAGTAAGCGAGACCGTAACAGACGAAGACTGTACCACTGCGGTGATGACAAGACCTGCAATAAGAGCGATGACAGGACTGTCAAGACCCGCAAGGAAGCCCGTGATCTCGGGAGAATCCTTCATACTGCTCATGGCCGAGCTCATGGATGATATACCTAAGAAAAGCACACCAAATCCCGCGAATATATCCGCGATGCGTTTTACTTTCTGACTCTTGGCCACCATTGAGACTACAACACCCGAAAGGAGTATGAAAGGAGCATATTCCGAGAGATTGAAGGAAACCAGCTGGCTGGTTACCGTGGTACCGATATTGGCACCGAATATCACTCCGGCCGCCTGATAAAGATTCATTAAACCCGAATTAACGAAGCTGACCACCAAAGATGTGCAGGCTGAGGACGACTGCATTATCGCGGTAAATATCAGACCTACGAACATACCGCTCACGCGGTTTGATGTAAACACTTCAAGTATGCCTCTCAGTCTTGCACCTGCCGCCTTCTCTATGCCTTCACTCATAACCTCCATTCCCATAAGGAACAGACCGAGGCCTCCGCACAAGGCCAACACTTCAGATAGTCCCATTATCCACCTCTGCTTTTATTTGATAAAAAACACGCACGGTAAAAATTTTAAATGAAAACCATAAAACAGGCAAGAGGAAAACATCAGGTTTACATAAGTCTGTCAAGAAGATGTACCGGTGAGAATTCACCGTTATATGATACCGGGGTAAAGGGAGCCATAAGCTTTTCTGTAATCTCCCCGCTTATGTCATGCATATCATCAACACATATGATCTGTTCGGGGGTATAGAGTCTCATATCCTTAACCCTTTTATTATCGGTTAATAGTTTCTTTCCAAGCGCGACAGCCTCATAATACCTTAAAGACACACCTGTACTGTAAGAACCTGTTATATCGGCAATGACTGCCGAGCCGGCCTCTGCCGCGATCATATCCTCATATTCCATCGGCTTATCATATGTTATGCCCGGGATGCGTTCTCCGTCTCCCTGCGTATAACATATACCCATCTTTACTTTTATTCCCGTTTCGCTTAAGTTTTTAAAAAGAGCTTCAGCCTTTTTTCGCCTTCCGCCATCCGATCCCCAGAAAAAGACACCATCATTTTTTCCTGTATCAGGTTCATCCCTGATATAGGGAATGGAAAAATAGCAGTCATTATATTCAAAGCCGTATCTTTCTGCATCATCTTTTGAAAAAGTAAACACCCTGTCAAAGCAGCCCGCTTTTACGGCATCATGAGCATCCCTCCCGTAAAATGAATCACAGCCGTCAAGGAAATACAAAGCGGTCTTTACTCCGTATCTTTTCCTCCACATTAAAACAGATGACGGTTCAAAGTAAAGCATGGCCGCATTTGAAAAAAGAAGGGTGATATCGCTATTCCCCTTTTCTTTTGCCTTTATTATCTCATCTTCCGCAAAACGCGCTGTATTTTTCAAAAAAGATCTTAAGAAAAAAATACCGTTTTTATTAAAGATACGTCTCCTGAAAAAAGAATGAAATGTTAACGCCGCCCCCTTAAGCTCCGGCACCATACCTGTAACAAGGGTATCGGTACGCTCTGCGGCATCTTTCATCAGATATGTAAAAAGCTCTTTCCCGGTAAAAACGATAAAGCTCACGATCAAAGAAACCCCTTTGACTTAAAATATTCAAGCCCGCTCTCGCGGTCCTTCTGCATTGTCTCCTTAAGTGCCTCCAGGGAAGGAAAACGCATCTCCCTGCGTTTAAAATCAAGAAACTCCACTTTCGCTTCCCTGCCGTAAAGTTCCTGTGATACGCCGTAAAGATAAGTCTCTATATTGATCTCTTCATCATCCTTAACGGTAGGCTTCATGCCTATATTACTTATCCCCGGTACCGGCCCGTCTATTCCGTCTATCTCCATGATCGAATAGTATACTCCAAAGGGCGGAAGGAGCTTTCCCTCATCGGGATAAATATTTGCCGTAGGCATGCCTATGGTACGCCCAAGCTGTCTTCCGTGCTTTATTATGCCGGAAAATCTTAAGGGCCGGCCCAGAAGAGCATTTACTTCACTTATATTGCCTTCTTTTATAAGCGCTCTTATCCTGGTGGAACTTATGATATTCCCAAACATCCTTACCTTTTCTATCTCAAGTGTCTCGTAACCAAGCCCGCTTTTCATCGCATTTAAAAGCGCGAAATTTCCGCTTCCCCTGGCACCGAAAGACAGATCCGTCCCTGCGACTATAAGCCTCGCATTCATCCTTTCACAAAGGAATTCCCTGATAAAGCGTTCGGGCTCCACCGCAGCGGTTACGGGATTCATCGGATATTCGACAAGCACCTCTATCCCTGCTTCTTCAAGCAGTTCACGTTTTTCATTTTTTGTGATGATGCCCTTATTTTCCTCAAAGCCGAAGAATACTGCGGGAGGAGGATCAAAAGTAAATACTACCGGCACTAAGCCATCTTCTTTACCCGCCAAGGTGAGCTTCTCTATAATTTTCCTGTGACCAAGGTGAAGTCCGTCAAACTTCCCTATGCCTATGGCAGAAGGTCCTTCTATATACAGTTTTTCAAGATCATGTATTATCTTCATAAAAACATCTTTAAAGGCTTAAACGCCTTTCTTTCCCCGTCGTAAACATAAAGAGCCTTAAACTCTCCTGAGGCATCATATACCTTTATGCGGCCTTTAAAAACACTGCTGTCTTCTGTATACTCAAGATCCTCTTTTGAGAGTATGTTCCCGTTAAAGAGAAATCTTTCCGATCCGCTTTTTACTTTTGCGGAAGGGATATTGGGAAAACAGCTGTCCGTCCCTGCGATCAGTTCCCCTGCCCTGCCCGCGCGTGCATAGCTTTCTAACTCCGAAAGGGTATGTGCATCGGATGCAAAGAAGGGTCCGCTCCTTGTTCTTTTTAAATGCTGCATTGCCGCGCCGCAGCCAAGCATCTTTCCTATATCCCTGCACAGGCTCCTTATATAAGTGCCTCTTCCGCAATCTATCGTCATCGTGACAAGAGGAAGATCTATGCTCTCTATCCTGATCTCATTTATCTTTACTTTCCTTGCGGGAAGATCCATGACCTCACCCTTTCTTGCAAGTTCATAAAGGCGCTTCCCGTCTTTTTTTATGGCAGAATACATGGGAGGCACCTGATCATAATCACCGGTAAAGGATAAAACAGCCTTTTCGACCTCTTCATTTCTGCATTCCACGGGGCTTTCCTTTAATATCATTCCCCCCATGTCCTCTGTATCGGTCTCTACTCCAAGCCGCATGAGACATTCGTAGGTTTTAGTCTTATCCGTAAGCTCTTCTGCCAGCTTTGTTGCATTACCCAAAACAACCGGAAGCACTCCCTCTGCATCGGGGTCGAGCGTTCCGGTATGTCCTATCTTTTTCATATGAAGGATACCCCTTAATTTTGCTATAACATCAAAGGATGTAAAGCCGGGCTCCTTATAAACATTTATTATTCCGTTGTATATCATACAAGCTGTTTTTGTGTCTCCGTAAGCAGCATATAAGTGAAATCTTCCATCGCTCCCTTGTATTCGCAGCCGGCAGCCCTCACATGTCCGCCGCCGTTAAAACTCTCCGCCACCTTTGCTACATTAACAAGATCTGAGGATGCGCGCAGGCTGGCCTTCATTATGCCCGGGAATTTCTCATATATGAATATGGCACATTCCACTCCCTGTATATTTCTCAACATGTTCACGGCACCGTCCGTATCATCTTTTGTGGCACCGATGGCATCCATGAATCTTTTATCCGCAGTTCCGACTATCACCCTGTTGTCCAGATATCTTTTTGAAGAGAGCATGATCTCCGCCTGGAATCTGCTCTGCTTAAAGGTCTTAACATAATAGCTCTCATCTATGAGCTTGGGAAAATCAAAACCGTAGGCCATAAGCTCTCCCGCTTTTTTCATGGTCTCCGGAGATGTGTTTGAAAATCTGAATATCCCCGTATCATGCGCCATTCCCATATAAATAAGCTCCGCTATATCCGTATCGATATAAGACTTATCCATAAGATCATACAATACTTCTGCACAGGAACTGACTGAAGGGATCACATGATTGACCATGCCTGTGCCTTCCTTATTGCTTATGTGATGATCTATATTGACAGTCTTCTTTGCCGCGTCAGCATATTTTTCCGCATCGCCCGTACGGCCCTTATTTGTATCGCACACAATGAAAACATCAAAAGGCTCCCTCTTCGGGAAGTTCGTTATGATCTCATTTCTCGCGGGTATATTATCAAAAAGACGTCCCGGGGTTTCCAGGAAAACCTCCACCGCCGCCTCCGGCATCACCTTTTTTAAATAGAGCATAAGAGAAAGACAGGAACCTATACAGTCCCCGTCCGGTTTGATATGACCGCTTATACCTATGCTTTTCGCACCTTTAAGTTCAAAAAGGAGATCCGTGATCATATCATTCGCCTCTCTTTTCCTTAAGCTTTTTATCTTCCTCCGATACCCTGTCAATTACCTGCGCCATATGATTGCCGTAGGCGATGGAATGATCTGCATAAAACTTTAACTCCGGTGTGATCCTTAAATTCAGCTCTGAAGCAAGCTGTCTTCTTAAGAACCCCTCCGCACTCTTAAGTCCCTCAAGCGCTTCCTTTTCCTCTTCTTCACCGCAAAGGAAACTAACCCACACCTTGCAGGTTTTAAGATCCGGCGCCACAACTGCATCAGTAACCGAGGAAAAGGGAGGGATCCTTGGATCCTTAAGCTCTCCCCTTATTGCCTCTGCCAGGACCTTCATGACTTCTGAATTGATCCTTGTGTTTTTTACACTGTCTTTTCTCATCCGGTTTATTCCCTGGGTACTTCAACCATTATATAAGCTTCAACTATATCAAGCTCCTGCATGCCGTCAAAGCCGTCAAAGACAAGACCGCACTCGAAGCCTTCCTTTACTTCCTTTACATCATCCTTGAAACGCTTTAAGGATGCAAGCGCTCCTTCGAATATCTGCTCGCCCTCCCTGCTGATACGGACCTTGCAGTCTCTTACCAGCTTTCCGTCCAGGACGAAAGCACCGGCGATATTTCCTATTGCAGATGCCTTGAATATCTGTCTTACCTCGGCATGTCCTATTACCTTTTCCTCGTATACAGGTTCAAGCATGCCCTTCATTGCCGATTCCACATCCTCTATCGCCTGATAGATGACATTGTAAAGCCTTATGTCCACGCCTTCTCTCTCGGCAGTCTGCTTCGCAACCGCATCGGGCCTTACATCAAAACCGATGATGATGGCATTGGACGCACTGGCAAGAACCACATCGGATTCGTTGATGGCACCCACGCCCCCGTGGATCACCTTAACAATGATCTCTTCATTTGAAAGCTTTTCAAGAGACTGCTTTACGGCTTCCACAGAACCCTGTACATCTGCCTTTACTATAAGATCCAGTTCCTTGAGATTTCCTTCTTTGATCTTATCAAAGAGATCATCAAGACTCATCTTTGTCTTGGTATCAGCGATAAGCTTTTCCTTATTCTGCGCTATGAACGTGGCAGCAAAACTCTTTGCCTCTTTTTCGTTCTGGTGGCAGATGAATATCTCTCCCGCACCGGGAACATCATTAAGACCGAGTATCTCCACGGGCATTGAAGGGCCTGCTTCCCTGACACGGTTTCCCTTATCATCTATCATCGCACGGACTTTTCCGTGTGATGAACCGGCGGAAACAAAATCTCCCACCTTAAGCGTCCCCTTCTGCACAAGCACTGTTGCCACAGGGCCTCTTCCCTTATCAAGCTCGGCCTCTATCACAAGACCTCTTGCCTTACGTTTGGGATTTGCCTTAAGCTCCATCACATCAGCGGTAAGAAGTATCATCTCAAGAAGCTTGTCTATGCCCTCGCCTGACTTTGCGGACACCGGAACAAATACTGTTGAACCGCCCCAGTCCTCGCTGACAAGCTCATATTCCGTAAGTTCCTGTTTTACCCTGTCTATATTGGCACCGGGCTTGTCTATCTTGTTTACGGCAACAATAAGCTCTATGCCTGCTGCCTTTGCATGATTTATAGCCTCGACTGTCTGGGGCATCACGCCATCATCGGCTGCCACCACTAAGACTGCTATATCGGTGGAATTCGCGCCTCTCATACGCATTGCCGTAAATGCCTCGTGTCCGGGTGTATCAAGGAAGGTAATGATCCTGTCCTCAACCTTGACCGTATAAGCACCTATCTTCTGGGTGATACCACCGGCCTCATGCTCTATGACATTTGTCTTCCTTATGGCATCAAGAAGGGAAGTCTTACCATGATCAACGTGACCCATTACGCATATAACGGGAGGACGTGAAACAAGGGTCTTCTCATCTTCCTCATCCTCTTTTAAGAGTTCTGCGATGACATCGACCTTTTCTTCCTTCTCGCACATTATCTCATAATCAAGCGCGATCTCTTCAGCCTTCTCAAAGCTGATCTCCTGATTGACCGTCACCATCTCACCCTGCATAAAAAGCTTCTTTACGATCTCTGCAGGCTGCACGCGCATACGCTCGGCAAATGCCTTTATGGTCACTGTCTCCGGAAGCTTTATGACTTTTATATCGTCATTATGTTCTTCCTGCTTCTTTGCAACGGGCTTTATGAAATGACCTGCGGAATTGCCGCGACTGCGAACCTTTTCCTCATCATCAAAGCGGTCTCTCTTATCCCTGTCTTTTTCCTTGTCTGCATGTCTGCTCCGCCTGTTATTCTCGGCAGGTAACGGAGCAGCAGGCGCCGCACTTCCGGGTCTTCCACCCTGGAAAGGACGTCCTCCTCCCTGGCCGTAAGGACGGGACTGTCCGCCCTGATAGGAATTATTCCTTCCTCCCTGTCCCTGATAGGAAGGCCTTGAACCGAAGGAATTCTGTGAACCCTGATTTCTGTTATTTGAATACGCACCCCTGGAAGCACCACCCTGATAGGAAGGCTTCTGTGAATAAGATCCGTTTCCCTGTCTCTGATCTCTCTTTTCAAAATTCCTGGGCTGTGCCGCAGCATTGTCATTGTATCTTTCCCTGCCGGAAGGTGCCTGTTCCCTGGAAACCTGAGGCTTTCTTTCCTGGGGTGCTGCCTTTGCTTCCTCTACAGGAGCTTTAGCCTGCACCTCGGTTGCAGCAGGCTCTGTCTTTTCCTGTTTTACCGGTTCTTTAACAGGGGCAGTCTCTTCCTGAGCTTTAACTGTTTCCGGCTCTGCCTGAGCTTCTAAAACATCTCTTTTTGCCGCCATTCCTGCCCTGTCTATCAGATTTTCCCTGGGCTTTATAGGGCCTCTCTGGATGCTGTTATCGGGCTTTGAGGGGAAGCCGGGCTGTCTTGAGCCCTGAGGCGCATAGGAATTCCTGTTTCCGTTTCCTCCGACAATGATTATCTTTTTCTTCTTTACCGGAGCAGCCTGGTTATCGGATCCCTTTACCTGCTTCTGCTCCAGAGGTTTCTGATTTTTAACGGGAGTTTCCTTCTCCGCGGAGACATTACTCTCCTTCTTTTCCTCAAAATTCTTTTCGGGAGCGGGAGCAGACTCTGTGACATTTCCCTGTGAAAAACCTGCCTGTCTTAACAGCGGAGCGATAAGAACAGCTTCTTCATCGGAAATATTGCTGGAGGCAGTCTTGCCTGCAACACCCTTATCCTCAAGGAATTTGATCACATCCTTGTTTGAAGGAGAGTTTCCCGACTTATCCGTCCATTCCTTTGAAAAACTACTTATCCTTTTTGCCATCTGCGCTGTTACCTCCCATATCTTCCTTACACATCTGCAAAAGCAGCTCTTTTATCGCCTTTGCAAATCCATCATCATTCACCGAAACCGCCGCCCTGTATTCCTTTCCTATGGCATGCCCCAGAGTTTCCATATCCGAGAAAGCATACACCGGCACATGCCTGTAGCTGCACATATCCTTAAAATGCTTTCCGCTGCGTTCCGATATATCTCCCGCCAGAATTACAAGACGGGATTTCCCGTTTTTAATGCTTGTTTCGACCATATATGCACCTCCGGCGATCTTCCCCGCCTTCTTTGCCAGCGAAACAAGCCCGTATATCCTGTCTTCAGGATTCATTGAAACCTCTCTATCTCATCATATACGCTTTCAGGCACTTTCCTTTTAAAAGCCCGTGAGAGCGCTTTTTTCTTTTTTGCTCTTAAAAGGCACTCCTTATCCCTGCAGATATAGGCGCCTCTCCCGTTTTTTTTTGCAAACGGATCGATCTCAATAACACCTTCCTTCGTACAGACAATGCGTAACAGCACGCTCTTTTCCCTGCGCGCCCCGCACACCGTGCAGCTCCGTTCAGGTGTACTTTTTTCCATCAGATATCTCCGTCTTCGGATGCAGCACCGCTCTCTCTATCCGCTGCAGGCATTTCTTCAGCTTCGAAAGCAGGCTCCTCAGCATATTCGCCTTCCTCATATCCCTCTTCAAGATAATCCTGAAGCCTGAACCCAACCGCATCCACTGCCTGTGTCTCACTCTTTATATCTATCTTATATCCGGTAAGCTTTGCGGCAAGCCTTGCATTCTGCCCCACCTTTCCGATAGCTAAAGACAGCTGGCTGTCGGGAACAACGACCTTTGCCTTCTTTTCTTCGGGATCTGCAAAAACATTTACTATCTTTGCAGGAGAAAGTGCATTCTTTATAAGCTCACCGGGGTTCGGATCCCAGTTTACGATATCGATCTTCTCACCAAAGAGCTCATTAACGATGGCATTTACCCTTATACCGTTTACGCCGACGCAGGCACCTACGGGATCAACATTGGGATTATTGGATACCACCGCGATCTTGGTGCGGCTTCCGCCCTCTCTGGCAATAGCCATTATCTCAACTGTTCCGTCCTTTATCTCAGTTACCTCTTCTTCAAAGAGACATTTAACAAGTTCCGGATGAGTACGGCTTACCGTTATCTTTGTACCCTTATTTGTGGGTGTCACGTCAAGGACATAAACCTTTATGCGGCTTCCCTGCTTGAAATGCTCTGAAGGAACCGTTTCCGTATCGGGAAGAAGAGCGTCTGTCTTTCCAAGATTTACACTCCACCCCTTTGCCCTTCCGACGCGGCGCTGTATCACACCGGTGACAACGGTATGCACCCTGCCTTCAAACTGGTTATAAATCACATTTCTTTCTTCTTCACGCAGCTTCTGGGTGATGACATTCTTTGCATTCTGCGTAGCGATACGGCCGAATTCCCTTGAATCGACCTCTATTTCAACTATATCTCCGGGAACAGCATCAGGCTTTACGAGTTTTGCATCATCAAGACTTATCTCTATTGCGGGATCCATAACATCGTCCGCAAGCTCTATTACTTCTTTTGATGCTATCACATGGAATTCACAGGTATCCCTGTCGATGTCCACACGGATATTATCTGCACTCTTAAAGCGGTTTCTGCAAGCCGTTATAAGGGAATCACTTATGGCGGAAAGGATGGCATCTCTGCTTATATCCTTTTCTCTTTCCAGAATATCCAGTGCCTGCATGAGTTCTGCGTTCATTTTCTTATTCTCCTCCTGAATTATGATGATTGTCAGAAATCTATTGTGAGCCTGGCAAGTGCCACGGCTTTTCGTTCAAAATTTCTTTCGCCGTTCTCTGTCTCAAGTGTGATAGTATCTTTATCAAAAGCCTTGAGTACACCCGTAAAGATCTTTTCTCCGTCCACGGCCTCATAAAGCTTTATCTCGGTCTCTTCTCCCAGACTCTTTTCAAAATGCCTGTCCTTCTTAAGTGTCCTGCCAAGTCCCGGGCTCGATACTTCCATTATGTATGCCTCCGGTATCGGATCCGTCTCATCAAGCTTATCCGAAAACAGGCGGCTTAAGGCTTCACAGTCATTTATGTCCACACCGCCCGGCTTATCGATATAAACCCTGAGATAATGTTCCTTCCCTTCCTTCACATATTCCACATCATATATGGAAAGACCAAGGCCCTCTGCAAGCGGTGTTACCATTTCTTCCGCCAGCACTTCGTATCTGTTTGCCATACTCCCTCGCATAAAAGATTATTACTATAAAGTAAGAGTAGGCGCGAACCTACTCTTACACTAAAACATTAACAGCATTACTTTATCACTAAGATGCCAATGTTGCAAGCCTTTTTTAGAAATCAAGCGCCTGTTTAATATCCTCGATAAGATCTTCCTTATCCTCAAGGCCGCAGCTCATACGCACCAGACCTGCAGGTATACCTGCTGCTGCCAGCTGTTCCTCTGTCATCTGTCTGTGTGTGGATGTTGCGGGATTTAAGCAGCAGGTCCTTGCATCTGCCACATGAGTCTCTATTGCAGCCAGTTTTAAACGCTTCATGAACTGCTCTGCCGCTGTTCTTCCTCCCTTTAATACAAAGGATACAACTCCGCATCCGCCGCATCCCATGTATTTCATTGCCAGCTCGTGGTAAGCATTATTCTTTAATCCGGGATAGCTTACTGATTCGACCTTGTCCTGCCCCTCAAGGAATTCGGCCACCGCCTGACCGTTTTCAACATGCTTTGGCATACGCACATGAAGAGATTCCAGACCGAGATTTAAGATAAAAGCATTCTGAGGAGACTGTATCGCCCCCAGATCCCTCATAAGCTGGCTGGTGGCCTTCGTGATAAAAGCTCCTTCCGGACCAAACTTTTCTGCATAGGTGATCCCGTGATAGGATTCATCGGGAGTGGTAAGCCCGGGGAATTTGTCCTTGTGAGCCATCCAGTCAAATTTTCCGGAATCAACTATGGCTCCGCCCACTGCAGCTCCGTGTCCGTCCATGTATTTTGTGGTGGAATGGGTAACTATATCCGCGCCCCATTCTATGGGTCTGCAGTTTACGGGTGTGGGGAAAGTATTATCTACGATGAGAGGCACGCCGTGAGCATGTGCCGCTTTTGCGAATTTTTCTATATCCAGCACGGTAAGCGCGGGATTTGCTATGGTCTCTCCAAAAACTGCCTTTGTATTATCCCTGAAAGCTGCATTTAATTCTTCCTCACTGCAGTCGGGAGATACAAATGTGGAATCTATTCCCATTTTCTTAAGCGTTACACTTATCAGATTAAAGGTTCCCCCGTATATGGAAGAAGATGCCACGATGTGTCCGCCTGTTTCACAGATATTAAAAAGCGCGAAGAAATTTGCTGCCTGTCCGGAGCTTGTGAGCATTCCCGCACAGCCTCCCTCAAGTGCAGCTATCTTTGAAGCCACATGATCATTGGTCGGATTCTGAAGCCTGGTATAAAAATATCCGCTCGCCTCCAGATCAAAGAGCTTTCCCATATCCTCGCTGGTATCATATTTAAAAGTAGTAGACTGAATAATGGGGATCTGTCTGGGTTCACCGTTTCCCGGTCTGTAACCTGCCTGTACGCACTTTGTGTCGATCCTTTGTTTACTCATTTCATTCTCCTTTTCTGAATGCATATATTAGCTTTTTTACTGCATGTATTGTATCCTCGATATCCTTATCTGTCATCTTCGGATAAAGAGGTATGCTCATTATCGCCGAATAAAACTTTTCCGCTTCCGGACACAGGCCCTTTTCATAACCCAGCTTTTTATAATAAGGGAAATAGTATACGGGAACATAATGAACCTGGCATTGCACATTTTCGGCACTCATGGCATCAAAGAATTCCCTTCTTGTGCAGTTTAATCTTGAAAGATCAAGCTTTAACACATAAAGATGTCTTACCGTATCTGAACCCGGTATTTCCTTTTGCGGAATGATCTCCGGTATATCTTTAAAAGCCGCATCATAAGCTGCCGCTATTTCCTTGCGCCTTTTTGCAAAGCGCCCTATCTTTGAGAGCTGGCTGATAAGAAGAGCGGCCTGAAAATCAGTCATCCTGTAATTATATCCAAGTGAGACCATCTCATAATACCAGGGGCCCTCATGAGGAAGATCCTCCATCATACTTTCATCGTGTGTTATGCCGTGGGCATGGGCGAGGACCAGACGCTTATAAAGCTCATCATCATCCGTAAGTATGGCACCACCTTCGCCACCTGTTATGGTCTTTACCGGATGAAACGAAAAAGTGGTCATATCGGCAAGTGTTCCGACCATCTTTCCTTTGTAGGATGTCCCTATGGAATGAGCCGCATCCTCAATGAATACAAGACCGTGTTCCACGCATATCTTTCTTATGGCTTCTGCATCCACCGCCTGACCGGTATAATCAACGGCTATCACCGCCTTTGTCTTATCCGTGATGCATTTTTCTATACTCTCCGGAGAAATATTCCAATTATCCGGATCTATATCAGCAAATACCGGCTTTGCCCCGCAATAGAGCACGCAGTTTGCCGAAGCCGCAAAGGTGATGGGTGTGGTTATGACCTCATCCCCGGGACCTATGCCTGCGGCGATGCAGGCGCAGTGCAGGGCGGATGTTCCGCTGTTTACCGCAACGGCATGCTTTGCTCCCGTAAACTCACAGAGCGCGGCTTCAAACTCATCCACCTTCGGACCGCAGGTTATAAAGTCACCTTTAAGCACCTCATCCACGGCAGCGATATCATCATCCTCTATCCACTGTCTGCCGTAATATATCTTTGACGCACGGACCGGATATCCGCCTTTTATCGCAGGTCTTTCCATTCAGATACTGTCCTCGTTCCTTAATTTCCAGATATCCCTGTTATAATCCTCTATGGTCCTGTCAGAGGAGAAGAATCCGCTCTTTGCTATGTTTACAAGGCTCATGGCATTCCATTTTCTTCTGTCCTCATAATCTGCGAACACCTTATCCTTGACCT
Source organism: Lachnospiraceae bacterium (assembly GCA_017540265.1). Taxonomy (GTDB): domain Bacteria; phylum Bacillota; class Clostridia; order Lachnospirales; family Lachnospiraceae; genus NK4A136. Next base: position 23,319 of record JAFYBJ010000015.1, read on the forward strand.
TTATATATTCTTCAAGATCCAAAAGAGTCATGAACCAGTCCTTATTTACGAGCTCCTTCTTAAGGCGCTCCAGATTCTCCCTGTGCCCGCAGGCAAGAGCCTGCTCTCCGGTTATGAAATCCACTGCTTCCTTTATCACCGGTGAACCCTCATAATACTTTTTCGATACATAGTCAGCTTTTTCGTAATGCTCTATGACCGTATCACTGTCCGCTCCGAAGATGTAGATATTATCATCTCCGACAAGCTGCCTTATCTCCACATTTGCTCCGTCTGCGGTTCCCAGCGTAACCGCACCGTTTAACATGAACTTCATATTTCCCGTACCGGATGCTTCCTTGGAAGCAAGGGAGATCTGCTCTGATATATCACAGGCAGGGATAAGCTTTTCCGCATAGCTTACATTGTAATTTTCCACCATGATGACCTTCATGTATTTATTAACATCAGGGTCATTGTTTACTATATCCTCAAGCACAAGGATCAGATGGATTATATCCTTTGCTATCACGTATGCGGGAGCAGCTTTTGCTCCGAAGATAAAGCTTATGGGACGTACAGGTTTCTTCCCTCTCTTTATCTCAAGATATTTATGGATAACATAAAGGGCGTTCATCTGCTGTCTCTTATATTCATGAAGCCTCTTTATCTGTATATCAAAAATGGAATCGGGATCAAGCTCCACGCCTTCTTTTTCCTTTATGAAGGTGACAAGTGCTTTTTTATTTTCATACTTGATCTTTCCGAGTTCATCAAGAACAGCTTCATCATCCTTATATCTTAAAAGATCCTCAAGTTTATTTGCATCCTTTTTGTAATCATCTCCTATAAGCTCAGTGATCTTATCGGAAAGCGGATGATTGCATGCTAAGAGCCATCGCCTGAAGGTTATGCCGTTTGTCTTATTGTTAAACTTTTCCGGATAGATATCATAAAAGTGCTTAAGCTCGGTATTCTTAAGTATCTCGGTATGAATAGCAGCCACACCGTTTACCGAAAAACCGTAATGTATATCGATATGCGCCATATGCACACGGTCATCCTTATCGATTATCTGTACCTTCGGATCCTTATATTTCGCTGCTATCCTCTTATCAAGTTCCTTTATTATCGGCACAAGATCGGGAACCACCTTTTCAAGATATTTAAGAGGCCATTTTTCAAGTGCCTCAGCAAGTATGGTATGGTTCGTATAAGCGCAGGTCTTTGACACCACATTTATCGCATCATCCATTGTAAATGCCTTGTCGTTTATGAGTATTCTTATAAGCTCCGGTATGACAAGAGTAGGATGCGTATCATTTATCTGTATCACGGCATGGTCATAGAGATGCTTAAGATCATAGTTGTTCTGCTTCATCTCCTGAAGTATGAGCTGTGCAGCATTGCTGACCATAAAATACTGCTGATATATCCTTAAGAGATTACCTGCCTCATCTGAATCATCGGGATAAAGGAATAAGGTGAGATTCTTTTCTATATCTTCCTTATCGAAATCGATGCCGCTTTTTACAATGCTCTCGTCAACGGATTCTATATCAAAAAGATGAAGCTTGTTTATGCCGTTATCATAGCCTATGACATCCAGATCATAGAGCCTGGATGTAACTTCCTTATCTCCGAACTTTACCTTAAATGATGTATCCGTCTTATGCAGCCAGGAACGCTTCTCCATCCAGGGATTTTTTTCGGCATACTGAAGATGATCCTTAAAGACCTGTTTAAAAAGACCGAAATGATAATTAAGGCCTATGCCGTCTCCGGGAAGTCCAAGGCTTGCTATTGAATCAAGAAAACATGCCGCAAGTCTTCCGAGACCTCCGTTTCCGAGGGAAGGCTCCGGTTCGGCCTCTTCTATCTTTGCTATATCCTTACCGTAGGAAGCAAGGGTTTCTTTTACTTTATCGTAAATGCCCAGATTGATGAGATTGTTTGAAAGGAGCTTTCCGATAAGGAACTCTGCCGAGATATAATAGAGCTTCTTTTCCCCGTTTATGGAATCGGATGTATCCATAAAATTCTTCGTCATCTGCAGCAGGCACTCATAAGCCTCGCTGTCATTTAACGCCTTAAAATCCTTTCCGAAAAATCTCTGCGCAAGATCCTCAAGCTGTGTTCCTATCCTTGTCTCAAGGACCTGCCTTTGCATATTAGGCTGTGTATGCATGATAAACCTCCATATGATCATTTCAAAACAACATGACTATTTTAGATACAAAAGACGTAAATTACAAGACCGGTGCCTGCTCGCAAAAGTGACGCAAAACCGCAAGTACAGTCTTTCCTTCACGTTTATCATTACACGGGAGCATTCCATCCCCGTACATTCTTTTTACGATATCCTTAAGGCCGGTCCCTGCCAGCCTGTCATATATGATCAGTCTGCGTATTTCCTCACTCATGGCGCGTGACGCCCTTATATCCCGGATGAGTTTTTCCTCAAAATCTGCATCTGCTTCACCGGATGTATCGGGATTTATAACAGCTTTAAAAAATCTCTCTTCAATATCAGTTTTATCCGCATCCCCGCATACCGCAAGTAAAAGGACTGCAGACGGCCTGTATTCCTTAAGCGCCTCCCTGTATGCCGCACAGATCCCCTTTTCATAAAACATTCTGTTTAATACTGATCCGTATGTATATTCCTTTACGATGCTTTCTTCATTTTCTGCAATTATACAAAGCGGAAGTTTTATATCCGTAAGAAGCTCCGGGTACATATCACGTCCACCCGGACAAGACGATATCTTCGCACAGATAAATACCCCTTCATCTGCCGTATCTTCCGGGAAAACCTCAATGATAAGCGCAGGCACATTCTCTTTCTTTATATGCCTTATCAAAACTTATTTTCCTTCCTTGCGTAATAAAAAAGATACTGTTGAAGTATGCCTGCCTGTTTTTTTCCAAGAAGGATATTTTCTCCGTCATAAACATTATCAAAGATCCGCTGCATCCATACGTCTACCGGCGCGGTATCCATTCGTCCGAAAGCAAAAAGTGCCGTGCATGAAGCAACCTTTATGCCCACGCCCTTTATCTTTAAAAGTTCATTTAAAAGCTCCTCATCGCCAAACTTTGAAAAATCATCAAGAGCCGGCGGAAAGGAGACAAGTTCCTTAAGATACGCTTCCCGGTATCCAAGCTTAAAAGAATCCCAGTCCTTATCGCCAAGCTTTCTTAAATCAGGCGCTTCGGGAAAGGCATGCTCTCCGTAAGGCCCTAACGACCGACCGCATCTAAGTGCCATCGCCTCCACACAGGCACATATCGAAGGAATGTTTTTTCTCTGGGAAATAATGAAACTTACCAGCGTTTCCCATGGATCCTGTCTTAATATCCTTATCCCTTCTCCGTAAGAAGCGGCCCTTTTCATATATTCATCCATTCCGGCAGCTTCTTTTCTTATGGCCGCATAATCTCTGTCAAGGTCAAAATAAGCATGCCATATGTCGGAGAATTCCTCCTCACTGCAGCTTATATCAAAGATCCTTTTTTCACCTTCCCTTATATCGAGCACATTGTCCCTGTATATAAAACGAAAGCCGCCTGTATTATTCCGCCTTACGCGGAAGCACTGGCCGCTCTCCATTATCTTAAAAAGATCCAGATCGTCTTTTATCCTTATGCTGCTTTTGTAATTATTATCCATTACCCCTGATATCTCTTCCTGGCTAAAAGATCTCCGTACAGTTCCGAATAGCTCATATATCTGATTTCAGGTATCATCCCTAAAGAGGCTGCATCCCTTATCGCACAGTCAGGCTCATGTGTATGCGAGCAGGGATTGAAACGGCATTTTCCCTCATACGGAAAAAATTCCGGATAATATGCCTTTAGGGACATTGCATCCATATCAGGCACGGTAAAGGAAGAAAAACCCGGCGTATCCATAACATATACACCCTCTCTGCCGGATACCCTGAAAAGCTCGGAATGCTTTGTCGTATTTCTGCCCCGTTTAAGCTTTCTGCTTATCTCTCCGGTTTCCATCCCGGCATCCGGACAAAGAGCATTTATCACAGTCGACTTTCCGACGCCGCTTGGCCCCGCGATTATATTAACCCCTTTGGAAAGCGATCTGCGTATCTCTTCCGTATCACCCGCAGCTCTTGCCGATATCATAAAACTTCTTGCACCGCTTTTTTCGTATATATCACGTATCTCTCTGCAGCGCTCTTTTCCTTCAAGGTCTTTTTTGTTGAATACGAGCGTCACGGGTATATCCTGCATCGACATCTGGATGATAAAACTGTCTAACAGCTTAAAATTGATATCCGGAGACTTTAATGCGAATATTATAAGAGCTTCATCGGCATTTGATACTTCCGGCCTGATGAGCCTGTTTTTTCTTTCATGTATATCCACTATGCTGCCGGAAAGTCCTGCCTGTCCCGGAATAGCTTCAACATCCACTATATCGCCAACAAGAGGTTTTATCTTATCCTGCCTGAAGAGCCCTCTTGCATGACATTCATATATGCCGTCCTTTGTGTCGACATAATAGAAGCCGCCTATGCCCTTTATGATACGCCCTTCTATCACTGTACTTTCTCGAAAGGAACCTTCACAGGATCCGAAGTCTTCATTGATGTAACGGTCTGCTGTGTGATATTGCCGGCCTCATCCTGAACCGTCTGGATCTCACTTACAGGATAAGTGATAACAAGCGTACCGTATGCAATACTGTTTAAACCTGTAAGCGCTATGGGCTGGGGGAAGCTGTTTGCCGTAAGCTGCCAGAGAGGCATGCTTAAATCCTCCATGCTGTAGAGCACGATATTTGCCTGTGAACCGGGAATATAATCTGCCGGAGCCTGCACGTTATATATGCAATTATATATTCCGGGCTCGGGACCCTTGCTGAGCTTATATTTGATCACGGTACCGGTGCTTATGGTGATACCCGGAGAATAATTCTGATAACATACCTGACCGGCGGCATATATATCGCTGTATTCCGTAGCTGCCGGACTGTCATAATCAAGACCGGCTTCAACAAGTATAGCGATAGCCTCCTCTTCCGACTTTCCCTTAAGATCAGGCATGGATATATCCGCAGTCTCCGCACCGAGAGAAACATCAAGAGTGACCTCCGTTCCTCTTGCCACCCTGCTGTCTTCCTTGGGATACTGGTTTATGACAGTACCTCTGGGTACGCTGTTTGAATTAAGACGGTTTACCTTTACGGTGATGCCCTCATTTTCAAGAAGCACTGTTGCTTCCGCCTGGGACATGCCTATTACGGAAGGCACCATTACCCCTTCCGACCCCGACGAAACAAATACTGTTACAGGCGCTCCTTTTTCCGCAAGGCTTCCCTCGGATAAAGAAATATCAATTACAGTTCCCTGGTTAACCGTAGTGGAAACCTGGTATTCGACACTTGTCTTAAAGCCCGCTGCAGATAAAAGCTCCAGCGCCTTTGCTTCAGTCACGCCCTTTACCTCAGGCACCTGAACCTGTTCAGTGAATCCGGCAAAAAGATCCTCATCCACGGTACCTGTTCCGGAACCGAATATACCAACCGCACTTCCGACTATATAAATAAATACGATACCCACTACAACGGCAGCGGTTACCACTAACACTGTCGTGAATATCTCAAGACCTGCATCCGCTTTTCTTTTCTTTTTTGATTTCTTTTTCCTGTCCGGCTGTGCTGTCTTCTTTACGTCTTTTTGGGGAGCGTTCTTTGTAACGTTCTTTGAGCTTTCCTTTGGCGCATCAGTGTGCTGCTTTGTCTTTTTCTTTATGGGTTCCGTATCCTGACGGGGATTTTCCCTTACAGCTTCCTCATCCCCGTAAGCTCCGTCGCTTTCACGGCCGAGACCTCTGATCCTTGAGATCTCCTCCTCCGTAAAATTCCTTGTTACGCCGCCTGTATCTTTAATATTTCTTCTTACAAAATCCTCATCGGGGCTTATAAGAGAACGCTTTAAATCCTCTATGAGCTCGCCGGCATACTGATATCGCATATCCGGGCTCTTCTCGGTACATTTAAGTACTATCTGTTCAACGGAAACAGGTATCTCCGGAACATAATCCCTGGGAGAGGGCATAGGCTCCTGGATATGCTGTATCGCAACAGCCACGGTAGTTTCTCCGTTATACGGAACTCTTCCGGTAAGCATCTCAAAAAGTGTGATGCCAAGAGAATAAATATCGCTCTTCTCATCGGAAAAACCGCCCCTTACCTGCTCGGGAGAAGTATAGTGAACGCTTCCCATCACATTGGAAGTAATGGTATTACTGGTGGCAGCCTTCGCTATGCCGAAATCCGTCACCTTAACCTTTCCCTCTTTGCTGATTATGATATTCTGGGGCTTTATATCCCTGTGTATTATGTGATTGTTATGGGCCGCCTCTATACCGCGGGCCACCTGTATCGCAATACTTACAGCCTCCTTAACGGAAAGCCTTGCCTTTTTTTCTATATATTTCTTTAATGTGATACCTTCAACCAGCTCCATAACTATATAGCTTGAGCCGCTTTCTTCGCCCACATCATAGACATTTACTATATTGGCATGCATAAGCCCCGCCGCAGCCTGGGCTTCCATGCGGAATTTTGAACGGAATTCCGTATTCTCCGAAAATTCCTGTTTAAGTACCTTCACCGCCACAAAACGGTTCAGCTTATGATCCTTTGCACGAAAGACGTCACTCATTCCGCCGGCGCCCACCTTTTCGAGCACCTCGTAACGGTCCGCGACCATCATCCCAATCTTGATCATGCCTTTACCTCATCTTCAATACGTATAAGCACCACAGCGATATTATCCTTTCCGCCGTTCATATTTGCTGCTGCAACAAGGCGTTTTGCCTTGTCCCTTACATCCCCGTCGCCCGAAAGTATCCCTGCCATTTCGGCATCGTCGAGCATATTGGACAAGCCGTCCGAGCACATAAGTATCATATCTCCGGGATGCAGATCCTCCACTTCAAAGAAATCAGCATCCACATAATCCTGGACCCCGACAGCCCTGGTTATTATGTTCTTATCCGGATGGAGCCTTGCATCTTTTCTGTCAAGCTCTCCCATCCTTACCATCTCTTCCACAAGGGAATGATCAACCGTTATCTGCCTGAGACCTTTTCCGTCAGATACGTAAAGACGGCTGTCTCCGATATTGGCCACAGTAAGCAGCTCACCGTCATAGCTGCATGCCACAAGGGTCGTTCCCATTCCGGCAAAAGATTCGTCGGCGATGGATCTCTCCCTCACTTTCCGGTTTGCCCGTTCAACTCCTTTGCTCATAACCCGCACCACCGATGTATCCTTTGAAAGATTCACCGTATCCACCATGGTCTCCACGGCGGTCTTTGATGCGAATTCGCCTGCCCTGTGTCCTCCCATTCCGTCGGCAACTATAAACAGATCCGGAAGGTTTCCGACAGGAACCTCGGAAGTAAAAACGAAATCCTCATTCTGTTTTCTTGTACGGCCCACATCAGTGACCGAATATGAACTAAGCTTCATCCGGAACAGATTCTCCTTTAGAAAACGGGACAGCACGCATCTGACGCCTGAGCTGGCCGCAGGCGCCTTCTATATCCCTGCCCATTTCCCTCCTAATAGTAGCATTTATTCCCCTTTTTTCAAGTTTATTTTTAAATTCGAGAACATGTGTTCTGTCAGGTTCTTTTAAGCCTCTCTCCGTAACGGGGTTTACAGGTATCAGATTTACATGGCAGTTTCTTCTTCCGGCAAGTTCCGCCAGGCCTTTTACGTCTACATCGCTGTCGTTTACACCCTTTATCAGGGAATATTCAAAGCTGACACGTCTGCCTGTTTTCTCAAAATAATAATCAACCGCATCCATAAGTTCATGAAGGCTGTATCTCTTTGCCACCGGCATTATAGCCTGTCTCTTTTCATCCGTTACCGCATGAAGGGACAGGGCAAGAGTAAGCTTAAGCCCCTCATCAGCCAGTTCTCTTATCTTCGGAACAAGCCCGCAGGTTGAAAGAGTGATGTTCCTGCCTCCGAGCCCGTATCCCCTTTCATCACTTATCAGCTTTAAGAAACGCAGGACTTCATCATAATTATCAAGAGGCTCTCCTATACCCATTATCACCACATTTGATACTCTCTCTTTGCTCTCCCTTGAGATCGCATATATCTGCCCTGCCATCTCGGAGGCTGTAAGATTCCTTACAAGACCGCCCAGGGTGGAAGCGCAGAAACTGCAGCCCTGCCTGCATCCCACCTGGGATGATATGCATACACTTATACCGTGGTGATATATCATCCTTACACTCTCTATGCACTCGCCGTCTTCAAGTTTGAAAAGATATTTTTTTGTACCGTCCTGCTTTGAAATGCGCACTGTTTCGGTTTCCGGCAGGGAAAGATAAAAATTCTCTTTAAGCTTTTCCCTTAAAGCCTTTGAGATATCACTCATCTCATCAAAGCTTCCCGCGGCCTTTGAATGTATCCACGAAAAGATCTGGGAGGCCCTGTAGGCTTTTTCTCCCATCGCCTCAAGCGCTTCCTTAAGCTCATCAAAAGTAAGCTCTCTTATGTCTTTTTTACCTTCATGTAACGTCATATTTTTTCAAAAAGTGATATAAAAAATCCGTCATGGCCGGCGCTTTTTTGGGGAAGTCCCGAATTTAACTGCACCATATTTCCTTCATCCCCGTCTTTTAAAAAGATATCCGGGATACGCCCCCTGACAGAAAGAGGCTTTAAGGAACTCCCCTCCTCTGACTCAAGGAGTCTTCTTACGTTTTCTTCATTTTCCTTAAAACTTACGGTACAGGTGGAATACATGAGTATCCCGCCTTTTTTTACATATGAGACAGCATTCTTCAGTATCTTAAGCTGAAGTTCTGAAAGACTCATTATATCATTGGGAACAAGCCTGTATTTTATATCAGGTTTCCGTCCGATCACGCCAAGGCCGGAACAGGGAAGATCACAGATCACCTTATCCGCCCATCCTTCAAGTTCTTTATTGAAAACAGAAGCATCCGCTGCTTTTGTTTCTACATTTGAAAGCTTAAGCCTCGCTGCATTTTCATTTATAAATTCAAGTTTTTTCTCAGAGAGATCAAAGGCCTTTACCCTTCCTTCTCTTCCCGCAAGCGCTGCCGCAAAGCAGCTTTTGCCGCCCGGGGCTGCGCACAGATCAATGACCCTGTCCCCTTCTTTTATGTTCATTGAAAGGACGGAAAGAACAGAGCTTATATCCTGCACCGCAAACATTCCCCCGGAAAATCCCGGCAATGATGCCGCGCCCGCCGCACCCTTAACCTCATATGCATGCTCATAAAAGGGCGACCTTGAAACCGACTCTGCCTGTCTGCTTAATGCCTCAAACCATTCCTCTTCTTTTAAAGGATCACCGGTATAGCGTATGCTTATACCCCTTCCCTCCCTGTAGGAGGAAAATATGCTTTCCGTATCAGTAAGCCCGTAACGTTTAAGGAACATCCCCGCGATCCATGCAGGCATGGAATACTTAAGCGAAAGATATTTAAGACCGTTCTTTAGGGGATCCGGGAGTACAGGATCATCCTTTTTAGCTGAAGCGCTTCTGAGCACAGCGTTTATATAGCCCTTAAAAGAAGCCAGTCCCTTTTTTCCCGCAAGCGCCACAGCCTCGTTTACCGCTGCCCTGTCGGGAACGGCATCAGAAAAATAAAGCTCATATATTCCCATGCATAAGAGCAGCCTCACTCCGGGTTTCAATTTTTCCACACTGAGTTTTGAATATAAAGAGATTACATATTCAAGGAATATACGTTCGGATAAGCAGCCTTCAAAAAGATGTTTTATATAAGCACGGTCCCTTCTTTCAAGATAGGAATACTTATCCAGGACATCTTTTAAAAGCCTGTCTGCCTTAAGGCCCGGGCCGCCTTTTTCAAGGGAAAGCAGCATATCATAGACTATAGCCCTGGTGTTCACTTCTGCTCACCTTCAAAGAAAAAATCTTCGGGAAGCTTAAAACCCCTTAAGAAATCTTCAGCCTTCATGCTCTTCTTTCCTTCCGGCTTTAAGCGGATTATCTTTAAAGGATGGTCATTGCAGCATATATAAAGAGATCCCCCTTCAGTGAAGGCGGCTCCGGGTTTTATGCTTACACGCTCTGCGCATACCTCGGCGCACTCAAACAAATATTTTTTCCCGGCACAGAAAGAATAAGCCCCCGGCCACGGCGTGCAGGCCCTTATCTGCCGCTCTGTATAAGCCGCATTCTTTCTCCAGTCCACAAGCCCGTCCGCCTTGGAAAACATCCCCGCGTAGCTTGAGGCAGCGTCATCCTGTTTTAAGGGCTTAAGAGCCCCCGACTCCATAAGGGGAAGAGCCTCTGTGATCATCGACGATCCAAGCTGCATAAGCTTACAAAAAAGTGTTTCGGAAGTATCCGTATCCTCAATACTTAAGCTTTTCTGCATAAGGATATCCCCTGTATCAAGCCCTTCATTCATCTGCATTATGGTGATGCCCGTCTCCTTTTCACCATCAAGCAAAGCCTTCTGTATAGGTGCAGCTCCCCTGTACTTTGGAAGGAGGGAAGCATGTATATTCACGCAGCCAAGACGCGGCATATCAAGGATCTCCTTTGAGAGTATCTGTCCGAATGCAGCCACCACAAAGATATCAGCAGGATATTTTCTTAATTCCTCCACCGCTTCAGGCCTCTTTATCCTTTCGGGCTGGAACACGGGTATTCCGTATTCCTCTGCCAGAACCTTTACCGGCGAGGGTACCGGTTCCTTTTTTCTTCCCTTTGCACGATCGGGCTGGGTTACCGCCAGGACGATCTCATATCCGGCTTCTATGAGGCTTTTTAAAGGGCCGGCCGCAAAATCCGGAGTCCCCATGTAGACTATCTTAAGCATCAGTCATCTCCCTCTTCATCAGTCACTGTATCATAGAGCTCTCCCTCCACTTTATCGACATAAAGCTTTCCGTCAAGGTGGTCCAACTCATGGGCGATGCATCTTGCCAAAAGTTCCGTGCCTTCTATCTCTGTCTCGTTCATGTTCCTGTCAAGAGCCCTGCATTTTACATAGGCAGGTCTGGTCACCACACCGCTCTTTCCTGGCACAGAAAGACAGCCTTCATAGCCGGTCTGCTCTCCGGAGCTTTCAACGATCACCGGATTGATCAGGCATAAAGGATCCTCTCCCGTAACATCTATTACCACAACACGCTTAAGTACCCCCACCTGAGGTGCAGCAAGCCCTACACCCCCGGCCTCATACATGGTCTCAAACATATCGTCTATCAACTCCTCAAGATGAGGAGTCATCTTCTCTATCTTCCTGCATTCCTTAAGGAGCACCTCATCGCCTATCTCCCTTATGTTTCTGATCGCCATATCATACCTCCCGAAAAAAGTTTATATCAGGCTGTTGCCGCTTTCATGTAAAGAGCCTTAGAATCCCGTCTCGGGATCAAAGTCAAACTGTAGATTCACCTCCGTCATGTTTCCCTTTTCCGTACATTCTTTTTGAAGCGACTCAGCCAGGTCTTTTATATGTTCTAACAGCTTCCTGTCCGCAGCCTTAATATAAAGCCCTGTCCTGTAGCGGTCCATAAGCTTCGCCTTCAGGGCAGGTGCCGGACCTAAGATGGTTATCCCCTTCTCTTTTTTTAAAACCTCTGAAAAGAGCTTTGCCCTTTCCATCCCTGCGTCCTTATCTTCCGATGAAAACTCACAGAGAAGCACTTTATTAAACGGCGGATGCCCCGACAGGCGTCTGTATGCCGCTTCCTTTTCATAAAAAGCTTCATAATCCTGCGCAGCTGCAGTGGTAAGCGCATAATGCTCCGGATCGTAGGTCTGTATGAACACCTCGCCGGGCTTATTTCCTCTTCCAGCTCTGCCGGCAGCCTGGGTAAGCAGATCAAAGGTACGCTCCGCGCTGTGATAATCAGCTTCAAAAAGTGATATATCGGCGGCTATGGCCCCCACAAGGGTGACATTAGGAAAATCGTGCCCTTTTACTATCATCTGGGTACCGACCATTATATCCGCCCTGCCCTCCGCAAAAGCCGAGAGAAGCTTTTCACCTTCACCTTTATTTTTCACCGTATCGGCATCGACCCTCACCACTCTGGCCGATGGATACATTTTCTTTATCCCTTCTTCAACGCTCTCTGTCCCTGCCTTAAACCCCGCTATGGCTTTTGATCCGCACTCGGGGCATACGGATGGTTTTTTCTTTGAATATCCGCAGTAATGACAGTACAGCATACCGTTTTTATGCTCCGTAAGCGAAACGTCACAATGCTCACAGCGCTCCACATGCCCGCAGGTCCTGCAGGAAACAAAACCTGCAACGCCCCTCCTGTTAATAAAGAGCATGGTCTGCTCTCCCCTTACGAGCCTTTCGCTTATGGCGCTCTGAAGCTCTGAGGAAAGAAAACTCCTGTTTCCTTCTTTAAGTTCCTTTCGCATATCGGTGATATGCACATCCGCGAGCCTTGCATTTCCGTAACGCTCACTTAACTTAAAATATGCATAGATACCTGTCTTTGCGCGGTAAAAGGACGTAACGGAGGGCGTGGCAGAACCGAGTACTACACCTGCGCCCTTTATTCCTGCGATATGCTCTGCCACATCCCTTGCATGATATTTCGGCATACTGCCGCTCTTATAACTGCTCTCGTGTTCTTCATCGATTATTATAAGCCCGGTATTCCCAAAAGGCGTAAACAACGCTGACCTGGGGCCTATCATTATGTCTATCTCTCCCCTTGCCGCCCTTTCGTACTGATCATATTTTTCACCGGCTGAGAGCTTTGAATGAGTAACGGATACCCTGTCTCCGAATATCTCATAAAATCTCATAAGAAGACCAAAGGTAAGAGCGATCTCGGGAATAAGGACTATAGCCTGTCTGCCGCTTTTTACGGTATCTTTTATGAGCTGCATGTAGACTTCCGTCTTGCCGCTTCCGGTTATCCCGTGCAGAAGACAGGTACGTCCCGTCCCTGAGGAAAGCTCTGCCTTTATACCTTCATATACGGCATTCTGGGCAGGACTGAGTGTAAAATCATCTCTTGCATCACTTCTCTTTGGTATGGAGGGAATACGGTATTCCCTTCCTGTCTCGACCTTTATAAATCCCTGTTTTTCAAGGGTCTTTAATACCTGATCGCTTACCTTTAATTTTTCCTTTACCATATCCGCCGGAAGGTCTCCCGCGGTGAGCATGGCGGAAAGCATTCTTATGCGGCCTGCAAAACGCACCGGATTTAAGCGTTCTATCTCGGCCCTTATCTCATCTGCTTCCCTGTTCCTGCAATAGGATCTGTATACGGCAGCCCTTATCTTCTCTCTCACAGGCCTTACAGTCTGCAGGGCGTTTATCATGGTGCCTCCGTAGGTTCTGCGCATCCATGCCGCCAGTTCTAACATCGATGCATCCGTGCCGGCGGATCTTTCATTTATCCCGGACAGATCTTTTATGCGGGATATATCTATATCCGGCCGGTCCTTAAGAGCAACCACAAAACCTTTCCGCTTGCTGTCTCCTTTACCGAAAGGAATGAAAACCTCACAGCCTTCCCTTACCTGATCCCTTAATTCTTCCGGTACCCTGTACTGAAATACCCGGTCAAGAGCTTTGGCGGATATATCTATTATCACATCAGCAAAGACATCTGCCATAGGCTTCAAAACCTTACTGCCCTTCCCCGTTCCTTAAGTACTTCCCTTACAAGCTCCCTTTCATCCATCGGATATTTTACGCCCTTTATCTCCTGATAGTCCTCATGTCCCTTACCTGCAAGCACTATCACATCGCCTTTTCTTGCATGGTCTATGCTCCATGCTATGGCATCCTTCCTGTCAGGAACCGTCACATATTCTCCGTCAGTTTTCTTTATACCTGTCTCTATGTCCTTTATTATATCCAAAGGCTCTTCATCCCTGGGATTATCGGAAGTGATCACGGTAAGATCCGAAAGCCTGCCTGAGACTTCACCCATGTCAAAGCGTCTGTCCCTTGAACGGTTTCCACCGCATCCAAAGACGGTTACAAGCCGTCCCGGTTCATATTCCTTAAGGGTGCGGAGCAATGATTCAAGAGCCATTGCATTATGGGCATAATCTATCATGAAAGTATAATCATCAGAAACAGGAAGCATCTCTATCCTGCCTCTCACCTTTACTTCTCTTAATGCCTTAAGAATGGCTTCATCACTTACTCCAAAATGACTGCATACCGAAACCGCGGCAAGTGCATTATATACGGAAAAACTCCCGGGAAGATCCACATAGGCATCGAGGGTCTTTTTACCGCTTATCTTAAACCTGACACCCAGGGCACCGGCATCTTCCGTAAAGACCATATCCTTTGCAGCCATGTCGCTTCCTCTGTATCCGCCTTCCATATCCCCTCTTCCGAAGGTCTCGATAAGGCAGGAGGCATCTTTTATCATCTCTTTATAATATGCGTCATCACGGTTAAAGATCCCAGTTTTACAGCTCTTAAACAGCTTCTTTTTGCAATTTTTATAATCCTCAAAATCCTTATGTTCCCCGGGCCCCACATGGTCCGGGCTTAAATTCGTAAATATCCCCAGATCAAACACAAATCCCGCTGTTCTGTGCTGCATGAGCCCCTGTGAGGATACCTCCATCACCGCTGCGCTGCACCCGTTTTCTGCCATTTCCGCCAGATATTCCTGTACGGCATAGGACTCCGGTGTCGTATTCACGGAACTTATATGCCTTTTTCCGGTATCGATCTCTATAGTTCCTATAAGCCCCGTCTTTATTCCGGCATTTTCAAGAATATTCTTTACCATATAAGCAGAGGTGGTCTTGCCCTTTGTTCCGGTGATCCCTATGGTTTTTAACTTCTCTGCAGGATGTCCAAACCATGCAGCCGATGCCACTCCGAGAGCATATCTGGTATCTTCCGTAAGTACCACGTTCATATCCCCGGTATCCATGCCATCCGGTATGTATTCGCAAAGCACGGCGGCAGCTTTCTTATCCGAAGCTTCGGCGATCTTATCATGACCGTCGAAACGTATGCCTTTTATACATACAAAAAGACATCCCTCCACTATCTTTCGGGAATCATATACAAGAGCCGTGATCTCCGGATCCTCTTTTATTCCGTTCTTTATGCTTTTTACGGGTATATCTTTGATAAGATCATTTAATCTCATACGAAAACCTCTTCCTGTATGCCGTCTTTTGGATCGTTCAAAGAATTATACACACTTTTTAAACATCGTTGTGTATATCTTTTTCAGTATCATGCATAGCTTTAAATACGGGCAGCTTAAACAGATATATCCAGAATACCACCACCGCTATAAGAACTATGATAACCGTTCCTCTTGTCAGGAAATTATTATCCGTGATACGGAAGATAATATCACCGGCCGCCGCGGCAAGGTTGGATGCCCATAATACATTTAACGCTGCAAGACACGTCTCCATATTCTTTCCGAGGAAATTAAGCGCTGTTACGTTTTCTATCCACACTGCAAGGCAGAAAGCCCCCTCACACATAAGCACGGAAAAGATCACGGAAACAAGAATATTTCTGAAATCCATGAACTCCCAACGGGAATGATACGCTAAAAGACCTGCCGTAAGTCCGGGAACCAGAAGAAGAAAGGCGCCGGGCAGCGCAAAAAATATCCTGCGGTGCTTTGATTCCTTAAGCCTTGCAGCCGCAAGGCAGCCAATGGAGATAAAGAAAAATGCAAGCACTATGCGCATAAAAAATATCACAACTTTTCCCGTATCCGGGGTGGAAAAAATATGAAACAGCGTTATAAAAACAATTATTCCCACAGATGTGATAAGAAAAGACGGAACCGTTCCCGCCTTTTTTCTTAAAAGCATAAAAAGCAGAAGCGATATTGCAGCCGCCGGAAATACCCACAACTCCCTTATCCCATATAATGACACGCTTTCAAGCACTCCTGTTTTAAGCCCTTCATCAAACGCTGTACCTTTTGCTATCATGGAAAGGGCTTCTCCGGCAAGTCTGATCAGGGAAAAAACAATATACGGAAGCATAAGCCTCTTAAGAACGAAGCTTATTATTTCCCTCCACTCCTTCTTAAAAAAACCGGTCTCCTCCGCTTCATATCCGAATGCGGCAAGAAGCAACGGAATTGATACCGCATCAAAAGCATTCCTTAAACCATCAGGCAGAAGCCCCGTGATCACGGCTCCGTATAAAAGCAGGGCAAAACCTCTGCATAAATGCACAGCCCGTCCGTGCCTTAAAACATTTGCCTCCGATATCTTTTCTTTTTCTTTTCCGCGTTTTGGCATATCAAAAAAAATCCTCTACTGTAAGCTGTATCTTCTTTTCACCCCTGAATACATTATATGCCGCCGTATAAGCAGCATTGAATACTAAGCCCGGGCGAAAAATTTTACCGGAGCCTGAGTCCGTTAAAACATCCACTCCGTATTTCTTTTCCATAAGTTCATTAAAGAGATCAAGCCCCTTAAAAAGCATGATCTCATGCTCTGTACCGTTGTCTGAAACCTTAAGTTTTGCGCAGTTTTTCTTTGCTCCCATGATACGGATCCCCCTAAGCTCCAAGCCCCTTCTTGCAAATACGGGCCTGTCATTTCCCCCACCGAAGGGTTCCATAAGCTTAAGCGCATCTAAAAGTCTTTCATCCGCGTATGATAAAGGAAGTTCCATATCGATCATCAGCTTCCCTTTAAGATCTTCCTCCGTAAGGGTGCAGTTCTCATTGAGGCGCCTGCGCATCGTATCCAGATCCTTTTCCTCTATCGAAAAACCGGCCGCCTGCTCATGGCCGCCGTATTTTGTGAAGATCTCCGATATCTTTGTCATCTCGGCATACATATTATAAGCAGGTATCGAACGGCCTGATCCTTTTAAACCTGATTCGGCCCTTGTAAGAACAAATACAGGTTTTGAAAAACGCTCCCTTAATCTTCCGGCCACTATGCCTGCCACGCTCTCGTGACAGTCAGGTATAAATATCACAAGCACCCTGTCCTTATCATAGCCTTCATTCTCTGCTATATCAAGAGCAGCGTTAACAGCCGCCTCTGTCATGGTCTTTCTTGATACATTATACTCCTTAAGCTCACCTGCCTTACGCATAGCCTCATCCTTATTATCTTCAAGGAAAAGCAAAAGAGCCTTATCAGCACTGTCAAGACGCCCTGCGGCATTTATGCAGGGCCCGATGACAAAGCCCAGCTGGAAAGCATTTAAGTCCGCCCTGTCTATTCCGTTTACATCAATAAGCTCGTTTAAGCCGGGTGCGGGAGTGCTCTGCATACACTTTAATGCTTCCTTCAGGATGATCCTGTTCTCGTCAATAAGAGGCATTATATCCCCTACAGTCGCAAGTGCCGCAAGCTGCATGAGTTCTTCCCTGAACTGACTGTTTTCGTATACGTTTGCAAAACGGTTTCCGGCAAGGGCGTTATCATAAAGATACGATATGAATTTAAATGCGATCATCCCCCCGCAGATATCTTTGAAAGGATATGTACAGTCTTCCTGCTTTGGATCCACAATATAAAGCGCCCCGGGAAGGAGATATCTCCTTCCCGAAGGCGTCTCTTCATAAGGTACTTCATGATGATCCGTGATCACAAGGGATATACCGTACTTAGCGGCAAGCTCTGCCTCGGCTCTGGCCGATATGCCGTTATCACAGGTGAGTATCACCTCCACACGGTCTCTTTTTGCTTCTTCTATGAGACGGGCATTCATCCCGTACCCATCCTTTATCCTGTGAGGAATGGCCGCGGAAACATCCGCACCTAATGCCCTTAAACCCTTGACCAGTATGGCAGTTGATGTCACACCGTCTATGTCATAATCACCTATTACACGTATCTTCTTCCCTTCGGTAACGGCTGCAGCAATAAACCTGCAGGCGCCGTCCATATCCTTCATAAGGCCGGGATCATGCATATCCTTAAGACTGCCGTGAAGATACTTTTCGATCTTTTCATCGGTATCTATGCCACGGTTTACCATGAGCCTGGCGGCAGCGGCCGGAATACCGTGCCTTGCTCCAGTCTCCGTAAAATTACCGCTCTTCCTTATCAGATACCATGAAGGCATTAGATCCGTGCTCCTTATTCGTTTATGGTCACATTTTCAAGAAGATAGTCAAATGCCATCTTTTCAACCACAGCCTGTACAAGATAGCCTCTTCCGTACTCATCGGCAAAAGCCTCAAGCTCTGCCGCGCCATAGCCCTGTTCGGTATAGAACGCATCTATGTCCTCTTCGGTGCAGGTCATGCCTTCCGCCTTGAAAACATATTCCAGGGCCATTGAACGCTCTGTCTGCTGCTTTGCCTGGCTTGAAAGCTCCTCCTTGTATTCCGCAGGAGAATTACAATCAAGCAGCTCATATGCTTCGGAATACATTTCCTGGCCGAAATATGAATTATACTGGTTCATCTGGCTCTCATATCCGGCATTGAGCACTTTTTCAAGATTTTTCATATAAGCGGAAGGATACTTGTTTATCAGCGTATTCTCCGATATCGTATCATTTAAAACGCTTTCCTTGTTTTCCTCAACATATCCGTCGATTATGGACTGTCTGTATTCATCAACTGTAGCATAGCCAGAGCTGTTTGCGGATACAAATTCGTCGGTAAGCTCGGGAAGCTCGTATATGCCGTTTAAAGTCACGGTATAGCTTGCGGTCTTCCCTGCCCTTTCCTCATCTTCATCATCCTCCGGGAAAGTCACATCCACGTTAAAAGTCTCACCTTTGCTGCGTCCCGTAAGAGCAGCGTCAAACGTTTCGGAGATCACTGCATCGCCGATGGTCATATCTTCACCGGTATCTTCGGATGCGTCATATTCTTCTCCATCCATTACGGAAGTATAGCTTACATTAACCTTGTCCCCTGAAACGGACACCTTTGAAACGTCTTCTGAAAGAGCCTCATATTCCGAAAGGAACTCATTTATATCCGCCTGTACAGTCTCGTCATCCGGAAGCAGATCTGACTTATTAAGAGTCAAAGCCTTATAATCAAAACTCACATCCGAATCACCGACACCTTTTATCATTCCGGCATCCGTAAGATACCTGGAATAATCCACAACAGCAGCCTGCTTCATGATCACATATACAACTATGGCTGCAATGATAGCTAAGGGAATGAGCACTGACCAGACTCTTGCCATTGCCTTTTTTGCCCTGCCTGCGCGCCTTGCGCTTTCCTGCTCCATACGCTTTTGCTTTGAACGGCTGATATTCTGCTCGTTCTTTATTTCATCATTCTTATCCGCCATGATATCCTCCACTAAAACAATCTAAAAGCTTTTCCATGAATCTCAGTCATCATCATCTTCCGAAGGCTTAAACTTCTGTCTGAGCACATACCAGAGTGCTCCGGTCACGCATACCGATGAATAAGTACCGCTTACGATACCTATCATAAGGGGAAGTGCAAATTCCCTGATGGAAGAAACGCCCAGGATATAGAGCATAACTACCATGATGACGGTCGTTAATGATGTGAATATACTTCTTGAAAGGGTCTGGCTGACTGATCTGTTCACCACATCTGCCAGTGTATCCTTCCTCTTCATGGATTTAAGATTTTCTCTTATACGGTCAAATATTACTATGGTCGCATTTATGGAATAACCCACTATCGTAAGCATGCAGGCTATGAATGTGGAACTTACGGAAAGCCTTACAACCGCATAGAAAGTAAGTGTTACGAGCACGTCATGTACAAGAGCCGCAACAGAGCTTATACCGAATCGGATATCACTGAACCTGAACCATATGTATATGAGCATGAGTATTGCCGCAACTGCCACTGCAGTAATGGATTCCCTCTTCATCTCACCGGATATGGTGGAACCTATGGTCTCAGCCGTGATCTGTGATTCCAAAACTCCCTGATCAGTTTCCATATAGTCAATGAATTCCTGTCTTTCATCAACGTCAAGTACTCTTGTCTTAAATATCACTTCGTTTGTATCATTTACCAGCTGATAGGAAACATTCGCATCCCCTGTGATATCTTCAAGCACCGGAACTATTTCATTATCAAGCACGTCAGCGGAGGGAACCTCCGAAAATGCTACGGTTGTAGCTGTACCACCCTTGAATTCAAGGGAATAATTAAGCGCATCGCCTGTCTTTGCGCCGAATATGACCATTGCCGCAACGCCTATGCAGATAACGCCGATTGAGATGCCGAAGAAAAGATTCTTCTTTGAGATGAAATCTATAACCTTGTCCTCTTTCTTCTTCTGATCCGCTGTCATGCCATAAAGCTTTTCATTCTGCAGACCCAGAGCATAGAAAGCGTTGATGAGTGACTTTGTGATAACAAGTGCCGTGAACATGGAAAGGATGATACCTATAGCCAGTGTATATCCGAAACCTTTGATGGTTCCGCTTCCCATTCCTATAAGCACGAACGCTGCGATGAGTGTGGTGATGTTACCGTCAATGATGGCAGAAAGCGCTTTTGCAAAACCTTCATCTATAGCGCCTTTTACAGAAGATCCTGATTTAAGCTCTTCCTTTATACGGGCGAAAATGATAACGTTCGCATCCACCGCCATACCTATGGAAAGAATGATACCTGCGATACCGGGAAGAGTAAGCGTAAGTTCGAAAAGGTTTATTATCATCACATCAAGCAATGCGTAAAGCACTAAGCCTATGGAGCTTGCAAAGCCCGGAAGCTTATAGTTTACACACATGAAGAGAATGATTATCGCAAGACCGATAAGTCCCGCAAGAAGGCTGGTACGTACGGCATCAGAGCCAAGCTGCGCACCAACAACATTTGATCTTAACTCGGAAAGCTCTAACTTAAGACCACCGATCCTGATGTTCTGTGCAAGATTCTGCGCTTCCACCGCATCAGCCATGCCGGTTATCTGCGCGCTTCCGCCGCTTATCTTCTCATTTACATGAGGAACGGAAAGCATCTCGCCGTCATAGTAAATACCGATGGTACCGGAAAGGTCACCTGACTGTTTTCCGGCAGCCTCGCCTGTTGCTTCGGCAAACGCCGAGGATCCGGCAGGAGTGAAGCTTAAGCTCACCACATGCTGGGTCTGATTGAAATCATCCGTATAGCTCTGCGCTTCGGATGATGCGACATCTGTTCCGCTTATGACCGTATCACCGTTTGCAACAATCTCATCAATAGGTCTTGTCAGATGATAAACAGTCTGCACATGACTTGCATTCTGTATCTCATAACGTACCATGCTTCCGTTTTCATCCGTCTTGGGATCTCCGGTTTCACTGTCATAGAGATAGCTGATGGTACCGATGGTTATGAAATATGTGCCGTCTTCCCTGTAAACCTGCTGACCGTCAGAAGCAGTCGTAAGCAGCTCATAGTTATAGGAACCGTCCACAGAGCTTAAAGCTCTTATGAAATACAGGGATCCGGGGCTTCCAAGATCTGCAAGTATTGCATTTGCATCCGTAACACCGGGGATCTCTATGCTTATCCTTCTGTCGCCTTCGGGATATACATTTGATTCAGTGGAATACTGGTCGACACGTTTTCTTAATTTGAATACCGTATCATCCAGATCTGCTGCTGAGGGAGCCGCATCTCCGACAACCTCGTAGGTGATGCTGACACCGCCGGCCAGGTCGAGACCCAGCTTCGTGTTCTTTGCAGACAGATATCCATTTTCTCCGATCCCGAAGAATGTGATGAATCCTGCAGCCGCAAGTGCCGCTATCATCACAAGGACCACTATGACGCCGCGTGATTTTTTCATTTCCTTTTTCTCCTTACTCCTTTACTTCTTTAACTTAATATATTGAAGATCTTTGAAGATCATTCTTCCATTGCTTCCACTGCTTTTAACATTATCGCGCATTCTATACGTTTCCTCTGCAGAGTGCAGCCGGTCTCGTACGCACCGCTTATATCTCCGGTGAAGTGCTCTGAATTGGCCATGCAGCCTCCGCTGCAATAATACCTTGCAAAGCATTTTTTGCATTCCGGCTTTGAATACACATTGCAATCATGGAAACGCTTTTGGAGATCCTTCTTCTCTATTCCTTTAAAGATATCTCCCAATTTATATTCTTCCTGCCCCACAAACTGATGGCATGGATATATGTCACCCCAGGGTGTCACGGATATATATTCACATCCGGCTCCGCATCCCGAAAGCCTTTTATATACACAGGGACCTCCTTCGAGATCTATCATAAAGTGGAAGAAATTAAAACCCTTTCCTTCCCTCCGCCTCTTTATCATCTCGCCTGCAAGTATATCGTACTGTTCCATAAGCCCGGGGACATCTTCATCCGTAAGGGCATAGCTTTCAGTGGGCGCAGCCACCACAGGCTCTACGGAGATCTGCTTAAATCCCATATCGGCAAGATGCAGCACATCCGCAGCAAAATCAGTATTGAAATGCGTATAGGTGCCGCGAACATAATAATTCGTCTGGTTTCTCGACTCCGCAGCCTTTATGTATTTCGGAAGTATATCCTCATAGCTTCCCTTTCCGTTTCTGTAAGGGCGCATGCGGTCGTGGACATCCTTCCTTCCGTCAATGGAAAGCACAAGATTGCTCATTTCCTTATTAACGAATTCCATTATGTCGTCATTAAGAAGCGTTCCGTTTGTGGTAAGTGTAAAACGGAAAAGTTTACCTTTTTCCTTCTCTATGCTGCGGCCGTATGCCACAAGCTGCTTTACCACGTCCCAGTTTAAAAGAGGTTCCCCTCCGAAGAAATCCACTTCAAGATTGTGTCTGCTGCCGGAATTCTCTACCAGGAAATCCAAAGCCCTCTTTCCGACTTCAAAACTCATAAGCCCTGTGGGGCCGTGATATTCACCGTCTCCCGCAAAGCAGTATTTGCAGCCCAAATTACAGGCATGAGCAATATGCAGGCACATAGCCTTAACTACCGTCTCCCTTTCCGTGAAGCGGTGGATATAAGGCTCATATTCATCCTCTGCAAAAAGCTCGCCCCTGTTCTTGAGTTCCAGTATCTCTTCTATGGCCTCTTTTTTTTCGATATCAAGAAGACTTCCCCCGTATTTGAGCGCTATCTCATCATCTGAAAGACCTGCCTTAAGATCTTCCTCAACCCGAGGTATCATCTCATATACAAGATCGTCCACGATATGGACACTGCCTGAATTAACATCCAGTACTATATTTAAGCCGTTACTTTTATATTCGTGTATCATTCCTGTTTCGCTAAACTGTATTTCATACAGTAATGAAGCAGCGGCCTCCCGGACGCTGCCTCCATGGGATTAGGTCCCTTAAAAGACATCTGTTCTTACCTTTTTGCGCCTGCTACCTGCTCACAGCTCTGATTGCCAACCGTGCAGGATGTCTTGCAGGCTGACTGACAGGAAGTCTGGCACTCGCCGCATCCGCCGCTCTTTAAGCTCTTCTTGAAATCTCTGGTATTAAGTGTCTTTACATGCTTCATATCGTCCTCACCTTCCGGAGCTAAAGCTCCTTGTTTCTTGTTTTAAAAAAAATCTGTTGTATGATAACATAAGTTGTCTTATGTGTCAAAATCTTCCGTTGTATCCTCATCCCCGGTAACAGCTTCAGGTATATAAGCCAGTACTGAAAGTATCCGGTTATTGTCAGCCTTTTCCACCTTAAGCCTTATCCCATCCGGAAGTTCCACTTCTTCTCCTTCTTCCGGCAGCCTGTCACCGAGATGCTCTATTATAATGCCGCTTATTGAATCATAATCCTCGCTCTCTAAGGATGTACCTATCGCGTCATTTATATCAGTTAATTTCATCGTCCCCTCTATACGGTAATTTCCCTCACCGAGGCACTGGATCATCTCCTCTTCATCATCGTCATACTCATCCCTTATCTCACCGAAGATCTCCTCAACCATATCCTCTAAGGTGATCATTCCCTCAGCGGCTCCATATTCATTGAGGACTATGGCAACCGGAGCATTTTTATCACGCATCTCCTGCATGAGTTCCGCGATCTTTTTAAATTCATATGTAAAATACACATCTCTCATAAGGGTTTTTATGCGGAACTTCCCGGTATCCTTAAGGAAAATGAAATCCTTGACATTAAGCACTCCCACGATGTTATCGGGGCTGTCGCAATATACCGGAAGCCTTGTATACATATGTTCCCTGAATAAGGACATTATCTCCTCATAATCCGAATGGATATCCGCCATGACCATATTTACCCTGGGGACCATGATGTCCTTTGCCACCGCATCGGAAAATTCAAACATGTTGTGTATCATTTCTTTTTCTTCCGATTCTATCTCACCCTGGCTGTGGCTGGTATCCACATAATTAAGCAGTTCTCTCTCCGATATGCTCACTATCTTTTTCTCGGGATCGATGCGCATAAGACGGAGTATGCCGTTTGAAAGCTTATCCACCACAAAAACAATAGGGAAAAGCAATATCATGAAAAGATTGATAGCCGGAGCAAAAGCATATGCGAGCTGCTCATTCTTAAGGCTTGCCGTGGTTTTGGGGACTATCTCTCCGAAGATCAGCACGACCACCGTAAGTATGCCTGTAGCTATACCTACTGCCCACGATCCTAATACATCGGCAGCCAATACCGTTGCAAGGGCAGAAGCGCTTATATTGACAATATTATTGCCCACAAGTATCGTGCTTAACATTCTGCTGTAGGAAGAAAGAATCTTAAGGACAAGCTTCGCCCTGGCAGAGCCTTCCTCAGCCGCTGTCTGCAGTCTTATTCTGTTAACTGTTGAAAAAGCTGTCTCAGATGCCGAAAAAAATGAAGAACTTAAGATCAGCACAATAAGTACCACAATCTCCGTGATATCAGTGCCGTCAAGTGAAATGCCGCCGGCGGCGGCGCCCGTACTGGCAGGGTCCATAAATATTAAACAAACCTTCCTTTCTTTTATGAATAGTAAGCGAAATCTTATCCGATAGTACCTGCTTTGTCAAGACGCTGCCTTACAGCCTCATAAGCAAGTATGCCTGCAGCCACCGATGCATTAAGGGAATCAAGAGGTCCCGACATGGGAATACGCACATGAAGATCGCACTTTTCTGATACCAGGCGGCTTACGCCCTTTCCTTCATTGCCGATGACAAGCCCCAACGCTCCTGTAAGATCTGAAGAATACATAAGCTCACCATCCATTTCGGCGCAGGCAAACCAGAGGCCCCTTTCCTTAAGCTCATCAATACATCTGCCGATATTCGTTACCTTTGCAACCTTTATGAAATCAAGCGCTCCCGAGCTTGTACGCGCAACCGTTGCCGTAAGCTGTACCGCACGGTTCTTCGGGATTATCACGCCATGTGCCCCCGCCTGACATGCAGTCCTTATTATTGCGCCGAGATTGTGCGGATCCTCTATACCGTCAAGCAGAAAAATAAACGGAGCTTCACCTTTATCCGCCGCAGTCTTAAGTATATCTTCAACCGTGGAATAAGAATAAGCCGCAACTCTTGCTATCACACCCTGATGCTTCCCCGTGATGCTCATGCGGTCAAGGCTTTCCTTATCACTGTATTTAACAATGACATCTCGTTTCGATGCCTCTCTTCTTATCGTCTGAAGAGGGCCGTCATGAAGTCCGTCCTGTATGAATATGCGGTCCACCGGTCTGCCGGCCCTGAGCGCTTCTATGACAGCATTCCTTCCCTCAAGCTGTTCATTATTCTCTTCAGTATTTTCTCTTATATCCTTCAATTTTCAATATTCCTTCCCTTAAGTCCCTGCCTTATGAGCTCGTATGCCCTTTCCTTATCACCCTTCATGTAAAGATATCCTATCAATGCCTCAAAGGCTGTTGCACGTCTGTATTCGGCAGGCTTTGCATTCCTTGGCATGGTATGGCTTTTGGAATTTCTTCCTTTTTTTGATATTTCCTTTTCTTCCGGAGTCAGCAGATCATTTTTTAACAGATAATCCAGCATTTCTGCCTGGGAACCTGCCCGTACATAAGATACGGTCTCCCTGTGAAGGCGTTCCACCTTTGTATTACCCCTTTCCATAAGCCCTTCCCTTACCGTAAGCTCGAAAAAAGCATCTCCTATATAAGCAAGGGTAAGCACGTGAAGACTGTCCGGATCGGAAACTTCATGACCATCTTCCAGAAAAGGATTTATACCCTGTGCCATTTTACGCCCTCTCTTGTATCTTCAAGGACTATGCCCTTTGCAAGAAGTTCATCCCTTATGGCGTCAGCCTTTGCAAAATCTTTTTCTTTCTTTGCCTGCTTTCTTTCCTCTATCTTTTCTTCCACGAAACGTATGGTCTCTTCATCTTCGCTTGTGCCTTCATTAAGCCATGAAGCCTTTGCCAGAAGATCAAGTGAAAGAACCTCGTCAAAGCTCTCTATAAGGGCATATTTTGTAGCATCATCCGTATCCGCTTTTAATACATCATATACCACGGTAAGAGCCATGGATGTATTCAGGTCATCCGTAAGAGCTTCCGCGAATCTGTTCCTGTATTCTTCAAATACCGCATCATCCTTTTTGCCTTCCGGCTTTAATGCGGATATGCGCTTTATAAGCTTATCAAATGCAGCCGTCATATTGTCCAGAACATCATAGGAAAATTCAAGGGGTTTCCTGTAATGGCTCTGGAGGCAGAAAAATCTGTATACCACGGGATCGTAGCCTTTTTCCTTAAGTGTGCTCACCGTAAGGAAATTTCCCGACGATTTACTCATCTTTCCGCTTTTCTCGACAAGATGATGCACATGGAACCAGTACCTGCACCAGGGATGTCCCAGAAAAGCTTCGCTCTGGGCTATCTCATTTGTATGATGAGGGAATATATTATCCACGCCGCCACAGTGGATATCCATATATTCACCCAGATGTTTGATGCCTATGCATGAACATTCAATATGCCAGCCGGGATACCCTGTGCCCCAGGGGCTTTCCCATTTAAGCTCCTGGTCATCAAATTTCGATTTGGTAAACCACAATACAAAATCGCCTTTATTCCTCTTGTTTGAATCCTCATCCACATCATCTCTTACGCCCACCATAAGATCGTCTTCCTTAATTCCGTTTGAGAGGACATAATAATTCTCAAGCTTTGATGTGTCGAAATAGATATTCTCCCCTGCTCTGTAGGCATAGCCTTTTTCAATAAGAACTTCTATCATGTGTATGAATTCCGGAATGCAGTGAGTAGCCGGCTCAACTACATCCGGTGCCGCCATATTAAGAGCATAGAAATCCTCAAAGAAAGCATTGGTGTAGCGCTCGGCTATCTTAAGAACGGTGGTATGTTCGCGCTTTGCACCCTTAAGCATCTTATCCTCGCCCGTATCGGCATCACTTGTAAGATGCCCCACATCAGTGATGTTCATTACACGTTTGACCTTGTAACCTGTATAGCGGAGAGTCTTTACCAGCACATCCTCGCAGATGTAGCTTCTGAGATTTCCTATATGTGCGAAATGATATACCGTGGGGCCGCAGGTGTATATGGATACCTTTCCTTCTTCATGCGGAACAAAGTCCTCAACCATCCTGCTTCTTGTGTTATAAATTCTCATAATATGATCTTTCCTTTCACATCATCTTCAGGCTCTTCATCATCTTCCGGGAACCTGTTCTTTTTTTCTTTTATAGCCTTTTCCTTTGCGGCATTTTCCTTTTTTATCTTATCCTTCTTTTTCTTCTTTTTCTCCTTTTTATCCTTATCCTTCTTTGATCTTACTTTGGAAGGTTTAAGCTCTTCTTCACTGCTTTGCATTCCGCATCCGGGGCAGGCATTTCCTGCTGCCATGGGACATTTTTTAACCGCAGGAGAATATGTTTCACCCTTTCCTGTCACATCTACGGAATATGCGTCTCTTACAGAGCTTAAAAGACAGACTGCCTCCGCAGCAATGCCTTCTTCTCTTCCCGTAAATCCGAGATGTTCCTCGGTGGTGGCTTTTACACTCACCTGAGATATATCAAGTGAAAGTGCATCAGCTATATTTTTTCTCATCTGCATAATATAAGGCTTCATCTTAGGCCGCTCGGCCCTTATTGTCGCATCTATGTTTTCTATGATGAAGCCCTCTCCCGCGATCAGATCACCGGCTGTTGCAAGAAGCTTTAAACTGTCCGCACCCTTATAGCGCATATCCGTATCCGGAAAATGCGTCCCTATGTCACCCAGTGCTGCAGCTCCGAAAAGCGCATCCGTAACGGCATGCAAAAGCACATCGGCATCCGAATGACCGTCAAGCCCCTTCGGGTGCGGGATATGCACGCCGCCTATTATAAGCTCTCTGCCTTCCTTAAGTCTGTGTACATCAATTCCGTGTCCTATCCTCATATAAACCTCAATATCTTTTTATACTCTTTTTTTATATATACCATATCTGCCGCTCTTATAATCGGCATTCTCATCTTCTGCATTTACGATACGGTCATTCTCCGTACCGCCGCCCTGTATCATTCTCCCTCTCTTATCATAATAAGTCGTAACGGAAGTATTCCTTGCCGCCCTTCCCTCAGATCCGGGTAAGACAAAATCCGTATCCTCATCCTCTCTTAACAGCGCCTGGGCAGCCTTCCATTCCTTTATTCCGGAGCGGGAAGATGCGGCATTTTCCTCTGCGGCTCCATTTCCCTCATCTCCATACCATACTGCATTCATGAAGCGTTTGAACAGGTCTTTTATAAAAACACTAAAGCGGGTTAACAGACTTTCCTCCGGAGCTTCCTTAATCTCCTTTGTTTCCTCCTCCCGCTTTTTAGTCCTTACCCGGCTTCTGTAAGCAGGTTCTTCCCTTTCCAAAACGGGCCTTTTTTCTTTTTTGTCAGACTTCTTAGCATCCTTTTCTTCCCCGCCCGAACTCCTTTCCCATATAACTCCGGTATCACCGTTTTCAAGAAAAAAAGCCGGCGATCCCTCATCTACCTTTTTTGCACGGTTTCCTGATCTTAAATAGGTTCCGTTGTAGATGGGGTTTTCGTCGACTCTGTTGATCATATGGTAATACTTTTCTTACTGACCTGCATTTCCTCCGAGATAGGGATTAGCAGGCGCTGCGTCATGTACAAGTCCGTTTGAGGGAGCCTGGGGCTCCTGGCGCACACCACCATATATCGGTGAAGCCGCCGCTGTTCCGAAGCTGCCCGTCTCAGGCTGGTAGCTGGGTGAGAAATTGATCGCACTCTTCGGATGAGTGATATTTCCGGGCTGCTGATAAGTCTGTGCAGGCTGCTCATATGAAACTGCTGCAGGCTGTGACTGCGGATTCGCATATACGCCCGTTCCGGAAACCGGAGCAGCTGCAGGGCCCTGACCGTATAAGCCGCTTCCCGATGCAGGTGCCTGTCCGTACACCCCGCTTCCCGATGCAGGTGCCTGTCCGTACAGACCTCCGCCTGCCGCCTGGGGCTGGGCATAAATTCCGCTTCCCTGAGGAGCCGCCATGACTGACGGCTGAGGTGCAGGCTGCATCTGATAAGGATTTATGGGAGCCGTGGCCTGATACTGACCGCTGCTTAAAGCTTCCTGAAGCATCCTCTCCTCTTCCTGTCTCTTTCTCTGCTCATCACCGCCGGCGCCTATCTTAAACTGCATCTTGCTCTTGAACATATTATCCTTATCCGGATCGCCGTAATCAAAGGACATATTGCTCATATTGGATAAAGCTCCGCCGACATCAGCAAAACCGCCGGTCTTTATCTTGGTCTCTTCTTTTCTTAAATTCGGAGACTCAAACACAAAATCATTTTCCATCTTCTTCTGTTCTTCTTCAGCCCTGAGCTTGTCAAGTATGCCGGGGCCCGATGCTCCCGAAAGGGCTCCGCCTCCGCTCTTTACGGAGGTAAGATTAAGAAGCGCGGAATCAAATATAGGCTCTGCTCCGGGAGGAGTGGCATTTGCCGCCTGCTGGAGCAGACCCCCAACAGGTATATTTATATTGCTCGCCGTGGTAGGCGACATCCCACCGCCAAAAGATGACTGGGCAGGATCATAAGCGGGTACCTGTACCGGCGCTGCCGCGGGCCCAGGCTCGTATGCCGGCACTTGTACCGGTGCTGCCGCGGGCTTAGGCTCGTATGCCGGCACCTGTACAGGTGCTGCCGCAGCTTTAGGTTCATACACAGGCACCTGTACCGGTGCTGCCGCAGCTTTAGGTTCATACACAGGCACCTGTATCGGTGCTGCCGCAGGCTTAGGTTCATACACAGGTACCTTCACAGGTTCCGGTGCGGGCGCTGCCGCAGGTACTGGTGTTCCGTATATCGATGCCTCCGGCACTGCAGCAGGTGCAGGTTCCGCAGCAGGCGCAGGTGTTCCGTATATCGATGCCTCAGGGACTGCCGCAGGCGCGGGTGTTCCGTATATCGATGCCTCGGGGACTGCCGCAGGTGCGGGTGTTCCGTATATCGATGCCTCGGGGACTGCCGCTGGTGCAGGGGCTGCCGCTGGTGCGGGTGTTCCGTATATCGATGCCTCAGGGACTGCCGCAGGTGCGGGTGTTCCCGCAAAAGCAGGGCCTCCGGCAAAAGCAGGGCCTCCGGCAAAAGCAGGGCCGCCGGCAAATGCAGGGCCGCCGGCAAATGCAGGACCTCCCGCAAATGCAGGACCGGAGCCTTCTCTTACAGGTGAAGGAGGAGCATCAATAGCTGTCCTTATAACAGTGGCAGGACCGCCTGCCGAAGGAATTCCGGCTGCCGGCACAGGGGCGGCATCTGCAGCTACAGGTGCAGGCATCTTCGGTTTTAAGAAATCAAGCTCCGGAACCTCTTCCTCTTCCTGATTTCCGTAAGCGCTTACAAGATTTATACTTCCCGTGATCGCGCCCTTTTTCTTGAGCTCTTTCACATACTTTTTAATATTGTATTTGCAGCCCGGACATGACTTCATGGTATCATCAATTATCCTGCTGCAGCCGGGACAAACTATGTTTGCCATCTTCGACGCCTCCTCGCAATATGATGAAAATTCTGTATGTAGTATATCCGACAATCATTAAATAATCAACACGAAATAAAAACAAAACGACATCAAACTAAAAAACACCCCGGCGGTTTTAAAAATAAAATCATTGACAAGAATATCCCTCTTATGTATAATTACACCGTTCTGCAATGAACAAGGCGAGATAGCTCAGTTGGCTAGAGCACGCGGTTCATACCCGCGGTGTCGAGGGTTCAAATCCCCCTCTCGCTATAAAAGCCTTCCTTTACGGAAGGCTTTTTTACTGCTCCTTACAATCCCGCCTGTATCGGCCAGATATAGACAGGTCTGTCATACACATACTGCTTAAGTTTTTCAAGCTGGTAGTATCCGTCCTCGGAAGCATCCCTTAAGAAGGGATACCTTCTGTAATGCTGTTCCCACAAAGGTCCCCAGACATTCTCATAATATCCGAAATAAGAATCAGCCCGCCCGGGCTCAAAGCTCTCCGCTGAAAGAGCTAAGAGCTCCGCCTTAAAGGATTCCTTAAAACCTTCATTGCTCATAAGATAGGCAAAGCATCTCACGGGAAGCACCGTGGACTCCCTGTTTAAAAGTCCGCCTTCAATATCTCCCGTATCCGCTATCGTATCCCTGTCCGCCCAGCCGCCGCAGTGATCGAGATCATTCATAGACATGCGGAAACGTCCGTCAGAATATCCGTCATCAAGCTTTTCTGAGGACTTCCACATGGTCCAGTTGTGCTTTGGCCAGTCATTATTTGAAAGCCAGCTTTCCGCGGCAAAATACGCGCAAAATGAATCAGGCTCCACAAGCGCGGTAAATGCAGCATAATCTTCATCCGATGAAAGATCTTCATGGGTATCAAAGAAATCATATAGTTCTCTCGCATAATAAAGCTGGTCATCCACCCCTTCCGGAAGCTTACCCTCATCGAGCTTGCCTTCCTTTCCGTCTTCAGCCTTATACAGTATAAGCTTATCCTCCGGGACTCCGTAAACATCCTTGAAATAGTCACTTGAAAGATCGGAATACAATCCGTAAAGACCCCAGTACTCACCGTTTAAATATACTATTGCAGCTCTTCCCTTCTGCAGGGCCACTCTTCCGAATTCCCTCTCGTAAAGCATATCCTGTAAGAGCATATCCTCACACTTTGCCATAAAGCACGGGCCGCTCTGGCAGGGCCTTAGTATAAGGGTATCGAACTTATCTATCGTTTCTCCGGATACACTTACAAAATCCTCTCCGAAAAACGGGTATTCAAAACTTCCTTTCCCGTACTCTTTGCGCGCGTAAAGCCTTAACCCCTTCTGCAGACCGGCACGGCTTGACTGCCCCTGGGTCCTTAAGCCCGCCTCCTGTGAAAGTATCTCTGTTACGCTGCCGTCTGCCGAAACAGAAAGCACTGTTACCGAAGACTTCCTTTCCCAGTCTTTTCCGCGCATATTGTAATTTGCAGGCCAGAAATTCACATAGGTCTTTAACATAGCTTCATAGGATGTACCCTCTGAAAGGAATTCATTTACCTTATCCTCAAAAACCTGTCCCCTTACATATATGCCTTTCTCATGATCAAAAAGGCCATCCTCATCAGTCTGGATATTCATGACGATAAGATCCCTGCCCGCAGCCGTAACGCTTTCGGTAAGTCCTTCTATATGCTCATCCATATCCCCGGTATAGTAAACAGCCGACTTATACGCACTTTCCCCGCCTTTGCCTGAAACCGCTGCCCTTATGATAAAGCATTTATCCACATCCTCATCAGCCGGCGCTTTTGCATCCGTAACAAAACCGCTTCCATCCTCTGCCGCTTCCAGACATTCCGGCGTGATAAGGAAGGGCTCTACTGCAGATGCACTGTTTTCATCGCCCGACCTGTCCCTTATGTAAAGACTTCCCTCATAGAGCATTTTCGAATCACTAAGAAGCGGGTCGCTTCCGTCAGTCGTATACCATATCTGCGGATCTTTAATCTTTCCGTCCTTTATTGAAACGGTTATCTCCGTACCTTCCTCATAGCAGCCGGAAGGCGGATATATTAAAAGCTCTGTCTTATCATCTGCTTTTGTATCCGCCGTAAGATCGACAGTCTCATGATCCGTGGCGGTATCTGCTGCATCTGTACTGCCGCAACTTACCGTAAGCAGGATAAGTAACAGCGGAATAAAAAAAGGGCGATAAACCCTTTTTTTGTTCCCGTTTTTTTCACGGGATTCAAACATTGACATCACCCTTTATCTTTCCCTGATCAGCGGCATAGTATACCTTCCCGTCCTCGGGCTTGATATAAACTTTTATATCCCTTAAATTGCCGCCCGCCTTTTTTTCCGCATCTTTACGTGCTTTAGCCGCAAGCGCACTCACTTCGCTCTTTTTGTCACCATATTCAAGATAGCTTCTTACTTTTACATCTGCCATTATTATTCCTCCATTGCAATCTCTTGCATAAACCTACCCGTAAATTTTACCTTACTGTGTTCTTCTGTCAAGCCCTGCACGTCGAAGACGTTTGATTACATTCTATCCGGCGCTTCAAATCCAAGAAGCTCTGTACAGCACTCAAACATATTAAGTACCATCTTAAGCAAGGCTATATATGCAGCCGTCTTCTCCTTATCAGCTTCCGACAATATCTTCGTCTCATGATAGAAGGAATTGAAATCATTTGCGAGGGCATATGCAAACGCGCAGACCCTGTGGGGCGCCCTTTCCTTAAATGCCGTCTCTATCATTCTCGAAAAATCCGTCATATCAAGAAAGACTTTTCTTGCCGGGCTTCCGGCTTCCAGCGCCTTCTTAATATCTCCTTCCGGCTTATCGTCACCTTCCGCTTCATATCTTGCAAGTATGGACTTTATGCGCACCATGGTATAAAGAAGGTACGGGCCCGTATCTCCTTCAAATGCAGTAAACCGATCCACATCAAAAACATAATCCTTTGATGCCTGATTTGAAAGATCTCCGTATTTTACAGCGGCCACGGCGGTAAGCATCGCCGTGCGCTCCGCTTCTTCCTCCGGAAGATCCTTATTCTCCTTTATCTTTTCATACATCTTATCCTTAATGTCTGAGATGAGCTTTTCAAGTCTTAACACTCCGCCGTCACGTGTCTTGAAGGGTTTCCCTCCGGGGCCGTTCATTGTACCGAAGCCTATAAACTCAAGTCCCGTGTTTTCACCCGCAAGGCCGGCTTTCTTCGCAGTCCTGAACACCTGTATAAAATGGAGTTCCTGTCTTTTATCAACCACGTAAAGTATGGCATCCGGGGAGAAATGTTCTTCCCTGTACATGATGGTTGCCAGATCCGTGGTCTCGTAATTTGCCGCACCGTCGGATTTAAGCACTATGCAGGGAGGCAGTTCTTTTTTATCACTTTCCTCCGCAATATCGACAACCAGCGCACCCTCGGAAATATGCGCAATGCCGTCTGCTTTCATCTTTTCAACCATCCCGGGTATCATGTCATGTACATCCGACTCACCCATCCAGAGATCAAAGCTCACGCCAAGCTTATCATAGTTTTTCTTAAGATCTGCAACCGACACCTCAAGTATCTTCTGCCACAGCGCCCTTAAGCCCCTCTCTCCGTCCTGAAGAGCCTTTGTATTTGCAAGGGCTTTTTTCTTGTATTCCTCATCTGTCTTGCATCTTCCGCTGGCTGCAGGATATATCTCCTCAAGCTCCGAAATGGTAAAAGGAGGCTCCCCCGGATACTCACCCGTATAGGACTCATCGAAATATACAAGCTCAGGCTTTCTTTCCTTAAGCTCTGTGATTATCTGTCCCATGGGCATTCCCCAGTCACCAAGATGTACATCGCCTATGACCTTATGGCCCGCAAAACGTGATATACGCTTTATGCTCTCTCCTATTATTGCCGGTCTCAGATGTCCCACATGAAGAGGCTTTGCAACATTAGGTCCGCCGTAATCCATTACCAGGGTAAGTGTTTTGCCGGTGTTCTCATATCCGAATCTCTCTGACACTGACATTTCCTTAACGTAAGAGCCAAGAAAAGCTTCAGAAATATCAAGATTGATAAATCCCGGCTTTACAACAGATACTTTTGAAAAAAACTCCGATCCTTCAAGGGCCGCAGCCACTTCCTCAGCTATCTGCAGGGGAGCCTTTTTATACTGCTTTGCACATGACATGGCGCCGTTGCACTGGAATTCACAAAGATCCGGGCGCGAGCTTACGTTCACTCTCCCGCATTCTGCCGGATATCCGGCTTTCTCAAAAGCCTTTCCGGTTTCCTCTTCAAGCAGTGTGATAAATCTCTTCATCTTGTCTTCTACCTCTCATTTTTTTTCTTTTCTCTTTCAGCCTTCGAAAAAGCGCATCCGCAGAAATCCTGCCTGTAAAGTCCATAGGCTGTGGAAAGTTCTATGGAACGCTTATAGCCGTCTTTTTTCTTAAAATCCGACGGTAAAAATCTCACTCCGTATTCAAGCGCTGCTTCCTGCCCCAGATGGTTTAAAAGGGCTGCATTTTTCATGGGCGAGATGGTAAGCGTGGTCGTAAAGCAGTCAAACCCGTTTGCCGCAGCGTACTCTGCAGTCTTATAAAGCCGCAGGCGAAAACATCTTATACATCGCCTTCCGCCCTCGGGTTCTTTTTCAAAACCTCTTACAGCTTCCAAAAAAGCACCGGGCTCATATTCGCCTTCAACAAATTCTATTGCCTTAAGCCTTTCTCCCTTTAAGCCGTCTGCTTCCCGCGGATGTCCTGAAAGCGCCGTTGTCTTTCCCTCTGTCTCATAATTATAGCAGGTGATAAGCCTCTCAAGTTCCTCTGCTCTTTTTTTATATTCCGACTTATCACTTATATTGGGATTATAAAAAAAATCCGTAATATCAAAGAAAAGAGAAAGATATTCAAGACAAGCACTCGAGCACGGTGCGCAACAGCTG
The DNA here is from genome assembly GCA_017540265.1 of Lachnospiraceae bacterium. Classification (GTDB taxonomy): domain Bacteria; phylum Bacillota; class Clostridia; order Lachnospirales; family Lachnospiraceae; genus NK4A136. The sequence goes on from JAFYBJ010000015.1 coordinate 59,110, forward strand.
TGCAGCAGGAGTTTTTCCCTCCTGCCGCTTTTTAGCATATCCTCTATGTAAGAAACACCGGCTTCCCTGAAACCTTTTCCCCTTAAGGCTAACAGTTCTTCGTCATATATTGTATTTTGCACTGAATTCTTCTCCGGGAACAGGCTTTGCATAATAATATCCCTGGACATATCTGACACCTATACTCCTTAAGAACTCAACCTGTTCGGCCGTTTCCACACCTTCGCATATGATATCCATACCTATTGCCTTTATAATATCCACAGTCTTCTCAAGTATGATCTTACTCTTTTCATTATCCGTCTTATCCTCGAAAAATAGCCTGTCTATCTTTATGACGTCAAAAGGCACATCGATCAGCATATTAAGGGAAGAATAACCCGAACCGAAATCATCCATATCCAGTCTGACACCGCATTTTTTGAGCTTGTTTAAGACAGCCATCATATTCTCCCTGTCCTCTTCAAAAACACTTTCAGTGATCTCAAGCTCAATAAGTTCGCCGGGAACCTTGTATTTCTTTAAGATATCCACCACATTATCCAGATATTCCGGATTGTGCAAAAGCACCCTCGACTGGTTCACGGATATAGGATACACCTTCTTTCCCGCATTCTTTAAATCCATAAGCCTCTTGCACACTTCTTCAAGCATATAAAAATCAAGCGATCCTATAAAACCGTTCTTTTCAAAGAGTGGGATAAATTCATCCGGTCTTACAATGGTCCCGTCTTCCTTCACCCAGCGGACAAGAGCCTCTCCGCCGCATATACAGTCGTTTACAATATCCCATTTTCCCTGGATATAAACCTTAAACTCGCCTTTTGCAAGGGACTTCTGCATCTGGGATTCTATCTGTCCTACTTTTTTTATATCTTCGGCAATGCTTTCCGAATAAACAAGACGATTACGCTTATCATCGCCCTTTAACATTCGTCTTGCGGCATTTGCATTGTCTATCATCACATCAATATTCTTTTCCTGCTTTCTTACCTGATAATACCCTGCCTTGAAGCGGATAGGATAACGCACGCCTATGCCTCTTGCATCGGCGTTGACTGCAGCCCTGTAGTTTTCGATACGTTTGTCCATACCGGGATCGTTTACAAGAATGGCAAGAAACTGATCTGCATTTATATGTACCGCAAGTTCCCTGGCTTCAAAGCATTTTTTGAAATCCTCCACGCAGACAGAAAGCAACGCATCAGCTTTTTCACGTCCGTAAGATTCATTTATAAAGCGGAAATTAACTATATCATAACGACAGATCATAAACGGGATTTCTTTATTCTGATCCATGATCTGCCTTGCAAATTCCCTGAAGTAGTGCTGGTTATATCCTCCGGTCACGGGATCTTTATAAGCAAGCTTCTCGGCATTCAGATTAGCCCTGCTCGAAGTCACCCACACGTATACAACCGCAGCCAGCATGAGCATGGACACGAGTATGCAGGCAACGGTGCTCCTGAAAAGTAACGGCCTCATCCTCTTTTCCATATCATCACCGTTATATATGGTCACCAGAAAAATATCATCCACATCATCCACAGCGGTATAAGCCACTTCCATCATCCTGCCGTCGGCGCATCGCATCTTCTTTATTCCCTTTTTTCCCGTGCCGATAGCTGAAGTGATGTTGCTTATATTGCTTCTTATATCCGCGCTCTTATCGCTCCTCTCCTCTAACAGTTCAGCAAGCTTTAAAGGAGCAGGAGCCTTCCCGTCTTCAACTGCATCGGAAATGATCTCTCCCCTTCTGTTTACCAGCAGGCGTTCATTTCCGGCAAGACTGTCCACCGACATCAGATCACTGCATTTTATCATGACAAAAATATATCCCTGTATGGAGGAACCGAAAAAGACCGGAGACGCCGCTAAAAGGCTCGAACCGTTTATCTGTCTTATCATTTCCGGTGCCGCACCGGCATAAATCATATCCCTGCCGTACTTTAATCCGTCAAGAGCCTCAAACAAAGATCTGTCTTCACCCTCTCCGTATGGTGCGCCGTCTAAATATACCCGTCCCACAGTATCAGTATATCCTATCAGCGAATACTCATTCTGGCTCCTGCCGTAATTCTCCGCATCAAGTATTTTTTCTTCATTAACGGGATGCTGTGCTAAAAGATTGGAAGCATTGAGCACTGTCCGCCCCTCTTCCATTATCAGATGTCCCAGTATCACGGACTTTGTCTCATTTTCGCTTCTGTGCTCCTCCGTAAGCTCATTCCTGTAACTGCGCCTTACGGAAAAGATCATGCTTATGCATATGACAACACAGGCGGATAATATGATAAATCCGCCCACAAGAACGCTCATCAGTATCTTTGTGTTTTTATTATTTCCCGCGATGTTCATTATTTTTAAATTTTACCACAAACACCTGTCCGATGTGAAATGCGCACGCCTCCCCGGATACTTTTTGCCTTTAAAATAATTTTCTTTTCGCCTTAAGACGTTTTAATAGTTTTATGCAGCCGGCGTAATCATCAGTGCTTATACTCATGGGACTGTATGCTGCTTTATTTAACGTGTTAAAGAGATAATCTGCCCCGGCCTTATCCATTTCAGGCGCGCTGTACCTTCTTGCCGGACGCCTAAACCTATACTCTTTATATTCACCGTTTACATATCTTCCTGCGGATACTTCCACCCTGACCTCGCCCTTTGATATCCATTCATCAACAAAGCCCTGCATATCCCTGAACGTCGGATTGTCATATCCCGTAATATTCTTACGTTTAAGTCCCGCCGCCGCACTCCTGTATCTGATAAGCAGCGCCTCGCCAAGATTTCCTTCCCTTTCCTTACTTCTTATACCGAAAGATTTTTTGATAAAAGCATATGATCTTAAAGCTGCAAATATCACCGCAAACAAAAGAACAGTCCACGCAAGAGGCCCGGAGATAAAACTGAAGGAATCAAGGAGATTTAAAAGATTTCCCTTTGATCCTCCGTTAACGTTTCCTCTGCTGTTTTCACCTCTGTTATTATCGCCTGTGTTCCTTCCTGTCCTGTAAAGCAGCCCTGCGAAGAAATCGTATAAGCTGGTGGCAGCCGTATCCTCTTCGGAAGGAGGCGTCATCTCATAAGGGATCCAGCCGTAACCGTCGAGCCATATTTCAACCCATCCGTGTGCAGATGCATCCGTAACATTCACCTCTACGACTCCGGCCAGATCCGGTATATCATCACCCATTAAATAATCCGATACCTTTGCATCTGCCGCTTCACCTTCCTCAATATCCGTAAAACCAACGGCATAACCCTCTATATAACGCGAGGGTATCCCGAGACGCCTTAAGAGCAATGCCCCCGACGATGCGAAATGCGCACAGAAGCCTCTCTTTTGCTTTGTAAGGAAATAAACCACCGTATCCTGATCCGACGGCGTAAGTCCGGGAGACATGGTATATTCAAAATCATTAACATATGTCTTATAAATATCCGCAGCTGCTGCCAGTGTATGCTGCCTGTCGAGCTTTTCTTTTTCAAGATCGCCGCTTTCGTATGCGCCTCTTCCGTAAAGCGCATTGTTGAAGCTTATACCGTTTTCCAGAAGAAACAGATCCAGATCGCCTGCGATCTCATCCGGCACGTTCAGATAATTATCATAAACAAAATCCTCATATTCTTCGGTCACTTCCGGATTATCCGGGAATTCCGCTTTCAGATCAAAAGGCGTATAAAGTACTTCGTTTACGCTTTTAAAGCTGTTGCTGTTTTCAAGAGCTTCTCTGTATGCGCCGGGATCAAGCATGGAGAGGGTATCCGGATAGGCCTCTTTCCCTTTTACCTGCATTTCATCGGAAATGCCGCGTCTTGATGCCGCACTGCGGCTGCCTGAATAATAGCTGTAATACGGCAGAAAATCATAGTTTCCGGCATCGATATTTCCTATCCACATCTTTGCGGCGATCCCGTCATACGGCATCATGGGATCATCCGGTTTTTTGCCTGTTATGGGCGCAAAGCGGTCTTTTGTATATACCGCGCCTTCGTACCCCTTTAAATATATCGTACTTGAAGATAAAGGAACAAAGCGGAGGGTGAGATCGTCATTGAAATCGGGGCTTACATTTCCCATTCCTCCAAGACGCCCCTCGGATAGTCCTCCCGTTCCCTGATATCTGTTGAAAAGCGAATAGATACCACCCTGTACTGCTGCCTTAATGTACCGGTCCGTAAGATCCTTTGTCCTGTTTGATACATAGCGGCTGCTAAGTGATGAAAAAAGTCCCGCCGTAACAAGCATGAATGCCGTGGAAAAAATCATGCTGTATATGCTTATACGCATCATTCCGCCCGATGAAGCCAGATAGGAATGACTGGCAAACCCGGTTTCCTGCTTTCCTCCGCGCTTCTTTCTCTTCCTGCGCCTTTCAAATTCTTCAGCCGCCTCATGCCTGTAAGGAAGCGTAAAATGCCCCGCCCTTCCAAGTATTGCCACGCTTACATATACGGCGATAAGAAGTATCAGGTACGGCATGGGGGGGATCCTGTCTATATAGAAGGCTGCCTGCAAAGGAAGAAAAGTGATTATAAAAGTAGCGGCAAGGCTCATGTATCCGGATATTGCTATGTTTAATATTATCGAGAAAAACCAGCCCATGAAGATCATCATGGCAGTCACGGTAAGATATCTGTCCGTAATAAACTCCGTTGCTTCCCGTACAGAAAGCAATCCGAAATAATCGGAATACGCATTGAAAACCTCATTGGAAAATGCCTGATAACCGGAATTGATATACCAGTATCCCCTTGCGGAGAAGACCACAAAGCCTAAAAAGACCACAACGTAGCCTATATAAAAACTGATCTTATTGTAGTAAAGAAACGCCGAAAAAAGCGACAGCACAAAAACGACAGCTGCCACCCCGATAACGGAAAACGGCAGATCAAAGGAAGATACCAGGCCGCCCGTCATGCCAAAGACCGCCATAAATATAAGCAGCGCCCTGATAAAGCAAAGATAGAAGCGGTTCGGTGTACGATCCGTACTTATATCTCCGACAGTCATCCCGAAAGCATTAAGCTCTTCTTCCCTTAGCTTTAATTCCTTCTTTCTCTCTTTAGAGAGCTTTTCTTTTTTAAGCTTTTTCACACCGCTAAATGCCACCGTGTCAGTATTCCTCTCTGTAACCTTCGCTTATTATCCTGCCCCTGCTTATCCTGATAAGCCCGGCAGTCTCATCATTAAAATGTCTCTTAAACTGTTCGTATATCATTGAGGGCACACCCGGTCTTATTCCCGCATATACCATAAACATCCTGCACAGAAGTACCTTTAACTCTTCCATATTCTCAACCTTTACTGTCTCAAGACCTTCCTCCGAAAAAAGTGCAACCCTGTAAGGCTCCTTTCTCGAAAGCAGAAGGCGCCCTAAGGCATACAGATTTTCAAGATCGGTCTCCAGATATTCATATTCAAGCTCCGGGAGCAGCATATAATACAGATCCCTGTTGCGCTCGTATTCCTTTACAAGAATATCATCACCCTTTGCGGAAAGCTTCCAGTGTACATCCTTTAATCTGTCACCGGGACGGTATTCCCTCACAAGCCTCACATCTCTTGTAAGCTCACCCTCTGCACTTTCTACGGATTCATCTGACTCAACCGTCATCTTTTTTAACATGGGTTCTTCTTTAAGCAAGGTTTCCCTCGGGAGCACCGGGATCTCTATATAAGCCTTAAACGGAACAGTGATCGAAAAGATATCAAGAAAATCCCTGTATTCCAATGCCTTTGCATCAAATATGAGCATACCCGAATATTCTGTGAGTACAGGTATCTTTACCTCGCCTGTCTTTCCCGCTTCGGCTGCAAATACCACCTCATTATCATATCCTCCCCTTAAGGAATTCCTCAATTCAAAAAACAACCTGCAGTTAAGCATGGGGACAGGGGAAGGATTTGAGACCTTTATCACTATACCGGCAGCCGCACCCGCAGTTACAGCCCCGGATCCGCTTTCAGCCTTTATCCCGATCACGGGGATAGTATACTTTACAAGAAACAGGGAAAAAGGCAGCATGAAGATCATGAGAAGGATCAGCACCGTTACCAGAGGCTGCCTGTAGAAAAGAGCAGCCATGGACAGAAAAAACAAAATCAATATATATATGATCAGATTTGAGAATCGTAAAGATGTACGCATTTTAATTATATGTGATCAGGAGATACGCGGTACGGGAGCCTGTTTTAACACTGATCCAAGGATTTGCTCCACTCCGGCTCCTTCAGCTTTAAGCCTTCCCGAAAGCCTTACCCTGTGGCCGCATACGGCATACCAGACATCATGTATATCCTCGGGAGTAACGTAATTCCTGCCGTATACGTAAGCATGGGCCTTCGCCATCTTAAGCACGGCTATACTGCCTCTGGGAGAAAGCCCGAGCGCAAAAAATGAAGGATTCCTTGTAAGCTCCGTAAGACTTACTATATAGGCATAAAGCTCATCATGAACAAATACAGACTTAACCTCCTGCTGCATCGCAAGTATGTCTGAAACCTGCGCTGCCGCCATTACATTCTTAAGGTCAACTAAGGAATCGCCCTTTAATATGCTCACTGCATTTTCAAAATCGGGATAGCCCATGGAAAGACATATCATGAACCTGTCAAGCTGGGATTCCGGCAATCTCTGTGTACCGGAGGATCCGAAGGGATTCTCTGTAGCTATAACAAAAAAAGGTTCCGCCATATTCCTTGTGACGCCCTCAACCGTGGCATGCCTCTCCTCCATCACTTCAAGGAGCGCCGACTGCGTCTTCGGTGTGGTACGATTAATCTCATCTGCGAGGAAGATATTCGTATATATACTTCCCGGTACGAATCTGAACTGTCCGCTTTCTTTGTCAAACATATTAAAACCCAGTATATCACCCGGCATGACATCCGGTGTGAACTGTACTCTTCTGTAATCAAGGGAAAGGGCCTTCGAAAAGGCAACCGCAAGCGTTGTCTTTCCCACGCCCGGTATATCCTCAAGCAGCACATGTCCTCCTGCCAGCACGGCACAGAGAGTCTGCTCTATCACACGATCCTTTCCGTGTATCACTTTTTTTACTTCGTCTATGATCCTGTTGCTTATTGAAGGCATATCATCTCTCTTCCATCACTCATATTTCTTATTTTACCGGAGGTTCTATCTTCTTTACTTCTTCCGGCCTTACGGGAAGTCCGAAGGTAAGCTTTTTTGCATCATCCAGGATAAGCGGCCTTCCCCAGATATATCCCTGAATATAATCACAGCCCAGCTCATCCAGAAGCTTTAACTGATATTCCTCTTCCACGCCCTCTGATATGACCGCAAAATTCATTATCTGGCTAAGGGAGATAATGGCAGCGATAAAGCTCTCATCCTTCTTATCCTTCAGGGCATCAACAAAGCTCTTATCGATCTTTAAGAGATCAATGGGAAGATCTTTTAAATATCTCAGGGAAGAATAACCTGTTCCGAAATCATCAAGAGCTATCTGTATCCCTCTTGCTTTGATCTTCATAAGAACATCCTTAGCCTTTTCAACGGAACCTACCATAACGCCTTCCGTAAGCTCTATCTCAAGGCAGGAAGGCGGAAAATTCGTTGTTTTCAAAGCCTGATCAAGGTCATTTAAGAAATTATCATCCAGAAGATGAAGCGCGGATATATTGATCGAAAGGGTTATATCCGGCTCCTTTTCCACAAGAGGAAGGAAGTCGAACATCGCATGTGCCAACACCCATCTGTCCACATCCTTTATAAGAGAGGTCTGCTCCGCAATAGGGATAAAATCCGCAGGGCTTACGGGTTTGCCCACATTGTCCCACATACGTATCAGGGTTTCAAAACCGCGAAGCTTTTTATCTGATGTCCTGAACTGCGGCTGATAGAGGAGAACAAAAGTATTCGCCTCAAGGGCCCCTCTTATTATAGTCTCAAGCTTTACATTATTCTCAAAAACATCATTCATGATGCCGTTGAAATATACAAGTTGGTTCCTTCCCTGCTTCTTGGCAACATATACAGCCATATCGGCATATTTGAGCGTCTGGCTGGCATCAACCGAATCTGCCGGATAAAACGCCACACCCATACTGGCTGTAATATAATAATCCCTGTCCTTTATAGTAAATTTGTCATGAAGAGCCGAAAGGATATGTCCGAACATCCGGTCAAGCGTTTCAAGAGAATCATAATCTGATATGATAACAGCGAATTCATCTCCTCCAAGTCTTCCCATAAAATCATCGGAACGAAGTATCTTCTTCCATCTCTCCGCTATCTCGCCTAAGACCTCATCGCCGGATTCATGACCTGCCGTATCATTTAGATTCTTGAAATTATCTATATCGATTATGGCAACAGCATAATGAGCGGCTTTATCATCAATAAGCTCCTGCATATGTTCTCTTACGGACTTTCTGTTTGGAAGATCTGTAAGGATATCCTTATAAGACATCTCTTCAACCTGTGCTTCCTTGCTGGTAAGGGTGATAATAAGCCTGTGTATCACATACAGCACAGCTATGCCCAAAAGAGTCATGGCCAGCATGGGGGCAAGGCTCATCTCCCTTGCGATCAGCATCCTTACAGCAACTATCACGGTCTCTACCGAAAAGAGAACCGCCGCATAATAATATCCGCTCTTTGATATCGTTGTAAGAAAAACCGCAAGGAGTATCTGTAATACAGTCATCACCCCAAGCAGTTCAACGTAAACCCCCAGTTCATCTTTGAGCCCGAACCTTGAGATCACGAAGCTGTTAAAAACAACAAGAGCACATAACAGAAAAGCTAAGACAAGGAATGCAACCTTTTGTCTGCCTTTTATTTCCTCCATACCGTATGACCTTCCCGTAAAAATTATAAAGCAGATACAGTCACCACACCCCCATATGATGATATCAGTGTCAAAAGGCACAAAATCCGGATCAGGCCTGACCGTATAAGGACCTTGACCCTAACATCAATCTATTCTACATAAAACAAGGCCCGAATGCAAGTATCTGCATCCGGGCACTTCAAGTGCAGGAAGAGGGACTTGAACCCTCATGAAATTGCTTTCACACGGACCTGAACCGTGCGCGTCTGCCAATTCCGCCATTCCTGCAAAACATTGTTATTTTACTCTGAGGGGCATTTTGTGTCAAGAGAAAAAAAAATCATTTTTCTAAAAAAAGTCTTGACACAGATAAAACTGTCTGCTAGAATAACATTTGTTGCGCGGGAATGCTGGAATTGGCAGACAGGCTAGACTAAGGATCTAGTGTTGGCAACGACGTGAGGGTTCAAGTCCCTCTTCCCGCACTAAGGTGCGGAGAGCAGCTAAAACGGCTGCTCTTTTTTTCATTTTAGTATTAAAACCATGTATGAGAAGCAGAATCCATGCGCACAAAAAAAGCTCCGTCTCGCGCGGAGCTTTTTCTTTATCTAAATGATCTTTATTTTGCGTAATCAACCACCCTGGATTCCCTGATAACATTAACCTTTATCATACCGGGATACTGCATTTCCTCTTCTACCTTCTTAGAGATATCTCTTGCAAGGATCACCATATCATCATCGGATACCTGATCGGGTACGACCATAACCCTGACCTCACGGCCGGCCTGGATCGCGAAGGCTTTATCAACACCCTTAAAGGATCCTGAGATCTCTTCAAGCTGAGTAAGACGGCTGGTATAGGTTCCAAGAGTCTCTCTTCTTGCACCGGGACGCGCCGCCGATATGGCATCAGCAGCCTGAACAAGGCAGGCAACAAGGCTCTTGGGCTCGGCATCACCATGATGCGCCTCAACGGCATTTATAACGATCTGCGACTCTTTATATTTCTTGCATAACTCCACGCCAAGCTGTACATGCGAACCATCCATATCATGGTCCACAGCCTTGCCTATGTCATGCAAAAGACCTGCACGCCTTGCGGTACGTGCGTCCACACCAAGTTCCTCGGCAAGATGCCCGGCAACCTGGGATACTTCGATGGAATGCTTAAGAGCATTCTGTCCAAAACTGCTTCTGAATTTAAGACGTCCAATAAGCTTAACAAGCTCAGGATGGAGACCATGCACGCCGCACTCAAGGACAGCAGCCTCTCCCTCTTCTTTCATTATGAGATCAACTTCACGCCTTGCTTTCTCAACAGTCTCCTCAATCCTCGCGGGGTGTATACGGCCATCCGTAACAAGTCTCTCGATAGCAATACGTGCAACCTCGCGCCTTACGGGATCAAAACCGGAAAGCACGACAGCCTCGGGGGTATCATCCACTATGAGCTCAACCCCGGTCATATTCTCAAGAGTCCTGATATTTCTTCCCTCTCGACCTATGATACGGCCCTTCATCTCATCATTAGGGAGCTGTACAACAGATATCGTATTCTCGGAAACATGATCGGCAGCACATCTCTGTATTGCCGTTACTATATACTCTTTCGCTCTCTTATCTGCTTCTTCCTTCGCATTGGTCTCTGCCTCTTTGATCCTTATGGCAACCTCATGCTTAACATCTTCCTCTACCGTCCTGATGATCAGTTCTTTTGCTTCATCACGTGTAAGACCTGATACCTTTTCAAGTTCCTCTGTTCTCTGTTCGCCTAATCTGTCAACTTCTTCCTTTTTCCTGGCAAGATTTTCTTCTTTAGCCGCCAGGCTCTGTTCTCTGCGCTCGATCTGTTCGGTTTTCTTGTCGATATTTTCTTCTTTCTGCTGTATCCTGCGTTCGGAACGGGTCATTTCATTTCTGCGTTCCTTGATCTCCTGGTCGAGTTCGCTTCTTGCCTTTATAGTCTCTTCCTTGACCTCGATCATGCTCTCGCGCTTCTTTTCTTCAGCAGTCTTTATTGCATCGTCAATGATCTGTCTGGCCTTTGTATCAGCATCCCCAAGCCTGCTCTCAACATTCTTTTTATATTTGTCCACGGAAATCTTCGCCGTGACCGGGATAGCGACAACAAGGGTAACAACCACCGCGATGAGCGCTGTGATCAACTCCGTCATTTAAAGGAGTACCTCCTTATTATTTTTTCATAATATTATAATATTCTGTCTGATATTATGTCAAGTTTGCCATATATCAGCAAAGGCCCCCTTTCCAAGGGAGCCTTCGCCATAGTAAGCAAAAGTTGAATGATCCGTTTTATCTGAACTTTCCGGTTATTAACACCGTATACTTCTTTCCCTGGGCATTGATGATGACTTTAGCGGTCTTTCTCGCCTCGAGCTCACCTGTGATATGAAGACATCCGTCCTCACCGATAACGATATTGTTTTCATTCAACACCTTTTTACCTTTGAATGTATAAAGGGAATTGAGAGGCACACCCGTAAGCTTTACATCAAAGTTTCCGGCCGCGGTATATGTAGCCTTAAGTTTCTTTACACTGCCTGTTGCTACAGAGTTTACCGATGCATCTTTTCCGTCTGCAACGGCGATAGCAGGCTTGACTACAGTATACTCAATGGTGACAATCTTTCCGTCTGCAGTAGCATATTTGATTATTCCGGTTCCTGCCTTCTTTGCCTTGAGTATGCCCTTTGTGGATATGGTTGCTGTTTTCCTTGATGCTTTGTTCATATCCTTAAACGACTTTGTTTTCTTCTTGTCATATCCATTAAGCTTTATTTTTGCTCCTGCCGTAAATGTAACCTTCACAGCAATTTCATTGGATGATGCGTCAATTAAGGATGCATCTAATGTCCATACTTTTCCTTTAGCATCAGGCACTATCATGATATTGTCGCTTATTGTCGCGATGTTATTCTTCTTTGCCTTCTCTGCCTTAACCTTTAAGGACTCCTCTGCAATGGTAACTGTGATACAGGTTGCGGGTGTATCATTTACACCATCTTTCCCCTCAATATAGTACCATACGTAGTAGGTTCCGGCGTCGGTAGCGGTGGGGATGGATGTGGTATAAGGTTGTGTGGCTCCGTTTGCATCGCCGAGGGCGTACTGCATCGTGCCGCCGGTCGGTGTACCGGTCACGGTCACAAGCGTTTTCTCCGTCCCGTCATAGGTGCGGTTGTTTGCGGTGACGGTTGCCGCTACCGCGTTTGCCTTATTGATGGTTACGGTCACTTCCTTGGTCGCCTGTGCGTAGGTACCGGTTTCTGCTGCTGTTACAACGACGGTAGCCGTACCGACCTTCTTGATCGTCAGTGCGCCTGTGGAAGCGTCCACATCGATATAATCTACGCTGTCATCCTTCACTGCATAGCTGATTGCTCCATTGCCGTTTGTAGTAGCTTCGACTTTCTTGTCCGTATCGCCATAGATAGCGGTCACATTTTCAGCAGAGATTGTCTGTGTGCCCTTGTTTCTGATCGTCAGGGTGCCGTTTGTATAGCTGATCGAGTAATTAGCACTTGCGGCTGCACCTGAGGGAACAATGTCATAGGTTCCTGCTGTGGTGTTGTCTGGAGTGGCCGCTGCGCCATTCTTCTGATAGGCCAGCGTCGGAGCGGTCGTCAGCGTTTCCTCGCCCACAAGTCCGGTGACGGTGTAGAAGTCTACGCCGGAGAGTGTCGGAACCGTGCCGCCTACATAGATGCTCTGATCCTTTGCTGCAATGGTGACGGTCGCCTTGCTGATGTTCACGGTCACATCCTTTGTAGCCGCTGCATAGCCCTTGCCGCCTGTGCCGCCCGTGTTGGTTTCAGAGGCGGTGACGATCACATAGGCTTTGCCGTCTGCCGGAACCGCTTTGATGGTCAGTGCGCCGGTGGAGGCGTTCACGTCAATATAGTTCTCACTTCCAGCCTTAACGGTGTAGCTGATCTCACCGTTTCCATCCGTTGTTGCGCTGACGTTCTTGTCCGTGTCGCCGTAGGTTGCAGTAACGTCATCGGCGGTAATGGTCTGGGTGCCCTTGTCGCTGATCGTCAGCGTGCCGTTTGTATATCTGATCGAGTAATTATCACTCGCAACTGCACCGGAGGGAACGATGTCGTATGTACCAGCCGTAGCACTGTCCGGGGTGGCTGCGCTGCCGTTCTTCTGATAGACCAGCGTCGGAGCAGTCGTCAATGCATCCGTGCCCACAAGCCCGGTGACGGAGTAATGCGTATTCAGAACCGGTGCAGACAGGTCAGGCACCGTGCCGCCAACCATGATGCTCTGATCTTTAGCTGTGACAGTGGCTACCGCCTTGCTGATTGTAACAGTAACTTCTTTGGTCGTTTCCGCGTAGTCATCGGTTTCAGCCGCCTTTACGATGACGTAGGCTTTCCCGTCAGTCGGAGGAACCTTCTTGATTGTCAGCTTGCCGTCGGAAGCAACGTCAATGTAGTCCCCACTGCCGGCCTTCACCGTGTAGCTGATTGCGCCGCCGCCCGTGGCCGGTGTGGTTACGCTGGCACTGACGTTCTTGTCCGTGTCGCCGTAGGTGGCGGTCACATCAGATGCAGTGATGGTCTGTGCAGCTTTGATCTTCAGTGTAATGATCATCGTTCCGGTACCTGTTTTCACATCATCAGAACCGGGCATGATCGTGGTCGTGTTGTCCGCAAACGCGGTCAGGCTCATGCTGGGAAGCATCCCGAGCACAAGCACAAGGCTGAGCAGTATGCTCAAAAATCTCTTTGTTTTCATATTCACACCTCTTTGTATGTTGGTTACTTCACTTCAAGTGTCAGTTGTATCTCCGCTCCGTTGAGCGGCCTATTGTCCTCTATGGTATAGCAGTCGTAATGGATCGTCGCGGGGTAGTCGCCTGCGTCCAGCGCCCTTGAGATCGTGATGCGGGTGAACGCCTCGCCGGGGGAGAGCGCCTTGCCCGTCCAGAGGGTTTCACCGCCCTCCAGCGTCAGGGTGAGGACGAAGGTACAGGCGTTGTCCGCCGGGTTCCCCAAGTTCACGGTCTGCGCGGTCTTGCCCGCCGCAAAACTCAGCTTCTCATAGCCCGGTATGGCGATATTCTCGCCGCTGCCGGGCGCGGCCTCCGCGAACTGCTCCACTCTGTCGCCGCCCGCGCCGCAGGCGGTCAGCAGGAGTGCAAGGGCAAGGACGAGAAAGGCCGCAAGGATATTCGGTTTTCGATTCATAGGCTCACGACCTTTCTGCTCTTAGTTCAAAATATAACGCATATTAATTGGCATGTATATTCCGTTTCTTAACATCGGAGTACGTAAAACGGCTGCCAATATTACCGAAGTGTTAATTGTTCGTTTAGCGGTTGTCAGTCACAGTTCCGGCCACAGCTTTGCCGCCAGTACCGGCAGAACACTCGTAACAACCTGAAGTCACATTGTAAGTACCGTTGCTGCCGTTTGTGGCTGTCCATGTTCCGCTAGTTATGGTCGAGTCTCCACCGATTGCTGCACCGCCGTTGCCTGCACATTCGAAATCGGTACCGCCACTTACAGTGACCGTGAGATTACCGCCGTTGCCGCCTGTGGCTGTCACTGTTCCGCCGTTGACGGTCACACTGCCGCTGATGGCTGCGCCACCAACGCCCGCATAATTTTCAAAACCATTGCTGTCGATACTGCCTCCGTTGCCACCTGTGGCTGTCAGTGTTCCGCCGCGGACGGTCACCGCGCCATTAATAGCTACACCACCGGCACTTTTTGTTTCGTGAGCATTCCAACCCGAATAGCCTGCACCGTTTCCGCCCTTGGCTGTCAGCGTTCCACTCGTCAGGATAATCGTGCCGCTGCCAGCTACGGTCGAAGCGGTGCTGTTGTTCGTGCCGTTGACAGCCATCGTGCCATTGCCCTGGATGGTGAGCGTTGCGCCGCTGGCAAGGCTGATGCCCTTGTTCAAGGTGAGCGTCTCGCCGTCGGTCAGCACGAGTGTCACGTCGCCGCTCACGGTGATGGCGTCGCTGTAGGTCAAGCCGCCTGCGGGCACGGCGTAGATGCCTGCCGTCCACGCGGTGGTGGTGTCGTTAAGCGGGGTGGCGCTCACTACACTCGCCGTAAAGGTCACGGTGTCCTGATAGGTGCCTGCGGGCTTGGTGCTGTAATCCTCCACGATGATACCCATATCTTTCTTTGTTGCTGTGCTGCTCAAACTTTCAAAAGTCCACGAGGTGGTAGCCTCCGTGTCCGTGGACGCGGTTGCCAGCTTGTAGCCTACTTCATTGTTGCCCGATTTGAGCTTAAAGCTATTCGCGGAGCTTGCGGTCACGGTCAGCTTCTTGCCGTCCGCCAGCGTGCCCGTGGCGCTTATGCCGTCCGTGGCGTTCCAGCCTTTGTCGGCTACCGTCAGCGTGGACGGAATGGTGAGGGTGTAGGTGCTGGTGTCTTCGTCTGCCAGCGCGGTCATGGTCATGCCCGGCATCAGGCCAAGCACCATCACGCCTGACAAAGCCAGCGAAAGTAATCTCTTCTTGATCTTCATAAATGTTTGCCTCCATTTGTTGTTTTGTATATACAAAAAACCGCCGA
>JAFYBJ010000016.1 GCA_017540265.1 Lachnospiraceae bacterium
GATCGTGCCCGGCCATATGAATATTGACAAGATCACGGATGCCGTAAAGCTTGGTGTCGCTGAAGCGGGCGGCATGCCTGTGGTAATGCCTGCTATCGCTGTATGTGACGGAATAGCCATGGGACATACAGGAATGAAATATTCCCTGGTGACAAGAGACCTGATCGCTGATTCCACCGAGTGCCTGCTTAAGGCTCACGGTTTCGATGCTGTCGTAATGATCCCTAACTGTGATAAGAATGTTCCGGGCCTTCTTATGGCTGCAGCAAGGGTAAATATTCCTACGGTATTTGTTTCGGGCGGTCCTATGATGGCAGGTCATGTAGACGGAAGGAAGCGTTCTCTTTCATCCATGTTTGAAGCGGTGGGAGAGGTGGCTGCCGGCAAGATGACAGAGGAAAAGCTTGCCGAATATGAGGAAAAGGTCTGCCCTACCTGCGGCTCCTGCTCCGGTATGTATACGGCAAATTCAATGAACTGCCTTACCGAAGCCATCGGTATGGGACTTAAAGGGAACGGAACCATTCCTGCCGTGTATTCTGCCCGTATAAGGCTCGCAAAGACCGCAGGATATAAGGTTATGGAGATGCTTGAGAAAAATATCAGGCCCAGGGATATAATGACGGAAGCTGCTTTCATGAATGCCCTTACGGTGGATATGGCTCTCGGATGCTCTACAAATACCATGCTTCACCTTCCTGCCATCGCGCATGAAGCAGGCGTGACCCTTAATATGGAAATTGCAAACGAAGTTTCCGACAGGACACCCAATCTCTGCCATCTTGCACCGGCAGGTCCTACCTATATGGAGGATCTTAACGAGGCAGGCGGCATTTATGCGGTAATGAAGGAGCTTGATAAAAAGGGACTTTTAAATACGGATATCATCACTGTTACGGGAAAGACCGTGGCAGAGAATATTGAATTTGCAACAAATCTTGATCCTGAAGTGATACGTCCCATCGAGGATCCTTTCATGCCAAACGGCGGTATTGCTGTCCTTAAGGGAAATCTTGCTCCGGATACAGGTATAGTAAAAAGAAGTGCCGTAGTGCCCGAGATGATGGTACACGAAGGCCCCGCGCGTGTGTTTGACTGCGAAGAGGATGCCATAGATGCCATTCTTGGCGGAAAGATAGTAGAAGGCGATGTGGTTGTCATCAGATATGAAGGGCCTAAAGGCGGTCCGGGAATGAGAGAGATGTTAAATCCCACATCTGCCATAGCAGGTATGGGCCTTGGTTCATCGGTTGCTCTTATCACGGACGGACGTTTCTCCGGCGCTTCAAGAGGCGCTTCCATAGGCCATGTATCACCGGAAGCTGCGGTAGGCGGTCCCATAGCCTTTGTTCATGAGGAAGATACGATATTAATTGATATTCCGAATAATAAGCTTGAACTTAAGGTTTCAGACGAAGAGCTTGAAAAGAGAAAAGCAGACTGGAAGCCTGTTCTTAAGCCTGTTGACGGATATCTGGCAAGATACCGTGAGCTTGTAACGAGCGGAAATACTGGTGCGGTCTTAAGGATCCCCGGAAAGGACTGATACGATGGCCGGAAGAAAAAAAGTAACAGATGTCATGCTTACGGGTTCACAGATCGTTATAGAATGTCTTAAGGAGCAGGGGGTTGATACCGTATTCGGTTACCCCGGCGGCTCCATATTAAACATATATGATGAGCTTTATAAGCACTCTGATGAAATAAAGCATATACTTACGAGCCATGAGCAGGGTGCTGCGCATGCGGCTGACGGATACGCAAGAGCTACGGGAAAGGTGGGCGTTTGTATGGCTACCAGCGGTCCCGGCGCCACCAATCTGGTGACGGGCATAGCCACAGCATATATGGACAGTGTTCCCATGGTGGCCATCACCGCAAATGTAACTCTTCCCTGGCTTGGAAAGGATACTTTCCAGGAGGTTGATATAGCCGGTATCACAATGCCCATAACAAAACACGGTTATATCGTTAAAGATGTGAATATGCTCGCCGATACGATAAGGCGCGCATTTGCCATAGCAAAGAGCGGCAGGCCGGGGCCTGTGCTTGTGGATATCACAAAAGATGTGACAGCCGCAAAATGCCTTTATACTCCAAAGAAGCCCTATCTCTTACCGGCAGAAAAGAAGTACGGAGATGAGGATATAAAGAAGGCTGTCCTGCTTATAAAGAATTCAAAGAGACCCCTTATATATGCGGGCGGAGGTGCCGTGATAAGCGGTGCGGAAAAGGAACTTGCGGAATTTGCGTCAAAGATAGATGCTCCCGTATGCGGCTCTCTCATGAGCAAGGGTGCTTTTGATGAGACTTCAAAAAGGTATACGGGCATGATAGGAATGCATGGCACTAAGACCACAAACAAGGCGGTATGTGAGTGCGATCTGCTTATCGCTCTGGGTGCCAGATTTTCCGACAGAGTGGTCTCCGATCCCTCGATATTTGCATCACAGGCTGATATCCTTCACATAGATATAGATGATGCCGAGATAAATAAGAATATCAAGGTCACATCCTCTGTGGTAGGGGATCTTAAAGAAGTGCTCACAGTGCTTAATAAAAAGCTTACTGCAGTAAAACATACAGAATGGATGAAGCACATAGAGCAGATGAAGGAGGAAATGCCTTTATCCTATGATAAGAGCGCTCTTACCTGCCCTTATGTCATAGAAGAGCTTTATAAGCTTACAAAGGGTGATGCGATAATAACCACGGATGTAGGACAGCATCAGATGTGGGCCGCGCAGTATTATAAATATACAAAGCCCCGTACCTTCCTTTCATCAGGCGGCCTGGGAACTATGGGTTACGGCCTTGGAGCATGCATAGGAGCAAAGGTTGCAAGACCTGAGAAAACAGTGGTAAATATCGGCGGTGACGGGTGCTTCAGGATGAATATGAACGAGCTTGCGACCGCATCACGATACGGCCTGCCCATTATCCAGGTGATAATCAACAATCAGGTACTTGGTATGGTAAGACAGTGGCAGACTCTTTTCTACGGCAAGCGTTATTCACAGACCGTGCTTGAAGATGATGTGGATTATGTAAAGCTTGCAGAAGCCATGGGATGTGAAGCCGTAAGGGTAAGCAGGAAAGAAGAGGTGGCTCCTGCATTAAAAAAGGCTCTTAAGTCAAAGAAACCGTTTGTGATCGACTGTGTTATAGAAAAGGATGACAAGGTATTCCCCATGGTGCCCGGAGGAAAGCCGCTTGATACGGCTTTTGATGCCGGAGATATGAAAGCGGAATAAAAGTATTTGACTAAAATGCAATGCTGGTAGTAAACTCAACTACGATATATTAATATTTTTTTCACAGGAGGAAAGAAATGAGCAGAGTGTATAATTTCTCGGCAGGTCCTGCAGTCC
>JAFYBJ010000017.1 GCA_017540265.1 Lachnospiraceae bacterium
GGCTCTGATGTGGGGACCGGAGGAATGGATACAAAGCTTTCTGCGGCGAAGATAGCAACAGCATCGGGCGCGGATATGATAATAGCAAATTCAAACGATGTTCATATAATCCACAGGATAATGGACGGAAGAGATGAAGGTACGCTCTTCCTTGCAAATAAGGATGAGAATTTCTTTATAGGCGACTATCTGGAATAAAGACGACAGGGCGGGGCTTGATATGGAAAAAGAAAAAAAAGCAATAAGAAGAAGGATGAACCTCTCAAGAGATAATATTTCTGCTTCCGAGAGACAGATTTTTTCAAAGGTGATATGTACCGGTGTGATATCCATGCGGGAATATGCAGAGGCCGGTGTGATACTTCTTTTTTCAACTTACAGATCTGAGGTTGATACATCTCTTATCCTGAAATCGGCATTAGAGCAGGGCAAGAAGGTTTATTACCCAAAAGTCGAGGGTGATGATATAGTATTTCACCGCGTCTTTGATGAGATAAAGCTTGCTCCCGGATATAGGGGAATACCGGAGCCGGATATTTCACTTCCCGTATTTGAATATAATGAAAATGAAAAGTGCGTCTGCGTGTGTCCCGGATCGGCTTTTTCGGAGAGCAGACAGAGGCTTGGATACGGAGGCGGTTTTTATGACAGGTTCCTTGCAGGAAAGGATAAGCTTTTTAAATGCGGGATATGCTTTGACTGTCAGATAAACAGGACGCTTCCATGCGATGAAAATGATATATTGATGGATCGGGTGATAACCGAGAAAAGGACAATATCATGAGTATGAACAATACAGAGCTTGAGGCATTATGCAAAAGAGCAAAGGCAGCTTCCTACAGGCTGCTTTCTCTTTCATCGGAAGAAAAGAATAATGTACTTATAAAAGCGGCAGAGCTTTTAGTGAGCGAAGCCAAAGATATCATAAAGGCAAATGAAAAAGATATCGAAAATGCACATGCAAAGGGCATGAGCGATGCCCTTACGGACAGGTTAAGGCTCGATGAAAAAAGGATAGAAGCAATGGCAGAGGGCTTAAGGCAGGTTGCAGGGCTTCCCGATCCTTTAAATGAAGATGAGGAGCTTTACGAAAGACCAAACGGCCTTAAGATATACAAAGTGAGGGTTCCGTTAGGGGTTATCGGCATAATATATGAATCAAGGCCCAATGTTACAGCCGATGCCTTTGCTCTTACCTTTAAAGCAGGAAATGCCGTGATACTTAAGGGCGGGAGCGATGCCATCAATTCAAACAGCGCCATATGCGATATCTTAAAGAAGGCACTTTCAGAATGTGGCACCGAGCCTTCGGCAGTTGAACTCATTAGATCAACGGACAGGGAGACCACAAAGGCCTTCATGCAGATGAGGGAATATGTTGATGTCCTTATCCCCAGAGGGTCCGGCAGGCTTATAAAGAGTGTACTTGAGAACAGCCGTATCCCGGTGATAGAGACCGGTGCGGGAAACTGCCATATATATCTGGACGAAAAGGCTGATGAAGATACGGCAGTTTCGGTTACGGTGAATGCAAAGACGCAGAGGCTTGGCACCTGCAATACGGCGGAATCGCTTGTTGTACACAGAGCAGTTCTTGATACGGTATTTCCTAAAGTTGCAGCTGCTTTAAGGGAAAAAGGGGTGACCCTTTATGAGGATGAAGAGGCACTTAAGGCTTTCCCTGACGCAGAGCCTGCAACGGATGAGGATTTTTATACGGAATATCTGGATCTTAAGATGTCGGTTAAGACAGTTTCGGATGTTGATGAAGCAATAAGCCATATAAACAGTCATTCGACACATCATTCCGAGGCTATCATCACGGCTGATGAGGCTGTGGCGGAAAAGTTTTTAAGGGATGTGGACAGCGCCTGTGTATATCATAATGTTTCCACGAGATTTACGGACGGATTTGAATTCGGTTTCGGTGCCGAGATAGGAATAAGCACACAGAAACTCCATGCAAGAGGTCCCATGGGGCTTAAGGCACTTACATCATGCAAGTACAGGATAAAGGGAAACGGGCAGGTAAGAGGATGAGCTTAAATGAAAAACCCTTCCGCTTTAAGGATGAGGATTATAAGAAATATACACTGACTGCAGAGCTTTCTGAAAAAGAGGAAGCTCTTTTTCAGAATGAGAAGATATCTGAACTTAAGGAAAAATATGCCGTGTATTCGGACCGTTTAGGACACGGAGCAAGCGCCTGTGTGGTGACCTTCGGCTGTCAGATGAATGCAAGGGATTCGGAAAAGCTATCCGGAGTTCTTGCCGCAGCGGGTTTTAAGCTCACAGATGATGAAGAAGCGGACGTGGTGGTCTATAATACCTGCACCGTCAGGGATAATGCAAACCAGAGAGTATTGGGGCGTCTGGGACATCTTCACAGCTTAAAGGACAAGGCCCCGCAAAAAAAGATAATCTTATGCGGCTGTATGGTACAGGAGCCGTCCGTAATAGAAAAGATAAAGAAGACCTATTCTTTTGTGGATCTTATCTTTGGGACCCATAATGTCTATAAATTTCCGGAACTCTTATGCAGGATGTTTGATTCGGATGAAATGCTTGTTGATGTATGGAGAAGCACGGGGAATATTGTTGAGGAGCTTCCCGTGATAAGGAAGTATCCTTTCAAATCGGGCGTAAATATAATGTTTGGCTGTGATAAATTCTGCACATACTGTATTGTACCTTATGTAAGGGGCAGGGAGAGGAGCAGGGCTTCAAAGGAGATACTTGAAGAGGTAAGGTCTTTAGCATATGACGGCGTGAGCGAGATAATGCTCCTTGGACAGAATGTGGATTCCTATGGGAAAAATATCCCGGGTGAAATTTCTTTTGCGCAGCTTCTTAAGGAAACGGAAAAGATTGAAGGCATAGAACGCATACGCTTCATGACATCCCATCCCAGGGATATGTCTGATGAAGTGATAGATGTGATAGCTTCTTCGGATAAGATATCAAGGCATCTTCATCTTCCCGTGCAGGCAGGCTCTGATAAGGTGCTTAAAGCGATGAACAGAGGTTATACAAGGGCTGATTATATGGCGCTTGTAAAAAGAATAAAGGATAAGGTAAAGGATATAGCCCTTACCACGGATCTCATAGTCGGTTTCCCTTCCGAGACCGCAGATGATGTAAAAGAAACCATAGACCTTGTAAATGAGGTTTCCTACGACAATGCTTTTACTTTCATCTTCTCGCCCAGAAGAGGCACTCCCGCTGCCGATATGGAAATGAAGATGAGCGGGGAAGAGATAAAGGAAAATTTTGATCTGTTACTTAAAGCTGTTCAGGAAAACGCAAGAAAGAATGCTTTAAAACTTACAGGGACCAGAGGAAAAGCGCTTGTTGAGGAAAGGGATCCCCATGATGAGTCCATGGTTACGGGAAGGCTTTCAAATAATTATCTGGTCCATTTTCCCGGAAATAAGGATCTTATAGGTAAATATGTGACTGTTGAACTTACGGAAAACAGAGGATTTTATTTTTACGGCAGGATGGTGTGAGATGCTCACCTATGAAACGGTAGACAGGGAAAAGATCACCCCGATGATGCAGCAGTATCTGCTGACAAAGAACGAATACATGGACTGCATACTTTTCTACAGGCTGGGTGATTTTTATGAAATGTTCTTTGATGATGCGGTAAAGGCATCGGAGGCGCTTGACCTTACACTTACAGGAAAGAGCTGCGGTCTTGAAGAAAGGGCGCCCATGTGCGGAGTGCCCTTTCATTCGGTTGATCCCTATATCGACAGGCTGCTTTCAAAAGGATATAAGGTGGCGATATGCGAGCAGGTCGAAGATCCGAAGCTTGCAAAGGGGCTTGTAAAAAGGGATGTCATAAGGATAGTGACCCCCGGAACCAACATGGATCCGGGTTCCCTTGATGAGAGCAGGAATAATTTCCTCATGTGCATAGCAGGGATCGGAAATACAACAGGAATTGCCTATGCTGATATCTCCACAGGTGAATTTTTCATAACTGAAGTTAACGGCAGTGAAAAGATAAAAGATGAGATAAGCCGTGTAGCCCCCAGTGAAGTCATATATAACGAGGGGATGAATGTATCCGCTCCCTGGCTTGCTTCACTCCATGAGGAGAGAGGGATCGCTTCCGGAGCTCTTGGATCTTTTTATTTTGATAAGGATGACTGCGTGAAGGTTCTTAAGGATCATTTCGAAGTGGCATCTCTTACGGCTCTCGGGATCGATGATCTTCCTTCAGGTATCATTGCTGCCGGCGCCCTGATGCAATATCTTAATGAGACGCAGAAGATACCCCTTAAGCATATCACACATATAAGTCCTTATGCCGGAAGTCATTTCATGCTTCTTGATTCATCCACAAGGCGTAATCTTGAGCTTACGGAGACCATGCGTGACAAGCAGAAGAGGGGCACTCTTTTCTGGGTCCTCGATAAGACAAAGACGGCAATGGGCGCGAGGATGCTGCGTTCTGACATAGAAAAACCGCTTACGGATGAAAGCGAGATAATAAAACGCGAAGATGCCATAGAAGAGCTCATGAAAAACAGCATGGACAGAGATGAATTAAGAGAATATCTCTCTGCCGTATATGATCTCGAAAGGCTCCTTGGAAGGATAAGCTATCATTCGGCTAATCCCAGGGATATGCTTGCACTTAAGCGCTCATTATCCATGATACCTCCGATAAAAGCCCTGATCTCAGGCTTAAATGCAGAGATGTTTAAGGAATTAAACGATGCAGCCGACTCCCTGACCGATATAACAGATGCCATTGAGCGTACCATTATGGAGGATCCTCCCATCACGATTCGCGAGGGCGGGATAATAAAAGACGGATGCAATAAGGACATTGATTCCCTGCGCTTTGCCAGCACCAACGGAAAGACTCTTCTTGCGGGACTTGAGGAAGAAGAGCGGGAACGCACCGGTATTAAGAATCTGAAGGTTAAATACAATAAGGTTTTCGGATACTATCTTGAGGTTACCAATTCTTATAAGGATATGGTCCCTGACGATTATGTCAGAAAGCAGACATTGACAGGCGCCGAGAGATACTCCACGCCAAGGCTTAAGGAGCTTGAAGATACGATACTTAATGCCGAAGATAAGTTAGCTGATCTTGAGTATGATATTTTCTGTGCTCTCAGGGATATGTGTGAGTCAAACCTCTTAAGGATACAGAAGACTGCAGCGGCAGTGGCACGTCTTGATGTATGCTGTTCATTAGCTCTGGTAGCCGAAAAGAACAGATATGTACGGCCTGCGATCAATCATAAAGGTGTGATAGATATAAAGGGCGGGAGACATCCTGTGATAGAAAATATGATGGTCTCCGAAAGTTTTATAGATAATGATACATACCTGGATAAAAAGAAAAAATGCATTTCCGTGATCACCGGACCCAATATGGCCGGAAAATCCACCTATATGAGGCAGGTGGCGTTAATTTCGCTTATGTTCCAGGCGGGGTCTTTTGTCCCCGCGGCAAGCGCCGATCTGTGCATAGTTGACAGGATATTTACAAGAGTCGGGGCCTCCGATGATCTTGCCAGCGGCCAGTCGACATTTATGCTTGAGATGAATGAAGTGGCCAATATCCTTAAAAACGCAACTTCCGATTCGCTTCTCATACTTGATGAGATCGGCAGGGGAACATCCACCTTTGACGGCTTATCAATTGCCTGGGCGGTAATAGAATATATAAGTTCGAAAAAACTTCTTGGCGCGAAGACGCTTTTTGCCACGCATTATCATGAACTGACCGAGCTTGAGGGAAAGATGGATAATGTGAACAATTACTGCATAGCAGTAAAGGAAGAAGGGGAATCCATTATCTTTTTAAGAAAGATAATAAAAGGCGGCGCGGATAAGAGCTACGGCATACAGGTGGCAAGGCTTGCAGGTGTGCCGAGGGAGGTGACGGACAGGGCTTCCGAGATTGTCGCGCAGCTCCTTAATAACGATATCACGGAAAAGATAGCTTCCATCGAGGTATCGGATCTTTCCAAAAGAAAGGAAAGTGTCCGTTTTGATGATGTTGATAAAGGGCAGCTCTCATTTACGGGGATAATAAGCGATGAGGATGTATTAAGGGAATTAAGGGAACTTGATATCACAAAGCTTACGCCCCTTGATGCCTTAAACACATTGTATAAAATGCAGAGTGATCTGAAGAACAGGTATTGATATGGGAAAGATAAATGTCCTGGATGATAAGACCATCGATAAGATAGCGGCAGGTGAGGTAGTGGAGAGGCCTGCAAGCATAGTCAAGGAGTTTGTTGAGAACTCCATTGATGCGGGAGCCGATGCCATAACTGTCGAGATACGCATGGGCGGTATCGAATATATAAGGGTTACCGACAACGGAGACGGTATAGCTGCGGAGGATATGAAATATGCCTTTATGCGCCATGCCACCAGCAAGATAAAGCGCATAGAGGATCTGGACAGCTTACATTCCATGGGCTTTCGCGGCGAAGCACTTGCAAGTATAGCCTCGGTATCAAAGGTCACGGTTGTTTCAAAGAAAAAAGATGAACTCATGGGGCACAGATATGAGGCTGATACCGGGTCACTTTCAGAGATCGGAGCCCCGGACGGGACGACCATAACGGCTGCACATCTTTTTTATAATGTTCCCGTCAGAAGGAAATTTCTTAAATCTGCGGCTTCAGAAGCAGGCGCCATTGAAGATCTTTTAGAACATCTGGCACTTTCAAGACCTGATATATCCTTTAAATTCATTTCAAACGGAAGGGATCTTATTTTTACTTCGGGAAGCGGTGATCTTAAGGATGCGATATACCGCATATACGGGAGGGAGATGGCAAGGGAGCTTATTCCCGTGTCTTATGAAAAAGACGGTATAAGTATAGACGGATATCTTGGCACACCGGCGATAAACAGACCCAACAGGAATTTTGAAAATTATTTTTTAAACGGCAGATACATAAAGAGTGATGTGGTTGCAGGAAGCCTTGAAGAGGGATATTCCGGATATACCATGCAGCATAAGTTTCCGTTCTGCGTGCTGCTTATCGGTGTCTCTCCTGCTGAGATAGATGTTAATGTACATCCTTCAAAAATGGATGTGCGTTTTCATGACAGGGAGCTTTTTTACGCTTCCATGAGGGATGCGGTCTCCGGAGCGCTTCATGCAAATGAGATGATACCGGAAGCGGATCTTTCAGGGGAGAGAAAGCTGGTAAAACCTGAGATAAAAGATGCACCGGAGCCTTTTGAAACAAAGAGAAGAGAGGAGATAAAGATCCTTCGCTCCGCTCAGGATGACAGTGTGGAGGTCCCTCCCTCATGTCATCCTGAGGTCGAAGACCGAAGGATCTTTTCAGTTGATTTTTCCGATGAAGACGAAGTAGGTGATTCAAAGGATCCTGTATTTGATCCTGATAAGCGGGATATCTTCTCAATAGATTTTTCAACGGAAGAGGGCGAAGCGGTAGTAAAAGAACCTGATTGGAAATCACAGCCTGAGGATAAGCCGGAGGATAATAAACCCCTTTCCGAAAGCTTATATGCCTCATATAAAAAACCTGAGCAGCTTTCCATTCTTCCCAGGGAACGTGTGGTTTCAAAAAATGCCAGGGGACAGTATGAGTTAAAGGGCTGTATATTCAATACTTACTGGCTTTTTTCCTATCAGGACAAGCTTTATTTTATTGACCAGCATGCCGCTCATGAGAAGGTTAATTATGAGAGACTCATAAACGCGCACAGGGAAAAGAAAGTTTATTCGCAGCGCCTCTCTCCGCCGCTTATCGTAAGCCTTTCGGCTGCGGAGCAGGAGGTTTTTTACGGATCGGAAGAGATATTCAAACAGCTTGGCTTCGAGGTTTCACATTTCGGAGGTAAGGATTTTGCGCTTCATACCGTTCCCATGGAACTTTACAGAAAAGATGAGACAGGTCTGTTTATGGATATCCTGAATGACCTTTGTTTACGCGGGAATATTAAAGGGCTTCCGGGAGCCGTAGAAAGGGTGTGTGCTTCCGTTGCATGCCGTTCTGCCGTAAAGGGCGGGGATGTTATATCTAAAGAAGAGATGGAACAGATACTTGATGATCTGCTCACTCTTGATAATCCTTATCACTGCCCCCATGGCAGGCCTACAATGTTTTCCGTTACCAGGACTGAAATAGAAAAACGCTTTAAGCGTATAGTGAGCTGACGTTATGAAAAAGATAGTTATAATAGCCGGTCCCACGGCCTCGGGAAAATCCGATGCTGCGATCCTGCTTTCAAAGCTTATCGGAGGCGAGGTGATATCCGCTGATTCCATGCAGGTCTATAAGGGCATGGATATAGGTACGGCAAAGGTTACAAAGGAAGAGATGCAGGGCATACCGCATCATCTGATAGATGTGCTTTCTCCCTTTGAAGAGTTTAACGTAAGTGTTTTTAAAAAGCTTGCGGATGAGGCGATAGAGGATATCACGCTAAGAGGCCATATACCTGTCATAGCAGGCGGAACCGGGTTTTATATTCAGGCTGTGCTTTATGGCATAGATTTTGACGATGAGGCTTCTGATCCGGAATACAGAAGTCTTCTTGAAGAAAAAGCATTAAAAGAAAACGGACCGGAGGAGCTTTATGAGAAACTAAAAGAGCTGGATCCGGCATCCTGTGAAAAGATCCATAAAAATAATATAAAACGTGTGATAAGGGCTCTTGAATACATTCATGCGACCGGTGAACAGATATCGGTTCATAACAGAAACGAGCGGGAAAAGCCGCCTGTATATGATGCTGCGGGATTTTTCATCTCCGATTCGAGAGATGCTCTTTATGAACGTATCGACAGACGTGTGGATGTCATGATTGAAAGGGGACTTGTAGCGGAAGTCAAGTCACTTTTAGATATGGGAGTGCCTGTATCTTCTACAGCCATGCAGGGCCTGGGCTATAAGGAAATAGCCGCTTATCTTAACGGTACGATAGATCTTGATGAGGCCGTAAACCGCATAAAGACAGGCAGCCGCCATTTTGCAAAGCGTCAGTTTACGTGGTTTAATAACAGAGAGGATTTTCATAAGATAGAGCGAGACAGATATAAGGAACCGGGGAGGGAGATCCCGGAGGAAATGTACAGATATCTTAAGGACACAGGTTTTATACGAAAGGGGGAGAGCGATAATGAAATGTCCTGATTGTATGGCGGAGCTTAGGTTTGATCCGTCAAGCGGAAAGCTTGTCTGCGATTATTGTGGCGGAAGCTTTGATCCGAAGGATGAAAGGCTGATAAAGGCGCAGTTTAGACAGGATGCGGATGAGAATACCGTAGCAGCTGAATATGCCGACAGTGAGGCGATGAAAGATACGCTTCAAAGCCCTTCACAGGGAAACGGCATAGATATAACAGGTGAAGGGGTAACGGATGAGGGTATAGACGTCATAGAGTATACATGTCCGAACTGCGGAGGCACGCTTATATCCGTAGAGGAATCCGTAAACGGCTTCTGTTCATACTGCGGATCCCAGTCCATGCTGAGATCCCGCTTTTCTAAGATGCAGGCGCCAAAAGCCGTGATACCTTTTTCCGTTACAAAATTACAGTGCAGGGACAGCTATCTTGAAAAGGTAAAGAAGGCATTTTTTGCACCGAAGGAATTAAAGGATCCGGAATATCTGGAAAAATTCCGGGGTATTTACATACCTTATTATGTTTACAATATAAGGAGTGAAGGCCCGCTTAAATTCAAAGGCGAAGAGACCACCATGTCGGGTAATTATGAATATACGAACATCTACGAGTGTACGGTGGATATCAATGCAAGCTACAGCGGCCTGTCTTATGACGCTTCCTCTTCCTTTGACGATCATTTCAGCGAGCTGATAGCTCCCTTTGACGCATCGGCAATGAAAACCTTTTCCACATCATATCTGGCGGGCTTCTATGCGGATATGGCGGATATACCCTATACCCTGTACATGAATGACGCAGGGGATTATGTAAGGGATGATGTCATGCGCAGGTGCATAGAAGGGAAAAGTGAATTCTCTGGTTTGAGCTATGACGAAAAGAAGGTCAGGAACAGTATCCCTCTTAGTATGACAAAAAGAGATATAAGCACCGCTTTCTTCCCTGTATGGTTCCTGTCTTACAGGAAGGGAAACAGAGTGGCATATGCGGTGGTAAACGGTGAGACGGGGAAGACCGTCTGTGACCTGCCGGTGGATATTAAGAAGTTCATCCTCTGCTCCTTTAGTATGGCATTGCCTTTATATATCTGTTTTAATCTGCTGCTTCCTGTAATGAGGCCGGAGCATATGCTGGTCGTAATGCAGATCATCTGCTGTGTGGCAGCGGGGCTCATGTTTTCAAATGTAAAAAAGGCTGTCATAAGGGATGATCATCTGGATGACAGGGGATATATGTATAAATATGCCGCAAATGATTATGATGCGGCAGTAAAAAGGATGGAAAAAGAAAAAAAGAAGAAGGCGAATGCAAAGCTTATCAGGAATTCATCGATAGCTGTCATTATCGCAATGTTCCTTTTCTTCGGTATGCAGGCCTTTTATGCGGTATTAATTCTGATAGGCGCGGTGCTCAAATTAAAACTTCTCTCGGGGCCGGGAGAATTCGTATACATACTTGTTACGGTCAGTATCATGTTCAGTAAAGGAAAGACCCTTGATGATAAGAAGCCGATGTATGCGGGAGGGGCTATGCTGGTGATCTCATCATTTATAACGCTCATCCTTACCGTGCTTGCACCGGCCCATGACGCCTTTTATTACGCTGCGGCCCTGATATCGGGGGCAGGCGTTCTTGCGGGGCTCCTTGCGGTCATATTTATATTCAACCAGCTTTCAACCAGACCGCTGCCCCAGCTTGCCAGAAAGGGAGGTGACGACAGTGCGCCGCGTGTTTAAAAGATTAAGAACATTCCATACAGTTTTACTTATCATGCTTCTTTTAGTATGCAATGCGCCGCTTATGGCAGCAGCAGCGGATACGGAGGGCGCCGGCTCTTATTATATAGATGATGAGCTTGGACTTTTTGAAGGTGAGGACATGACGGGGCTTTATGCTGTCATGGAGGAGCTTTGCGGATACGGTAATGTGCTGCTCCTTACCGCCGAATTGAAGGCAGGAGAGACTGACAGCTATTGTGACAGGGAATATGTGGAGCGCTTCGGATATACCGAAGGCGTGGTATTCCTGATAGATATGGGAGACAGGATGCTCTGGTTTAAGGGTATGGAGGATACCGATAAGGTGATAACCGATTCGGTCTGCAATACCATAATGGATAATGTCTATACCTATGCTTCGGAAGGGGATTATGTGAAGGTCTCCGAAAAGGCTTTCGAACAGGCGCTTACAGTGCTGAAGGGGAACAGGATAGCGCAGCCCCTTAAGTATATAAGCAATTTCTTCTTCGCCGTTACCATTGCATTTATCATTTGTTTTCAGATATTAAGGAAGAGCGTTAAAACAGAGGAAACAAATCCCCTGGATGTGTTTGGACATATAGTCTCATCCGTAACGGCAGCAGGGATCGCAAAGAAGCTTATAGATACAAAGAAGAGGTATATCCCGCCTTCTTCATCTTCGTCCTCATCCTCATCCGGAGGAAGTTCATACCGCTCATCCGGTGGAGGGTCGCGATCGTCCGGAGGCAGCTCCCATCATTCTTCGGGCGGAGGACACCGTTTTTAAGGCGGTTTATAGGTATATAAAGATTGACAAGTAAAAATACTTGACAGATCCGCGGCGGGATACTATAATGCAGACTTGTTATGGAAAAAAAGTTAAAGCAGGGGCTTTTATACGATTTCTACGGTCCGCTGCTTACGGAACATCAGAAACATATATATGAGCTGTTTGTATATGATGATCTTTCCCTTTCCGAGATAGCGGATATGGAGGGGATAAGCAGACAGGGGGTCGGGGATCTGATCCACCGCTGCGATAAGGCTCTCATGGAATATGAGGAGAAGTTAGGTCTCATTGAACGCTTCAGGCGCAACAGGGACAGGCTTTTAAAGCTTAAGGATGAGCTTTCGGATATAAACGATAAAGAGCTTGTGGATGATATAATCGAGGAATTATAAACGTGGCTTTTGAATCTTTAACAGAAAAACTTCAGAATGCTTTTAAGAAGCTTTCGGGGAAGGGAAAGCTTTCCGAGGATGATGTGCGCTCCGCAATGAAGGAAGTGCGCATGGCTCTTCTTGAGGCCGATGTTAATTTTAAGGTCGTAAAGCAGTTTGTAAAGAGTGTTGAAGAAAAGGCCGTAGGTGAAGAGGTCATGAAGGGCCTCAATCCTGCGCAGATGGTGGTAAAGATCGTCAATGAGGAGATGACCTCCCTCATGGGTTCGGATACCACGGAGCTTACCCTTGCTCCGGGCAAGGCCGTTACAGTCATTATGATGTGCGGTCTCCAGGGTGCAGGTAAGACAACGACCACGGCAAAGATAGCCGGAAAGCTCAAGCAAAAAGGCAAGAAACCGCTCCTTGCAGCCTGCGATGTTTACAGACCTGCGGCTGTGGAGCAGCTTAAGATAAACGGAGAAAAGACGGATACAGAAGTCTTTTCAATGGGAACGGATGTAAGCCCTGTAGAGATAGCAAAGAAGGCTTACGAATATGCGGAAAGCAAGGGCTTTAATGCCCTGATACTCGATACTGCCGGACGTCTCCACGTGGATGAAGCCATGATGGATGAATTAAAGCAGATCAAGGAAACGCTCACGGTCCACAATACACTGCTCGTGGTCGATGCCATGACAGGACAGGATGCGGTGAATGTTGCAAAGGAATTTGATGACAAGGTCGGCATCACGGGCGTTATCTTATCGAAGATGGACGGAGATACCAGAGGTGGTGCAGCTCTTTCGGTAAGATCCGTTACCGGAAAACCCATACTTTATGTGGGTATGGGAGAAAAGCTTTCGGATCTTGAACAGTTCTATCCGGACAGAATGGCCGGAAGGATACTTGGAATGGGTGATGTGCTCACCCTTATAGACAAGGCAAAAGAGAGCATTGATATCGATGAGGAGACCGGCAGGGAAATGGCCGGCCGCATGAAGAAAGGCAAGTTTGATTTCAATGACTATCTTGAGACCATGAAGCAGATGAGAAATCTGGGAGGCCTCGGCGCCATACTTAAGATGCTTCCGGGAATGGGCATAAATGCCGGTGATCTTGACGGCATGGTGGATGAAAAGATGTTGAAGCAGACTGAGGCAATAGTCCTTTCAATGACACCTGCGGAAAGAGCCAATCCCAAGCTCCTTAATCCAAAGAGAAAGAACAGGATAGCAAAAGGCGCGGGTCTCGATATTTCGGTTGTAAACCGCTTTGTTAAGCAGTTTGAATAGTCACAGAAGCTCATGAAGCAGATGCAGGGTATGGGCAAAGGAAAGGGAAGAAGAGGTTTCGGAGGCCCTATGGGCTTTGGCGGTATGGGAGGTCTCTTCGGACCGGGAAGAAGATTTTAATTAATGTATGTAACTATAAGCTGATGCTTTATAGATGCAGATATATCAAATCATTTAATTTTTTTTGGGAGGCAGAGAAAATGGCAGTAAAAATGAGACTTACAAGAATGGGAAAGAAGAAGGCACCTCTTTACAGGATAGTAGTTGCCGATTCCCGTAACGCACGTGACGGTAAGGTTATCGATGAAGTAGGAACATATGATCCTTCTAAGGAGCCCTCAGGCTTTAAGATCGATGAGGAAAAGGCTAAGAAGTGGCTTTCAAACGGTGCACAGCCTACTGAGACTGTAGCTAAGCTCTTAAAGATCGCAGGCATAAGCAAGTAATCGGAGGCAGCCTATGAAAGAACTGGTAGAAGTAATAGCCAGGGCGCTCGTGGAAAAGCCGGATGAGGTTGTTGTGACTGAAAAGAAAGACGGAGACCATGTTACACTGGAGCTTAAGGTTGCAGAGTCCGATATGGGAAAAGTCATCGGAAGGCAGGGCAGGATCGCCAGAGCTATCAGAACAGTAGTAAAAGCGGCATCTACAAAAGATGATATCTATACCGATGTCGATATAGTGGAATAAGTGACATATTTTAAACACCGTGTCTGAACAGATGCGGTGTTTGTGCGTGATAAGGTATTTGAACATGGAAAAAGAATTTTGTGCTGGTGTAATAGTAAAGCCTCATGGCGTAAAAGGAGCGGTCCTTATCTATCCGCTTTCCGATGATCCTGACAGATTAAAGAACCTTAAGACCATAAGAGCAGTGGGAAAGGGAAAGGAGATACATCTGTCTCCCCGTACCCTTACCCATCAGAAAAATATGCTCATAATGACTTTTGAAGAGATAAAGGACAGGGATGAAGCCGAAAGCTTCAGGGATTTTGAGCTTATGATAGACAGGAGCGAGGCTGTCCCTCTTAAGGAAAATGAGTATTATGCAGCTGATCTTATCGGTTTAAGGGTTGAGGATAAGAGCGGGCTTACCGGAACTTTAAAAGATGTTTTCAGGACCGGGGCCAATGATGTATATGAGGTGGAACTTCCGGATAATAAAAGCGTACTGATACCCGCGATAAAACAGTGCATACTTGCTGTTGATACGGAAAACGGGATAATGAAAACCGATATACCGGAGGGCTTATTGTAATGCTTGATTTTAAAGTGCTCACGCTTTTCCCGGAGCTTACGGAAAGCGTGATGAATACCAGCATGATGAAGAGGGCTCTCGAGGCCGGTTATATCGGTTTTGAAGCTATTGATATACGGGACTTTGCCGAAAATAAGAACAGGCGTGTCGATGATTATACCTATGGCGGAGGCGCCGGCATGCTCATGCAGGCGGGGCCTGTTTTTGGCGCTTATGAAGAGGCAAAAAAACGCTGTAAGGGCACTGCTCCCAGAGTGGTTTATCTGACTCCCCAGGGCAGTGTGTTCGATCAGAAAAAAGCTGAGGAATTATCAAAGGAAGAGGATATCATACTTCTCTGCGGACACTATGAAGGCATAGATGAAAGAGTGCTTGAAGAGATAGTGACGGATAATATATGCATAGGAGATTATGTGCTTACGGGCGGTGAACTGCCCGCCCTTGTGCTTATTGATGCTGTGGCAAGGCTTGTGCCGGGTGTTCTCGGAAATGCAGGCTCATCCCATGATGAATCTTTTGAGGATGATCTGCTTGAATATCCCCAATACACAAGGCCTGAAGTATGGCATGATAAGAAGGTGCCGGATGTGCTTCTTTCGGGGCATCATGCGAATATCACAAAATGGAGAAGAGAAAAGAGACTGGAGCGTACGAAAGAAAGGCGCCCCGATCTTTATGAAAAATATCTGGAGACATTAAATGAGGATTGAGGGGAAGAATTTAAAAAAGAGCTTTACGAGGCTTGTTAAGGATGAGACTTTGAAAAAACGTGAACGTAAAGAGTCTTTTTTTGCCGTAAATGATATTACCGTATCGGCAAGTGAGGGAGAGATACTGGGGATACTCGGTCCGAACGGTGCGGGAAAGACCACACTCCTTCGCATGCTTTCCGGAATAATGAAGCCTGATTTTGGAGAAGTATGCATAGCCGATGGGGACGGAACTGTTCTTCACGACGAGAAGTCGATAAAACGTAATATCGGTTATATATCCGGGAATACAAAGCTTTACGGGCGTTTTTCTCCCAGAGAACTGCTTTACATGTTTGGTGAGATATACGGCATGGAGGAAGCTGCTATAAAGGAGAGGTCGGAAGAGATAATAAAGCTTCTTGATATGGAAAGCTTTGCGGACAGCAGGGTGTCGGCTCTTTCAACGGGGCAGACTCAAAGAGCCGGTATATCCAGATGTCTTATTCATTCACCGGAAATATATATCTTTGATGAGCCTACATTAGGACTGGATATCTTAAGCAGCCGTACCATACTTGATTTCATGAAAAATGAAAGGGACAGGGGAGCGACGGTCCTGTATTCCACGCATTACATGGAAGAGGCGGAATTTCTCTGTGACCGTATAGTCATGATATATAAGGGTATGATCATAGCACAGGGGACTCCTGCTTCCTTAAAAGAAGATACGGGAGCATCAAATTTAAGGGAAGTATTTTTAAAGCTTATAAATGACAGGGAGGATAAGAGTGATGAATAAAAATATCATTGCAGCCCTGTATAAAAAAGAGATAAGGGATATACTCCGTGACAAGAAGACCATGTTTATGATGATCATCATCCCGCTTATACTGTATCCTCTTATCTTTGTTGCCAGTATGGGGCTTATGAATTCCGTAATGAATGCGGAAAAGGAAAAGACTTACAGGGTAAGCTTTGAGGATGTTTCCGATGCGGGAATGCTTAAAGGGGTATTTCAGGAAAAGGGAGAAGAACGTGAATACAGCTTTGACTTTGTTGATCTGGGAGAGGGGCAGAACTGTGAATATCTGCTTGAAAATGATCTGACGGATGTATATATATCAGAGTCTGTGTCGGATAACAGGCCTTACTATCTGATCAATTATATGGCTTCGGAAACGGATTCACAGACCGCGGCAGGAATGGCATCCCGCATCCTTGATGATCATAAAGAGGATCTTACACATATCTATCTTGTGGATAAGGGCATATCGGAAAATGAGGCATTAAAGCCCATAGGCTATGATATGAAGGATCACGCCAGCAATGAGGAAAATGTGGGTTATATCATGGGTATGATAGTTCCTTTTCTGCTTATCGTAAGCATCATGATGGGAGCTATGTATCCTGCCATCGATACGACGGCGGGTGAAAAAGAAAGGGGTACGCTTGAGACCCTTCTTACACTGCCTGTAAACAGCAGGGAATTCATATGTGCAAAATTCCTTGCGGTATCGACTATTGCCGTGGACGCGGCCCTGCTTAATATGATCTCCATGTTTTTCCTGGGTATTTATATGGCCTCCAGCATGGATATCCTTTCTGAAACCGGCGCAGGCTTTGATGCGGTGAGCTTTATACCTGCGATAATCGTAACACTTCTATGTGTGATAAGCTTTGCGCTGCTTTCCTCCGCACTTTCGCTTTGTGTATGCATCAGGGCCGGAAGTTTTAAGGAAGCACAGAATATGACCACGCCGCTTATGCTTGTATTTATGATGGCGGCAATGGCAGGTATGCTTCCGTCTCTTGAACTTACAAATGTTACTGCGCTCATACCGGTTGCCAATATAAGCCTGCTCATCGCATCGCTTTTTAAGTTCCATTTTGAGCTCGAACTCATAATGTTGGTGCTTCTTTCAAATATAGCTTATACGGCTCTTGCCGTGCTTGCCATGAGCAGACTCTTTGCCGCAGAGGATGTTCTCTTTGGGGAAGAGGGTGCCTCCATAAAGATACTCGAACGCAGATCGGATATAAAGAAGGGGACCATACCGGGCTTCGGGGATCTTGTGCTGCTTTTCTCCGTGATACTTTTGATAATTCTTTTTGCAGGCAGCCTGTTTATTTTAAAATTCGGTATTTACGGAATAATCGCAGAGCAGTTTTTCATACTCCTTGCAGTGCTTGCTTACAGCATATATATAAAGGCCGACATGAGAAAGCTGCTGCATTTAAATCCTCCGGGTATAAAGGGACTTATAGGCGGAATATTTATCTGGGCCGGCGGATACCTGGTTCTTATCATAGCTTCCGATCTGCTTTCATATTTTATACCGGAGCTTGAAAATGACACGGCGTTACTTGAGATATGGAAGGATCACAGTCTGTTCCTTGTATTATTGTCTTCTGCCTTTATGCCTGCCGTATGCGAGGAAATGGCATTCAGGGGCTTTATGCTCGGGACCTTTGAGAACAGGTTAAAGCCTGCGGCTGTCGTGGTGCTTACGGGACTTCTGTTCGGTGCGTATCACTTAAGTCTCTTGCAGTTCTTTGTCATAGGTTTTTCGGGGATACTGCTTACCTGGGTGGTATTTAAGACAAGGAGTATCTTTATAAGCATGCTCATGCATTTTATAAATAATACGGCCGCTGTATTTATCGCTCTTTATCCTGAAAAGGTGATGGAAAAGATCCCGTTTATAAGGGAAGACAGAATGCCTGCATCCATGATGGCTGTTACGTTTCTGTGCGCCGCGCTGCTTCTTGGGGCAGGGTATCTGTTGATTACGCGCGGAATTAAGAAGAAGACTTCCGGTGAAGAAAGACATCCTTAAGCGAAGCGAAAGATTTTATTATAGTCAGAACATAAAAACACCCCCGCATATTTTCATGCAGGGGTGTTTATTAATTCGAGCTATATTCTTTTTCAGCCCATGGTCACTACTACATTTACATCCTTCTTTGATGCATCGAAGGGGATGATGCAGCCATCAACAGCCGCTCCGTCCACTGTCATGCTCTTAACGCCTTTTTCAACGTTTGAAGGATTCTTTACTTCAATGTGATAGTTTACGCCCCTGAATTCGCGATCCACCTTGAAATCGCCGAAATCATGAGGAACGCAGGGATCTACCTGAAGTCCGTTATGTGTAGGATAAACACCGAGTATGTACTGGCTTATGTTGCAGAAAGTCCATGCAGCAGTACCTGTAAGCCAGGAGTTCTTTCCTTCGCCATGGAACTTCGCATCGGCGCCGGCTACCATCTGGCAGTAGCAATAAGGCTCTGTGCGGTGTATCTCTGAAAATTCCTCGGTATATGCAGGGCAGGTCTTCTTATAGATCTCGAAGGCTCTGTCGCCGCGTCCGATAACAGTCTCAGCGATGGATACCCAGGGATTGTTGTGACAGAAGATACCGGCGTTCTCTTTATATCCGGGCGGATAAGAGGAAACCTCACCAAGCTCTTCGTGATATTTTGTATATGCGGGCTGGAGTATCATGATGCCGTACTTTGTATCAAGCTTTTCCTTAACGGAATCAAGAGCCTTAGCAGCCATTCCGTTATCCTTGCCCACGCCTGCAAGTACGCAGAAGCCCTGGGGCTCGATGTAGATCTGACCTTCTTCGCATTCCTTGGAACCTACTTTATTTCCGTAGGAATCATATGCACGGATGAACCATTCTCCGTCCCAGCCGGCATCGGTGGAGAGTAAGAGCTCGCTCATCTCGTCAGCGGACTTATCAGCCTTATCGGCTTCTTCGTTAAGACCTTTGAGTCTGCAGAGATCTGCATATTCATGACCGTATTTAACATACATGCCGCCGATGAATACAGATTCGGCAACAGGGCCTTCTGAAGGGCCGAAGGTCTGGAAGGATTCGCCGGGCTGTGTGGAGTGGCAGTTAAGATTTAAGCAGTCATTCCAGTCGGCACGTCCGATAAGAGGCAGCTTATGGGGACCTCTGTGGGTATCAACATAATTAAGTGATCTGCGGAGATGCTCCATAAGAGGTTTAGCTGTTTCTTCGTTATTATCGAAAGGTACCATCTCATCGAGTATGCTCACATCGCCGGTCTCGCGTATATATGCGGAAGTTCCTGCAATGAGCCAGAGGGGATCGTCACCAAAGCCCGATCCGATATCGGAATTACCCTTCTTTGTGAGGGGCTGGTACTGGTGATAAGCACGGCCGTCCTCAAACTGTGTGGAAGCGATATCAATGATACGCTCGCGCGCACGGTCGGGAATAAGGTGAACGAAGCCGAGCAGATCCTGACAGGAATCTCTGAAGCCCATGCCTCTGCCTATGCCGGACTCGTAATATGAAGCGGAACGGGACATATTGAAGGTTACCATGCACTGGTACTGGTTCCAGATGTTGACCATGCGGTTTACCTTATCATTCTTTGTCTCAACGGTATACTTGGAGAGCAGACCGTTCCAGTATTTTTTGAGTTCATCAAATGCCTTTTCAACATCGGCATCTGACTGATACTTTGCAAGGAGCTTCTCCGCGGGAGCCTTGTTAATGATGCCGGGCTTTTCCCATTTTTCCTCCTCGGGATTCTCGCAGTATCCGAGTACGAATACGAAGCTCTTTGACTCGCCGGGAGCAAGAGAAACATTTATCTGATGAGCTGCGATGGGGAACCATCCGGAAGCCATGGAGCCTGTGCACTTTCCTGCCTTAACAGCTTCGGGATCATCTGCGCCGTTGTAGAAGCCGAGGAATTCCTCGCGGCTTGTATCAAAGCCGTCAACAGCCGTATTTACGGAATAAACCGCATAATGATTGCGGCGCTCCCTGTATTCTGTCTTATGATAGATGGAGGATCCGACAACTTCCACTTCGCCGGTGGA
This sequence comes from Lachnospiraceae bacterium, assembly GCA_017540265.1. Lineage (GTDB taxonomy): Bacteria > Bacillota > Clostridia > Lachnospirales > Lachnospiraceae > NK4A136. Next base: position 20,167 of record JAFYBJ010000017.1, read on the forward strand.
TAAGTTTCTCTGGAAATTCCTTGAATCATCATCGGCATTCCATAAGCACCACTCAACATAGGAGTAGAGCTGGATGTCCTTCTTTTCGGAAGAATTATTTGTAAGCTTTATGCGGGATACCTCGGCATTCTCGTTCATGGGAACGAAGGTGAGAAGATCTGCCTGAACATCATTCTTCTTCGAAGACCATTTGGAGTAGCCGATACCATGGCGGCACTCGTAGGAATCGAGCTCAGTCTTCATGGGCTGCCAGCCGGGATTCCAGATGGTATCACCGTCCTTGATATAGAAATATTTTCCGTTTGTGTCATAGGGAACATCATTGTAGCGGTATCTGGTCATGCGTAAGAGTTTCGCATCCTTATAGAAGGTGTAACCGCCGCAGGTGTTAGAGATGAGTGAGAAAAACTCGTTACATCCGAGATAGTTGATCCAGGGTAACGGAGTTTTGGGTGTGGTGATGACATACTCACGTGCGTCATCGTCAAAGTAACCGAATTTCATACTTTTCTTCTCCTTTGCATTATATAGTTTTGCTAAAACCTTCGACACAAATTATATTAAATATGGGATGGTATTACAAGGCGGTTTTTACTTACTTGACCTGTTGAAATATATATTCTATACTGTTATTCGGAAGCAGTTTTTTATGCTTGCAAATTGGAGCCTTATGCCTTAAAATATATAGTCGTTGGCGCGGTGAGCGCTGTTATCCTGCAGGCGTGGTTCAATGGTAGAACATCAGCTTCCCAAGCTGAGGACGCGGGTCCGATTCCCGTCGCTTGCTTAAAAGAGATACCGGTATAAGCCGGTATTTTTTATCCGGGAGGTTTGGATATGGATGAAGTATTTGAACAGAAGCTTCTTACCGAGCATGATGAAAATGCGAAGAAGCCCATAAAGAGCAATATGGTCGAGAATGTAAAGGTCGAGACCATAGAGAGCTATGAGAAGGCATTAGCCCTGGGCGACAGGGAAACTGTGTCGCGCATAGAGTGGGAGCTTCAGACTTTGACCATCCATAAAAAGGAGCTTAGGGAATTCATTGAGGACAGGAAGGCAAAGGGTCTTAATTATGTTCCTACCACTCTGGATATAGCAGAATTTGAAGAGTATAAGAATCCTAAGCCCGTAAAGACTGCAGAAGAAACGAAAGAGGATGCTAAGCCTGCAGTTTCGGAGGAAAAAGAAGACAGTTAAATAATGGATATCCCCGGCCTTGCGGGGATATTTTTTTTAAGCAGAGCATACATGACAGTAAATGATTCCTGCTTTCGCAACCTGCGGTTGCAGAAGATATAACCAAAGTTGCTGGAAAAAAACTGCGTGGGGTATATAATCAGATACATAAA
>JAFYBJ010000018.1 GCA_017540265.1 Lachnospiraceae bacterium
CAGATCCCTTTCACTGTTCTCATTCCGTGAATCCGCATCACTTACATCCTCCGGCTTTACAACCCTTTTCCCTCCGTAGCAGCATACATTTATTATATCCGCCACCCTTGCCTCATCCTGAAAATACTCCCATGAAGCCTTGTCTTTTTTGCCCATAAATCAATCCTCCTTTTAACTGCACCGGCAGAAAGATATGAGCAAAGCATCCCCCGCCGGCATCTTATTTTTTCTCTCTATAGCAAGCGACATTAGGAATTGCGATTTGCGCGGCGTCAAATGCGTGCGTATAAGGTATTTGACGCCGCAAAAACGCAATTCCTTTTGTCGATTTCTATGGAAATCTCCGGCGGAACCGCCTGATGGAACTGTATAAAAAAATTTATACGTCCAAAGAATTTCTAAAGATTGAAACTATACTACAACATGGTCTTAAAAAATACAAGCTGTTTTTTTACCTTTGTTGGAAAGAAAAGCGCATCCGCGTTTTCCTTCTAACTGTCCTTCTGCGGCAGATTCTTTACATGCATTACACATACAATATATAATGTTTTGAGAAAATCACGTAGGAGTTGACCATGATAACACGTATTAAATATGACGAAAGGTCCCTTAAAATATCCAAAACACTGACGATCGCATTCGGAATCATTCCGCTGCTGACTTTTATCTTTGCATGTTTGTCTGACCCAATGTCGGAGCTTTCAAGCTTTCTTACGCTTGTTTCTGCTGCATCAATAATCATTTTCCTGTTCACTCTGTTCTTATATCTTGATAATATGATATATCTGAAAAGACTAACGAGAAATCACTTTACAATTCCAATAAATAAATATGATTACGAAAATGATCTGAGCAATTTACCAAGAACAGAGGCGGTAGAAAACCGTTATGTCAAAGACAGTAAGATCGCCGCTGTTATCGCGCTGGTCATTTATGCGATCTTTCTGATCTGCGATTTTCAATACCTTTTTAAATGGATGAAATATATACCAAAAATTTCAGATACATTGTTTATCCCCCTGCTTGTTTTTCATCTGATGCTTCCTATCGCTGCATTATATTTTCACTTTCAGTGTAATACGGATAAATATATAGATGAAGTGGATATATCCGACGGGCGAAAAACCCGCAAGAGCATTATGAAGGCCATAGAATTATTGATCTTTCTATCCGTGCTTTCATTTTATTCTCTATTTTTTTCACATGGACTGACGCAATATCTGTATGTATCAAAAAACAGCCGCCATGACATACCCTTAAACTATTTTCAGGATAATGCCACGATGACTGTCACCTCTAATGACCTGCATAACGGCATCTGGGATGCAAAGATCATTAACACCCCGGAAGGAAGTTGTCTTTCACCGCACCTGTATTTCCAACCGGTTGATGGCGCGGACCACTATGTGATCTATATGGTAGATGAAACTGATCAGATGCTCTGGCTCGCAACCGAGATCCGGGATAATGAACTTTTTACCGGTGAGAATCTCACAACTCACGCTAATGATCCCTATTATCAGTATATCGGCCCCGATCCCCGATACGCCGCCGATAAATCAACTTGTACTATCTACGTTTACGCACTAAAGGGAGACCCCTGCCGCAGTATATCAAATATAAACGGATATGGCGGAGATGATCTGTATTATGAGATTCTCAATGTGATCGAAGAAGGAAAACCGAACCTGTATGGAAATGTACTTTCGTACGGCTTTATTTCCGGGGTATACATCACAAAATGATTTTTAATTCTGTCTGTCCACGCCTCTTACTTTCCATCCGTCAATGCTGCGTTCCTTTGAAAATTCACGCCTATTTTAAGCAATCTTCTTTTATCCACACAAATCCGATTCGGATTTTGTACTTTGGAACCTCCACCTATATGTGATATTCGAATTGCTCCGTTTCTTACGAAACTCCGCAATTCTGAAACATTCGGAATCCGCTCATCAGACCGCTTCACGGTCTGTTCGCTCCTTCCTCATGTTTCGCGGGTTCCAAGGTCAAAATCCTCATCCGGACAAGTCCGATTCGGATTTTGTACTTTGGAACCCTAATATCAAAAAACTCTTGCATTTTTTTTAATTAATGCTACAATGGTCACTACATCGGATTTCTTCCGGTGCCGGGATATTCCCGGAAGGCAGCGCGTTCATGCGGATGCCCTTTCAGCATATTTTTACATTGATAACAGAAAGCGAGGTACAGTAAAAATTGGTAACTGAAATAATGTCCGGCGGCATCTTTGGCGTAGAATGCCGGCCTGTAAGAGTTGAAACAGATGTTTCAAACGGTCTGCCCATGATTGAGATGGTAGGAAGGCTCTCCGCAGAAGTTAAGGAAGCCTCAAAGAGAGTCCGCGTAGCCTTAAAAAATGTAGATATAAACCTTCCGCCCAAACGTATCACCATCAATCTGGCACCGGCAGACGAACAAAAAGAAGGCACGGGCTACGATCTGGCCATAGCCTTATCACTTCTTGCAGGGCTTTCACTTATCCCTCCGGAAAGCCTTGCGGGAAGATTTGCTGCGGGCGAGCTTGCCCTTGACGGCAGGGTATGCCGGATAAACGGGATATTGCCCATGGTGCTTAAGGCCAGGGAAATGGGAATAAAAACCTGCATACTGCCCAGAGATAATTCTGAGGAAGCAAGAGCTGTGAGCGGTATTGAAATAATCGGTGTCGGGAATATTACCGAAGCCCTTAACTGGATGAGAGGCAAAAAAACGCAAAATAGTGAAAGTGAGTTTAAGGACCTGTTCAAAGAATCGGAGAAGATAAACACTTATCCCGATTTCGCTGATATCCACGGACAGGAAGGATTAAAGCGCGCCATGATGATAGCTGCGGCAGGTTTTCATAATCTGCTTATGATAGGACCTCCGGGTGCAGGAAAAACCATGGCTGCAAAAAGGCTTCCGGGCATCCTGCCTCCGATCACAAGAGAAGAAAGCCTTGAGGTGTCAAAAATATACAGTGCTGCCGGTCTTTTAGACAATGCAAAACCGCTTGTAACCTTAAGACCTTTTGTGGCGCCGCATCATACAGCCTCAGTATATGCTCTCTCCGGCGGCGGCAGAACGCCTAAGCCCGGCCTTATCAGCAGAGCACACAGAGGCGTACTTTTTCTTGATGAAGCAGTGCACTTTTCCTCCCAGACACTGGAAGTTCTGCGCCAGCCCATGGAAGATAAGGAAATACGCATAGACAGAGCCACGGGAAGCTGCATTTTCCCTGCAGATTTTATGCTGGTTGCGGCCATTAATCCCTGCCCCTGCGGAAATTATCCGGATCCAAATCTCTGCCGCTGCGGAGCAGATCAGGTACGCCGCTATCTTTCAAAACTCTCCGGTCCCCTCCTCGACCGCATAGACATATGCACTGAAATGAGCAGACTTGATGTAAAGGATATAAGGAATAATAAAAAAAATGATGATTCCCAGTGCAGTTCAAGAATGAGACAAAAGGTGCTCGAAGCAAGATCAAGACAGGATGAACGGTTTAAAGATCTTGATATACGCTTCAATTCCCAGATGAATCCTGCATATATAGAGGAATTCATCCCTCTTGGCGGGAATGAGGCAGCCTTCATGGACAAGGCCTATGAAAAAATGCACTTAAGCCTGCGTTCCTACCATAAGATACTGCGGGTTGCCCGCACCATTGCAGACATCGACGGGAAAAAGGACGTTGAACTTTCCTGTCTTCAGGAAGCACTCTGTTACAGAAGCATAGAAGAAAGATACTGGACATGATCCGGAGGTTGATATGGATAAAAATATACTTTTTAAAATATGGTTTGCACTTTTGGAGGCCGGTCTCCCGCCTAAAAAACACGAAGCTCTGTATAAGGATTTCGGCTCGGCACAGATAATCTTCGAAAGCAGCGATGAGCTTATAAAGAACAGAAAATATCTCTCCATGTGCGAGGCCGAAGAAGTAATAAACGCAAAAAAGAGAGGGCTTCCGGTAAATGATGAAGCCCTTTGGCGAAAAAACGGCATAAGATTTGTCTGCCTGGAAGATAATACTTATCCCCTGCGCCTGAGGAATATAACCACTCCCCCCTATGCAATATGGTTTAAAGGGGAACTCCCGGAAGAAAATACTGCTTCCGTAGGGATTATCGGTTCAAGAAACTGCAGCGACTACGGAAGAAGGGCTGCGGCTTATTTTGGTACCGAACTGGCAAAGGCCGGTATAAATATCATAAGTGGTATGGCGGTAGGCATTGACGGGCTCTCCCAGACAGCTGCTTTAAATGCAGAAGGGAAAAGTTACGGATGCCTCGGAAGCGGTCCCGATGTGGTATATCCTGCCGCAAACAAAGAACTCTATAATACCCTGGTAAAGAAAGGCGGTGTTATCAGCCAGTTCATTCCCGGCACACCTTCGACTGCCTCAAATTTTCCCATGCGAAACCGGCTTATATCCGCATTTTCCGATCTAGTACTCGTTATCGAGGCAAGGGAGCGATCCGGCACCTTCATTACAGTCGGATACGCTCTTGAGCAGGGAAAGGATGTTTATGCCGTCCCCGGCAGGATAGATGATGAGCTTAGCGCCGGTTGCAACCGTCTCATACGCGACGGCGCAGGTATAGCCGCCTGTGCAGATGATGTGATCTTCGAGCTTCAGGGAAAGGCACAGGCACACAGGCACGGCTTTAACGATGATCTTACAATGGCTGAACGCATACAGAAAGAGCGTGGTAAAGGAAAAAAATCCCCCTCCCCCGTAAAGCTTCCGGAGGAGAAAGATCCCATAAATCTCATGATACTTAAAGCTCTTGCAGAACGAGCCTCCGATGCAGAAAACCTGCTTAGGAAATTATCGGCAGAGGCTCCCGACGCAGGCTTTAATATACAGACTCTCCTTGCACGTCTCATGGTGCTGCAGATGGACGGCCGCGTGGAAGAACACGGCGGGCTCTTCTCCCTGCCGGTGAAACTGTGATCACACTTCACAGCCTATCCATAACATCCAAAAACAGCCGCCGTATACGGTATCAGAATGTGAACTTATCTGCGAAGTATGCATCCAGATCCGCGATGGCTATGCGCTCCTGAGCCATGGTGTCGCGGTCTCTCACAGTAACGCAGTTGTCCGTCTCGGAATCAAAATCATAGGTCACACAGAAAGGTGTTCCAATCTCATCCTGTCTGCGGTAACGCTTACCGATGGCGCCCCTGTCATCAAATTCACAGTTATATTTCTTTGAAAGAGAAGCAAATATCTTTTCCGCACCCTCATTAAGCTTCTTTGAAAGAGGCAGCACACCTATCTTTACGGGAGCAAGTGCAGGATGGAAATGAAGCACTGTGCGGATATCGGGCTTTTCTTCGGTTCCTATATTTTCCTCATCATATGCAGCGCAGAGGAAGGCGAGCACCACTCTGTCCGCTCCGAGCGAAGGCTCGATGACATAAGGAACATATTTCTCATTTGATTCATCATCGAAATAGGAAAGATCCTGCTTGGACACGTTCATATGCTGTGTAAGATCATAGTCCGTTCTGTCAGCTATGCCCCACAGCTCGCCCCAGCCTATTGTGGGGAAGAGATATTCTATATCCGTGGTTCCCTTAGAGTAGAAAGCAAGCTCCTCCGGATCATGGTCACGGAGCCTTAACTCATCCTCCTTAAGTCCCAGGGAAAGAAGCCAGTCACGACAGAAGCCTCTCCAATACTCAAACCACTCCAGATCTGTTCCCGGCTTGCAGAAGAATTCCAGCTCCATCTGCTCGAATTCCCTTGTACGGAAGGTGAAGTTTCCGGGAGTTATCTCGTTTCTGAAGGATTTTCCTACCTGACCTATGCCGAAAGGTATCTTCTTTCTCGATGAACGCTGCACATTCTTAAAGTTTACGAATATACCCTGCGCGGTCTCAGGACGGAGATACACCGCATCCTTTGCATCCTCGGTAACCCCCTGGAAGGTCTTGAACATGAGATTGAATTCACGTATATCCGTGAAATTATGCTTTCCGCAGGTAGGACAGGGAACGGAATTGCTCTTTATGAAATCCATCATCTGCTCGTGTGTCCATCCGTCCACGGAAGACTCAAGCTTTATGCCTTTCTCCTCCGCAAAATCCTCTATTACCTTATCTGCGCGGAAGCGTTCATGACACTCCCTGCAGTCCATAAGAGGATCGGAAAAGCTTCCCAGATGTCCGGAAGCCACCCAGGTCTGGGGATTCATGAGTATGGCACAGTCAACGCCTACATTGTACGGTGATTCCTGAACGAATTTCTGCCACCATGCACGCTTAACATTATTCTTAAGTTCAACGCCAAGACTGCCATAATCCCATGTGTTCGCAAGTCCGCCATAAATCTCGGACCCCGGGAATATGAACCCTCTTCCCTTTGCAAGATTCTTTATCTTGTCCAGTGTCTTTTCCATAATATCCTCCATTTTAATAAATTATAAAATAAAGCCCGTCCTTTAAAGGACGCACAGTATCAGTACCAAGCATCTCCATCCCCTGGGAATAGAATTTGATCCTTCCGGGAGCTTTAACCGCCGAGCTGCCGGAGAGCACTATCATCTTCTCATTTTCCATCTTAAGCAGATCTTTTTTACCTATGCTGTTTTCGGAAGATGATGCATTGTAAAGGGAGCGGTTAAAATCATAGCCGGCTTCATAAGCTCCGCCCACGCTTCCCACATAAAGCTCATCCGGCATGTAATAATTAAAAGCATCAGTATCCGCAAAATCAAATTCAAGCTTCATGATGCCATCCGAAAGCTTATGGTCGCCAAGCTTTATGCTTCCTTCACCGTTTGAAGAATTATAGACGGATATCTCTGTACCCACCATATCCAAAAGCTCTGTCTCACTGTAATAATCCTTATCGAAACTTTCCGAAAGGTATACATGGGAGCTGCCGTCTGCTGCCACTTCCACGCTGCTCTCAAGCTTTGTTATATCTCCGCTCTTTCCGCAGGCTGTAAGGAGCAGGCAAAGCATAAATATAGTTGTACATATTATTTTCTTCATATTTAAGATCCTTCGTTTCACTCAGGATGACATGTGGAAATAAATTTATCACATGATTCAAGTGTCATAAGTATTGTTTCATAGTGCATAAATATATCACAAGGTTTTGATCAAGGCAAGGGAACTGAACTCATGCCCCTCAAAAGCCCGCCTTACCGCATCTGCCGCCATTTTTTCAAGTTCTTTAAGAGCTTCCTCTTTCAATGCAAAGCTGAAAACATGCCTTGTCTCCGTTCCTGCGATATAATCCGCTGTTCCAAGCACCGGGCTGTTCTTTTCCTCATATATATCGCGGTTGAATACACCAAGAAGCATCACGCTCTTTAATTCAAAGACAGCTCTTACAAGTCTCCTGTCATAGGCAGGGTGGGTTAAAGCCCTGAGGCTCTGGTAAAGAAGGATCAGCATTTCTCTTTCGTCATTATTCTCCGCGGTGCAATGGTCCATATATTCCAGAAAATACATGCCAAGAAGCGCCGCATCCATATCTCTCCTTAAAACCTCAAAGTATTCCTTAGGATTGATATCACTGATGCTATAAGACTCCCGTCCTCCGTAAAGCTTAAAATCCGAGAGAACAAACAGATCCGTAGCGGCGGCAAAACGATTACCCTGTCGTCTCGCCCCGTTTGCAAAAGCGCTTATCTTACCGAAATCCCCGGTAAGTATCACCACGCGTCTGTCGTATTCCTTTACCGGTACACTTTTTAATACGATACCTGTAGTCTCAATAAAGCCTGCCAAGACTTATATCTCTTTTCTGTCATATCCGAAATTGGCAACCTGAAGCTCCGATTCACGCCAGTTTTCTTTTACCTTAACCCAAAGCTTAAGATTTACCTTCGCCTCAAGGAGTTTTTCTATTCCGGGCCTTGCATTCATCCCTATCTGCTTTAGCATTTTTCCGCCCTTGCCTATAATGATCCCCTTATGAGAGGCCTTCTCGCATACTATGACGGCATCTACATCATATATATCCTTATCCTCTCTCTTTTCCATTCTTTCCATCATCACTGCAATGCCATGGGGTATCTCTTTATCAAGAAGCCTTAATGCCTTTTCCCTGATAAGCTCTGCGGCAAGCTGCTTTATCGGTTCATCCGTCACTTCATCCTCACCGTAGAAATAAGCACCTTCAGGAAGATAACGGTATATGCTGCCCAAAAGGTCAGTAAGCCCCTCTTCCTTAAGTGCGGATACGGGGATGATCTCCTTAAAGGGAAGCACATCCTTCCATGCATCGATGACCTTAAGTATTTCCGGTCCCTTTACCGTATCCATTTTGTTTATGATAAGAAAAACAGGAGCTTCGACCGATTTTATTTTTTCAGCTATTGCCATGTCCGCGTCGCTTATCTGAGTCTTCGGCTCCACAAGCCATAAGAGCACATCTACCTCGGAAAGAGCACGTCCTGCTGCTGCCATCATATAGTCGCCCAGACGATTCTTCGCCTTATGAAGTCCCGGCGTGTCCACAAAGACTATCTGTCCCTTTTCGGTAGTCAGTACAGTACGTATACTGTTCCTTGTGGTCTGGGGCCTGGGTGATGTGATGGCTATCTTCATTCCGATAAGCCTGTTCATCAGAGTGGACTTGCCCACATTGGGCCTGCCTATCAATACTGCAAATCCGGATTTCTTTGCTTCCATACGATCTTACCCGAACATGGGAATCAGTCTGTCAAATACATCACTGCATTCCTTTAATTTTGATTCATTTCCCGCAACACACATAGCTCCGTCCGAAAGCACGGCTTCAACATAAGCAGCAAGCTTTCTTATATCCTCATCCGTAGCATTAAGGATCTCTTCCCTTATCTTCTGTTCACCCTCTTTAGTGTTGCCGCAAATGAAATCATGCAGCGCCTTCTGGGCCTTCATGTTGTTTGAAAGAGGAGTATCAACGCTGCTCATCGTTCCAAGTATATATTTGGTCATCTGTTCCTCATCTGCCTTGAAATCCTTTATGTACGAAACAGTTTTTTCAAAGATATCAAGTGTCTCTTTGAGGTTAGGATCCCTGTAGGAGGTGAAATTCGTCTCCCCTGTCCTTGCAAAACTGCTGTGACAGCCGTAAGCACCGCCCTTTACCCTTACATTAAGCCAGAAATAATCATATCCGAGTATCGTATGAAGTATGCCCAGTGCACCGTTATAGTTTAAGCCGTGACGCTTAAAGTTGCCTGCTCTGCAGACATACTGCACCTGTCCTGCGCAGGTCAGTCCGTCCCTGCTTTCCGTAAGCGCTATGCTGCCCTTTTCCATAGCGGGAGCTTCTTTTTCCAGTCCTTCCGCAATCGGCGCGATACAGCCTTTAAGCGCTTCCAGTTCCTTCCCGGTCCCGGCCACATTAAGAAGTATATTATCCTTTACAAACAGCACGGCAGCGGTATTTTTAAGGCCATTTATTATCTCTTCCTTCTTCTCCTCAAAATTATCTTCCAGATTTTTTAAGAAGCGGTAAAAATCCAGTCCCGAAAAGATCTCCATCGCCTTGGCATATTCCGAAAGCATTCCGTATGCGTGTTTGTTGGCGATCGAATTTGTACTGAACTGCATC
>JAFYBJ010000019.1 GCA_017540265.1 Lachnospiraceae bacterium
ACGGTACGGTAAAACAAACAATAAAGGGATTTTAATATGAAAATCATAGTAAGTGCCTGTCTTTTAGGGCAGAAATGTAAATACAACGGCGGTGATAACTTGAGCCAAAAGGTTTTAGATTACGTTAAAGGACATGAGATTATCCCCGTCTGCCCTGAGGTTTCCGGCGGTCTTCCTACTCCCAGGATACCCTGTGAGATTGTCGATGGCATTGTTCGCAACAAAGATGGAGAAAGCAAAGACAAAGAATTCAGGGCAGGTGCTGAAATATGCCTGAAAAAGGCAATAGATGAAAAAGCAGATCTTGCCATACTCCAGTCAAGAAGCCCGTCCTGCGGCGTAAAACAGATATATGACGGATCCTTTTCCGGCAAATTGATAGACGGCAGCGGAATCTTTGCCTCTATGCTATCCCAAAATGGCATTAAAGTAATGGATGTAGAGGATATCTAAATTTTTCACCTTCTACACTAACACTTAGTGGCAAGAGCTTCCAAGGCTGAGCGCAGGCTTGGATAATTCACGGATCTACTAAAGATTACTTTCGCCCCACCTTTTAAGCTCAAGAAGGATAGGAATGAGAGACTTTGCCTTCTCAGACAATGAATATTCCACTCTCACAGGCATCTCATCATACTGTTTTCTTATTACAAGTCCGTCGCTTTCCATATCTTTTAAGGATTGAGCCAGCATGGTATTTGTTATCCCATAGATGCTGCGTCTGAGGTCACCATACCTTACTACTTCATCCCGGTCGATCACACACAAGATCATGATCTTCCATTTACCTCCGACAATATTAATAACCTTTTTAAGCCCACATCCTTCTCCGCCTACAGTTTCACACAATGGTTCTTTTTTACTCATAGTCAGTTTTTCCTTACCTGGTTAATATTTTTTGCGTACTTGATATATTTTCTATACCACATATAATAAACTTATCAGCTGAGAAAAACAAGAAAAAAGAGAAAGGGCGCTTAAAAGCGTATGGTGATCGTAATGGAATATAAATTTACAAAAGACAATTTCGAAAGTGAAGTAATGAACTCTGATATGCCTGTATTGGTAGATTTCTATGCAGATTGGTGCGGCCCCTGCAAGATGATGAGCCCTGTAGTCGATAATATCGCCGAGAAATATGCCGGTAAAGCGAAAGTTGGAAAGGTTAATGTTGATCAACAGCAAGAGATTGCCCGGCAATTTGGGATAATGAGCATCCCTTCATTCGTATTCATCAAAGACGGAAAGAAAGTAGACCAGGCAATGGGTGCGATGCCGGCTTCAGCGCTTGAAGCCAAACTGGAGCGGATCCTTTGATTATTGCTCTCTTCCATAATACTGCAAGAAAAAGCCACCGAAAGGTGGTTTTTTCTTGAATTTGACGAAATTAATCTTACATGCTCACTCGTTCAGCTATCTCAGCCATCTTTGCAGCATTCAGCCTCGTTTCCGAGTGTACACGGCTGTATGACAGGTATCCGTTCATCCGGTCGATCTTGGTTAGGTTCTTGCTGCCGCATTTAGGGCATTCATCCATCTCAAGCTCCTGGTGGCCACAGTCTTCGCAGTAAGCAAGCGACATGTTCACTCCTTCATAGAGCCCCATCGACATTGCCCTTCTGATAAGCGTTACTACTGCAGGACGGTTATAGTTGATCGGATACCTCACATACTGTATCCTTCCGCCCCTGCACAGATCCCAAAACCTATATTCAAGGTCTTGTTTTTCCGTTGCGGTCACTCTTTCTGTAACATGGCAATGGAAGCTGTTACTAACGTAGGGCCTGTCACTGACGCCTTTTACGATTCCGTATTTCTTCCTGAACTGCTCAACCTGTTTTCCGCACAGGCTTTCTGCAGGTGTCCCGTATATAGCGTACAGATGCTTATCTTCATCCTTAAAGGTATTTACCCATTCATTGATGAATTCAAGTGTCTTTAGGGCAAAATCACCGTCTTTAGCTATGGATTGTCCGTTATACAGCTCCTGCAGCTCGTTAAGTGCCGTAATCCCAAAGGATGCCGTCGCTGCTCTTAACAAAGGCCTTATCTTTTCACCGGGTTTAAGATGTCCCCCATAAAAGCCTCCTTCACAGAAAGCCCGGGCTGCCGATCCTTATGGTAAAAATGCCTGACGGCACTTCCGTTCCCTATTGGAACACCTTTTATCAGGAAACGTATTCCGACAACGCTCCCCACAGAGAGCTTATGGACGCGGAGGGAGTACCGTATCTTGGCCAGATGGATCTTAATATACGTTCCGGGCTTGTGTGGGATTTCTACAGAAATACCCTGAAACAGCTCAAAGCCTATGGCGCAGGAATAGTCCGGCTTGACGCTTTTGCGTATGCTCCCAAGGCTCCGGGCAGGAAAAACTTCTTAAACGAACCCGAAACATGGGATGTGCTTGAAAGGGTAAAGGATATAGCTTCGGAATACGGCCTTAAGCTGCTGCCGGAGATCCACGCCACATACAGCGAAGGGATATATGACAAGGTTGCATCCAGGGGATATATGACTTACGATTTCTTCCTTCCGGGTCTCCTTATCCATGCAATAGAGAATCACAACCCCGAACATCTTGTGAAATGGGCCGGTGAGATCATAGACAAAGGCATAAGAACGGTGAACATG
>JAFYBJ010000020.1 GCA_017540265.1 Lachnospiraceae bacterium
ATATTAATTTATGGGAAGATACTCAGTATGTTTTAGAGAATTGTATTATAAATTCGAAACATGGACGTGGCAGGAAATATTGTTTGGTATAGAAAATAATACTATTGTACTGAAGGATGTTATTGACTATATGTATGGTGTAATTCCTGAAAAAAGTAGTGATTATGAAATTATGATACAAATTCTGGGAACCGACGAGGATGAAATTGAGGCTTTTATAAAAAAATTAGCATTAAAAGAGAATAGGCAAAACATGGAAGAAATTGTTTCTAAGTGGATGTTTTTAATTATTTATTATTATTATATAAATAACAATAATAATATATATAATATTATTGATGAAATATATTGCGATTTTAACTATCCTTCAGAAATTAGTGGTTTGGTATCTTATATGCCGGCAGAAGAAGGAAAACTTCGAGATAATGAACTAGAGGAGTATATAAAAAGAGGTAAAGAGCTTTGGTTTTAGACAGAATGGGAGCCGGTAAAATAATATAAAAGGCGGCAAAAGCCGCGGGGAAGGAGATTTAATATGGAGTCAAAAGAAATAGTTAAGCTTGCCATTGAGGCAATGGAAGAGAAGAAGGCCGAAGAGATAAAGCTGATAGATATAGCGGATATTTCCTCCATAGGGGATTATTTCCTCATAACCAACGGAAGCAATATAAACCAGGTGCAGACCATAACAGATGCAGTGGAGGAAAAGCTGGGAAGAGCCGGTGTGCAATTAAAGAGCATGGAAGGAAAAAAACAGAGAGGCTGGATACTCCTTGATTACGGCGATGTGATCATCCATATATTCGACAGGGAGAACAGGCTTTTTTACGATCTTGAGCGTATATGGAAGGACGGAAAGGAAATTCCGGTTTCCGGGCTTGATGACAAATGACAGGGGAAGCGGCATATATGAATGATAAGGACTGCTGTCTTATTATCACGGGCGGTTCATATGACGGCTGCAGCCCGACGGACGGGGCCTATGGTCTTATCATAGCCTGCGATAAAGGATATGAATATTCCGAAAGGCTTGGCATAAAGCCTCAGGTTCTTGTAAGTGATTTTGATTCCTTTGACGGTGAGGTGGATAAGGATGTGATCGTTGAACGGCATCCTTCCGTAAAGAATGATACCGACACACAGTTAGCGGTAAAATATGCGCTTGGTGCCGGATATACCTGCATTGATATCCTGTATGCTCTTGGAGGGCGTAAGGATCATGAATATGCAAATTATCAGACGGGGATATATGCCGCGAAGCGAGGTGCAATGTTACGGCTTGTTTCAAAGAATCAGGAGATCTTTTTCCTTCCCGAAGGAACAAAAGATTTTACGATAAAGCCCGAAGCAGACCATTGTTTCTCTGTCTTTTCCGCAACCGAGAGGTGTGAGGGGGTATATATTAAAAACGCCGCGTATGAGCTTAATGATGCCGTGCTTACCTTTGACAGTGCTGAATTTACCGGACAGAGCAATGAATTCCTTAAAAACGGAGATGATGTGAAGATATCCGTTTCTAAGGGTATACTTATAGTAATGATCACCGGCATATTCCCTTAAATTCCGGTACAAAAAATAGCTCTTGCATTTTCATGGAGCATATTGTAAAATAGACCACGTTGCGAAAAAGGAGACGGTCCGCTGTCATCTGATATGATGCTCATGAACGTCCGATGGATCACAGGAGGAAAATAAAATGCATGAGATCATTGAAGAGATCGAGAAAGAACAGTTAAAGAGTGAGGTTCCCTCATTCAACGTTGGTGACACAGTACGTGTTCACAACCGTATCAAGGAAGGCGAGAAGAGCCGTGTACAGATCTTCGAGGGAATCGTAGTAAAGACTCAGAACAACTCAAACAGACAGACCTTCACGGTTCGTAAGATGTCTGCAGGAGTAGGCGTTGAAAAGACCTGGCCTTTACATTCACCCAATGTTGAGAATATTGAGGTTGTACGCAGAGGTAAGGTAAGACGTGCAAAGCTCAATTACTTAAAGGGCCGCATAGGTAAGAACGCAAAGGTTAAGGAAGTTTTACGTTAATTGTTTCAAATTGCCGCGAGAGTGAGAAGTAAGTCTCGAGGGTCGGAGCTCCGCTTAAGCGGGGCTCTGTTTGATTATGGGAAAAAGAAAAAAAGGCTTAAATTTCTATGAAAAAAAGAAAAGTATAAACAAAGAGACCGTGATCTCCGTCGGAACCTATATATTCCTTACGGCGCTCATGATACTTCTTGCTTTCTCTTTTGTTTATCTTTTCGGAATAAAGACAAATATCATCGGTGATTCAATGGAGCCTACTCTGGTAAACGGCCAGGAGATACTCACGGATCGCTTTACCTACTTTTTTTCGGAGCCTTCACAGGATGATGTGATCGTTTTTCTTCCCAACGGAAATACAAATTCCCATTATTATGTAAAAAGGATAATCGGTACTCCGGGTGATACTGTGCTTATAAAGGACGGTATGATATACGTCAACGAAAAGATCTACGACAGGAACGGTCTTTTTGAGAGAGTGGCAGACGGGGGAATAGCCAAGAACAGCATCCTGCTTGGAAGTGATGAATACTTCGTTCTCGGAGACAATCTAAACGACAGTGAAGACAGCCGCTCCGGAAACATAGGAGTGGTGAAGAAGGAATATATTCTCGGAAAAGCCTGGTTTGCATTTTCATCAGGGAATAAAGCGGCGGATTTCATCGAGTGATAAAGGAGAGCAATGACTGATATTCAATGGTTCCCCGGGCATATGACCAAAGCCCTCAGGGAGATGGAAAATAATATAAAGTTAGTGGATATGGTGATAGAATTAAGGGATGCGAGACTGCCTCTTTCTTCGGCCAATCCCGAGCTTTCAAAACTTGGCAAAGGGAAGCTTCGTCTGGTGCTTTTAAATAAGGCAGATCTTGCCGATATAAAAGATACAGAGGCGTGGAAAGCTTATTTTACAAAGCAGGGGGTGGAGTGTGTTGCCCTTGATTCAAGGAACACTTCATCCAAAAAGCTTATAAATAACGCTGTTACGAAGCTTTCAAAAGAAAAAAAAGAAAGAGATCTTAAGCGCGGCATTAAAAACAGGCCTGTACGCGCCATGGTTGCGGGTATACCTAATGCAGGCAAATCCACTTTTATAAATATGTTTGCGGGAAAATCTTCCGCAAAGACAGGTGATAAGCCCGGTGTCACAAAGGGGACACAGTGGATAAGGCTTTCAAAGGAGCTGGAACTCCTTGATACTCCGGGCGTGCTCTGGCCAAAGTTTGAAGATGAGGATACGGCTTACCGTCTGGCAATGACAGGCGCCATAAAACGTGATAATCTTGATATGGAGCTTCTTGCAATAAAAGCCATAGATATCCTTAAGGATAAATATCCGGGAAGGCTTTCCGAAAGATACGGGATGGAAGAAGACGGAGATTCTCTTTCTTTATTAAAGGCTATAGCAGTAAAAAGAGGAGCCTTAAAAAAAGGCGGAGAAGAAGACACTTTAAAAGCATCGGAACTTCTGTATGATGAATTAAGGACGGGAAAGCTCGGAAGACTAACCCTGGAAATACCTGAATAACAGAACGGGGAATTAAAAATGAAAGATGTAAAAGAGATCGCTGATACGGACGGGGAAGTATCGGAAGACAAGCAAAGCTCCCGTGAAAAAAAGATACGCATGATCTTAAGGGAAATATTGAATAATTCCCTTTTTCTGCTTGCTGTGTTTGTTATAACCCTGCTTTTGGTCCGCTATGTGGGACAGCGCACCGTGGTCGTCGGTTCAAGCATGGAACATACGCTTCAGGATGAGGACAATCTGATAGTTGATAAGATCACTTACCGCTTCAGGGAGCCGGAACGTTTTGATATCATAGTTTTTCCTTTTTCTTATGCTGATGAGACCTATTATATAAAAAGGATAATAGCGCTTCCCGGAGAAACCGTAAGGATTGATTATGACGGCGTTATATACATAAACGAAGAACCTCTTTTGGAAAATTTCGGTGCCGAGACCATTGAGGATCCCGGGACTGCAGTAAACAGCATACAGCTTGGGCCGGATGAATACTTCGTTCTTGGAGACAACAGAAACCATTCCAGCGACAGCCGCGTCGCACAGGTGGGGTTAATTAAGAAAAAAGATATAATCGGCAGGGCTGTATGCAGGATATATCCCTTTGACAAGATATGCAGCCTTGTACCGGAGAAAGATAATGAGTGAGAAGAGTATATCCGAAATAAAAAAGATATTTACTGATACAGATCCCGAAGACGAGGCCGCGCTTAAAGCTTTTGAAGAGACCTATATCTCAGATGAACGTGCCGGAGTGAAGGCACTTGCAGATAAGGCAGGAAAAAAGCTTGCTCTTTTACAGAAGGAAAAAGCAAGGATGAATGAGATGTTTTCCTTTGAGAGGGAATATTCTGCATATAAATTTATCTGTGGCATAGATGAGGCGGGAAGAGGCCCTCTTGCAGGTCCCGTTGTCGCAGGCGCAGTGATACTGCCGAAAGACTGCAGTCTTTTATATATTAATGATTCAAAGAAACTCTCCGAAAAAAAGAGAGAGGAGCTTTATGAGAGGATAAAGACCGAAGCAGTTTCCTATGGCATCGGATATGCGGATAATAACAGGATAGATGAGATAAATATCTTAAATGCCACTTATGAGGCGATGAAACAGGCTGCCCGGGCTCTGGATCCTGCTCCGGATCTTTTGCTTATTGATGCTGTAAAGCTGCCCGGTATAGACACGAAACAGGTGCCTATTATCAAAGGGGATGCCTTATCTGCTTCCATAGCTGCTGCCAGCATCATGGCAAAAGTTACAAGGGACAGGCTCATGGAAGAATATGACAGGCTCTATCCCGAATACGGTTTTTCAAAGAATAAGGGTTACGGCACGGCCGATCATATTGCGGCCCTTAAAAAATACGGACCTTTGGACATACACAGAAAAAGCTTTATAGGTAATTTTATTGAAATATGAATATAACAGGCCAGATAACAAATTCATCCGTCTCTTCTTCTATCCGGGAAGCAAATTCTACTTCCGGGCGTGCGGATAGTGTTATACAGGCTTCTGATCTAAAGAACAAAACCACAGTCTCGGGTACGGTAAAAAGCATAGACGGCGGCAACGTGACCATTGATCTTGGTGACGGCAGACGTCTTAATGCAAAACTGGATACCGCCATGGATCTTGTTCCCGGGCAGCCCGTTGCTTTTGAAGTTTCTTCGGGAAATGCCTCAAGGGTCACACTTCTTCCTCTATATACCAATCTTTCACAGGATATGACAGCCAAAAATGCACTTTCACAGGCCGGGATGAACATTTCTCCCGATACGCTTTCAATGACTCTTGCAATGATGGATGAAGGCATGAACATTGATAAAGAAAGCCTCGGGGATATGTACAGGCTTATGGATAAGGGAATGGCTCTTGGAGGAACTGCTGCCGATATCGTAAACATGAAGGCTTTAGGCCTTGAGATCAATGAAGAGAATATAAAACAGTTTACGGCATTTAAAAATTATGAGAATGAGCTGGGGGCAGCTATAGAAGAGATAGCGGGCCGCACCATGGAGCTTTATGATGAGCTTGCGTTTACTGATGGGGATAAAGCTTCGGAACTATTTAAGGATATAGCTAAACTGACTGAAGGATTTAGCTCAGAAGAAATCGAGTCAGAAACTGAAGCTGCATTAAACGGGAAACCATCAAAGATGATCCTTACGGAAGACGGGATAATACAGAACGTGGACGTTTCCAAGGACGGCGATAAAACACAAACCCTTTCAAGGTTAAACAGTGCCTTCGAAAGCTGGTTTTCGGGGGAAGAGGTTACGGCAGAGGAAGCAGCAGAGGATATAAACCTGAAAACCAAAGCAGATGATAACGCCTTAAAAGACGCTGCTCCAAAGGATGCCGCAAAGCTTTTAAATGAAAAGCTCATTTCTATCCTTGAAAAACATGAGGCGCCTGCTTCAGTGATAAAGGAATTAAAAACAATGCCTGCGGATGATCAGTCGATGATAAAACTTTTTAAAGAGCTTGACGGCATGCTTTCAAAGAATGACGCAGACGAACTGTCTGCCGTACTTAAAGACGGCTTTTTAAAAGCGGATATAAAAAAGCTTATGTCTTCGCCCGAGATGAAGGATGTGATCACGTCAGCATTAAAACAGACCATATCCTTAAAGCCCGAGGATGCGTCGCAAAAAGCTAATATAGAAAAGCTGTACTCAAAGATGAATGAGGAGATCACAGCTCTTGAAAAAGCCGTGATAAAGGCTGCGGGAACGGAAAATCCCGCATATAACACAGTGGCTGAATTAAAGCAGAATGTTAATTTTATCAATGAATTAAACCAGGCCATACAGTATGTCCAGATCCCGCTTAAAATGGCGGGCAGCGAAACAACCGGCGATCTTTATGTTTATACCGATAAAAAGAGCCTGGCGTCAAAGGATGGATCCGTAAGCGCTTTTCTTCATCTGGATATGGATAATCTGGGGCCGGTGGATGTATATGCGGCGATAAGGAACAACAATAATGTGAGCACCAGATTCTATCTTGCGGATGATGAGATGATAGATTTTATCGCGGAGCATATACATATACTTACCGAAAGGCTTGAGGAGAGAGGCTATAACATAAGCACATCCTGTTCCAAACGTGATGAATTACAGGCAGGCGGTGAGGAAAGGGTTTTTAAGGATCCCGTAAAGTCGGCTCCCGCAGGTCTTATATATGCAAAAGGCTTTGATATGAGGGCATAGGATGGAGAAAAAGGATAAAGTAAAAACAGCTGTCGCCCTTGAATATGATCCGGAGGATATGGCACCCAAGGTCATTGCATCCGGAAGAGGAGCCATTGCAGACAGGATAATAGAAAAAGCAAAAGAGTCGAAAGTTCCGGTTCATAAGGATGACAAACTGGCAAAGACCTTATCAAAGCTTGAAATAGGAGATATGATACCGCCCGAGCTTTATGAAGTGGTGGCGGAGATCCTTGTCTTTGTTGACGGAATGGACAAGATAAGAGAGAAGATGAAGAAGGCAGGTAAGTAAACGCTTGAACAAACGCAGCAAGGGCAGTGAATATGAAGAAAAAGCCTGCGCATATCTTTCGATCAACGGGGTTCGCATACTGAAACAGAATTTCCGATGCAGATACGGAGAGATAGATATCATAGGCTGCGATGGGGATACGCTTGTTTTTTTTGAAGTAAAACAGCGAAAAAACATAAAAAGCGGTTTCGCCTCGGAAGCGGTTGATATTAAAAAACAGCTCATAATATCACAGGTCTCCGACCATTTCAGGGCGCTTAAAAATGAATATTTTGAAATGCCGGTACGCTATGACGTGATCGCCATAGACGGCGAAAATATAAGCTGGATGAAAAACGCATTTGATTATTTGGGAAAAGGTTATTAGTTTGTGTTATAATACTTTCCTATTATTTGAAAGGAAAAAGAAACGATGGATGAAAAAGAAAAAGAACGCAGAAAAAGCAGGAGGAAACGCGAGAATTCGATCCTCATAATCCTGCTTGCACTCTGTGTATGCTTTGCAGGAAGCACAGCGGTATTTGCAGCTAAAAATTCGGCATTAAAAAAACAGCTGGAATCCTCAGGAGAGGCAGAAGCTGTTGAAGGTAACACATCGGAAGATGCTGCAGGAGCAGGTCTTTCGGAAGATGAAAAGGAAGCCTATGAGGATCGCATAGCAGAACTCGAAACAGCGCTTTCCGAGGCAGAAGCATTAAAGAGCGATAATGAGGAAGACGCATCGAAGAAAGAAGAAAAATCCGATACGGAAGATGTCATAAGACCGGATAACAGCGAAGATAAAGAAAATAGTGAAGATAAAGAAAATAGTGAAGAAAAGACAGTTTCAGAGCCTGTGTATGAAAATCCCGGTTTCCTGCCTTATGAGGATCCCATGCTCAAAGCCTATTGCACGAAAAATGATACTTATGATGCAAGGGTTTATACCTTTGAATCGGTATATTCATATCCTACCGATCTCTGCTTTGCAGGTGATTCCATAATAGAACGCTGCGAATGGAAT
>JAFYBJ010000021.1 GCA_017540265.1 Lachnospiraceae bacterium
AGCAGTGGTTTCCTCCGGCACAGCTTTTTCCATAGCATATCTTATGCCGTTTCCGAAGAACTGCCGGTATTCGTCTTCCTTATGTTCCGGCATATTAAAGCTTATCATTACATAATTCATGGATATTGTAAGGTCTTGCAATGTATCCAAAACAGTGCCATCCATATCAAATATTACGGTATTTATTCTTTCCATTATTGTACCTGTAAAAATTATGTAATAACCATCATATATCCGTTTTTAGGGAAAATCTTTCACTTAAAAACAAAAATATTCATACTGCATACAAGAACAAAACGGTTTGTATATTTCTTTATCATAATTCATCTATCCTCACTATTCTTTTTTCTTCTGCGGAAAGCTTTGCTGCGGCCGCCATCTTAAGCCCCTTTATACCGTCTTCCAGGGAAGCATCGGGTTTTCTTCTTTCCTTAACACATTCAAGGAATTCCTTAAGCTCCGTAATGAACATATCATTCCTTGCAAAGCCCTCATGACTGATATGCCTCACAGGCTCATCTCCCTCATATATATTCGTGCATGCTCCGCCAAGATCGGCTTCCACCCGTCCCTTTTCAAATACGAGCTTAAACCTGTGTACCGGGGGGAACTGCAGAAAATCCGTATGATTATATACCGGTATCTCCCTGCCGTCCGAAAGCCTGAAGATATAGAGTGAGGAAGCAAGATCCTCTACGTCCGTATCTATATTTCCTGCCTTCCCGCATACAGAATATACACTTACCGGCTCACCTATAAGCCACTGCAGATAATCCAGGGCATGGATCTGCAGCCCTAAGACCGGACCGCCTCCCATATCCTTCCTTGCCATATAAGTATCCCTGTAATCCTCATAGCGGTGCATGGTGATGAGCCTTTCAGAAAATTCGCCGGAAACCGAAAGCAAGGCTCCAAGCCTGCCTTCCTCCAAAACAGCCTTTACATCCTGCACACAGGGATGGAAACGGTTCTGATAGCCCACATAAACTACCGTCCCCCGCTCATTTACTTCTTTTAACAGTTCCTCCGTATCTTCAAGGCTGTCCGACACAGGCTTTTCCAAAAAGACATCGCAGCCCGCCCGTACAGCCTTTAATGCCGTCTCCATATGCTTTGATGTGATATTGGTCACAAAGCATATATCCGGAGCTTCGGATAACGCCTCATCAAGATCCGAATATACCTTCAAGTCATATTCCTTCTCCAGGTCTACGCCTTCCCTGATCTTCATATCATCAGAAAAGGTCCGTTTAAGCCCCCGCACCCTGTATGCGAGTATCTTAGCATCTTCACCGCAGACACGCCTTATATTCCTTAAGTGCCTCTGTCCTATGCTTCCCAGTCCTGCTATAAGTATCTTCATGCTATCCCTGCCTCCTCAAGGGGCTTATAATTTTCTGACAGCCAGTCATAAAGCCTGCTTTCATGGTCTGAAATATAATACTCCAGAAATTCCATATCCTTTACGGCATCCACATCCACGCCGTCTTCCACAACAAAGCCTATCATCTTATCGCCATGCACCAGATCCTTATCTATGATATGGGAAGTCCTTAGCATATCCGCGTATCCGTCCGGTATATATACATCAGGAAAAGCCTGTCTCGGATTATTCGCATCATCTAATGTGATATCATCCCTTATCGTTTTAAAATAACCGTCTTCACGCATATTAAACCACTTATAAGGCGTATTGGATGCAAGATGGGCGGAGCGGAGACTGGTGGCGCTTTCATCCGCCTTCATGCGCCTTACCGCCTCAGCTACCACCTGCGGATCCCTTAAAGGATAAGTGGGACGCATATGCAGGAAGAATTCCGGAAGCTTTCCCTCATTGTCATAAAGCCATTTTATGGCATGCTCCATGAATTCTATATCCGTTGACCTGTCACCCGATATTTCTGCAGGACGCAGAAAGGGGATCTCTGCTCCATAATATGCTGCGATGCGAGCATAATATTCCGAATCCGTGGATACTATCACCCTGCTTACCTCACCGCAAAGCTTTGACGCCGCTATGGCATACGCAAGAAGCGGATATCCTTTTAAACACCTGATATTCTTATTCTTTACGCCCCTGCTCCCCGACCTCGCGGGTATTATGGCGTATACTTCATCCTTTATTATCTTTTCCTTAAGTACCTTATCCATTCTCCACCTCTCCATACAGCTTTAATATTTCCGTCACATTTCTCTCATCGGTAAATTCCTTGAGAACTCTCGTCCTTCCTGATTCACCCAAAGCGCTTCTTAAATCCTTATCCCTTATAAGCTTCTCCATAGCCTCTGCAAGTCCGTTTATATCATCATACAGAAAACCGCTTATCCCATCTTCGATTATCTCCGGAGTGGCGCCTGACCGCCTTCCGATGACCGGCAGTGCGTACTGCATATATTCACAGGTTACCAGTCCAAAGCCCTCGTATTCGGATGCTATAATGCCTGTATCAGCTTTTTTCAGATACGGCTTTATATCCGATACAAAACCTGCAAAGTCTGCAAAGCTTTCAAGAGAATTTCTTTTTACAAAAGCTTTAAGCTTTTTTAGATACGCCTTGTCTCCGTCTCCGGCAAACGTTATATGGAAATCCCTCACACCTTTCTTTAAAAGCATCTTCGCTGCTAAAAGCACATCCATCTGCCTTTTTGCAGGAAATATATACGCTGTATAAAGGAACTCTGTAACCGCATTTTCTGCATTAGAATTTCCTATGTCATCTACAGGCTTTATCCCGTCATATATGCGTGTCACCTTTGCTTCGGGATAGCTTCTTTCATAATTATCCTTAACCGCATCAGATATGGCCACCAGCCTGTCGGCGGCTGTAAAGTATCTTTCCACCCATTCCTCCGGATAGAAGAAGACCATTCCGTAATGTTCCCTGGCAAATTCCCTTATATGCCAGATATGCCTGCAGCCCAGTCTTTCAGAAAGAATGGCACCGTGACCGATGATGCTTGAATTTGAGTGTATAAAGGCTATATCCTCATCCTTAAGCCGCTCATAAAGAAATCCGATCTCATTATCAATGGCTGCAAGTCTCTTTTTTCTTTTAAGGTTAAAACTTATGGGTTCCCTGTATATGGCCGCCCAGGGCGTGATACCGCAGATGATATAGCTTATGCACTGAGACTTAAGTACATCCGTAAATTCACCCTCTGCCGGAAGCACCGCCACAGGTTCATAAAGCCCTGAAGCCTTCACTCCCTTCATAAGCTCAAGCAGCGCCCTGTTCGCCCCATACATATTGTCATAATGGGAAATATAAATGATCTTTTTCATAAGCCATCCTGCATGGGCCAGATATAGACAGGCCTGTCATACATAAACTGCCTTAAAGTCTCCATCTCATCTATGGCTGTCTGTTTTGTCCTCACGCCATCTGCCATGGGATACCTGTTAAAATGCTGTTCGTAAAGAGGCCCGTAAACCGCCTCATATCGGTCAAAATATTCATCAGTATGCGATGCGTCAAAAACATCCGTGGAAAGAGCGAGCAGCCTTTCTTTAAACTTTTCCTTAAACCCCTCGTTTGTCATGGCTGTTGCAAAGATCCTTACAGCAAACTGTGGAGAAGATGTATCTAACAATCCGGCCTCGCTGATCGTATTCCTTCCCTCATAGAATCCGCCCTGGTCAAGATCATAGAGAACAAAACGCCATCTTCCGTCTCCGTACTCACTTCCCTCATCCTTTTTTGTACGCCACATTGCCCAGTTGGTAAGAGGCCAGTCATTATTATTAAGCCAGATCTCGGATGCAAAATAATCCATCAGGGATTCGGGATCCACATAGCTGCAGAATTCTTCATAATCCGCCTCGGATGAAAGATCTTTATGCTCATCAAGAAAGGCATCCAGTTCCTTTAAATAAAAGCTTTCATCGTTTGTATTTGCCGGTATTTCTCCTATATCAAGCTTAAGCTTAAGTCCTTTCTTATACATGACCACGTCTTCTTCCCGCACGTCATAGTAATCCTTAAAGAACTCGCTGCAATAATCCTCTGTGAGCACATAAAGCCCGAAGTATTCACCGTTTATATATACAAGACATGGCCTTGATGCCTGGGTTGCAGTATTCCTGATACCGCCTTCCCTTAACATTTCCTGAAGCAGGGCATCCTCATTTTTTGCATCAGAAAGATTTCCGTTTTCTCCGCTTCGAAGTACCAGCTTATCATAGGAGTCCATTGTATTTCCGGAAACACTTACCCTGTCCTCTCCAAATAAAGGATATGAAAATCTTTTTTTTCCATATTCTTCCCTTGCTATAAGGCGAAGGTTTTTCTGCCTCAGGCTCCTTGCGGCATTTCCCTGGGTTCTTACGCCACAGTTCTGGGCAAAGGCCTGTGAGACCGATCCTTCAGAGGAAACAATGAGCATTTCAGCATAAGCGCTTCTCTCCCATTCACTGCCCCTCATATTGTAATTTGCATCCCAGAGTGCAGGCTGAAGTGAATCAATGTCTTCCTTCCCCGCTGCAACAGCCTCCCTGTGAGCTTTCAGAGAATCATCAAACACTTTTCCCCTTACATATATGCCGTTTTCATAGTCAAAAAGGCTGTCATGATCGATCGCAATGCTTATCAGGGCAAGGTCTGTGTCTGAAGCAGCACAGCTTTCCGAAATTCCCGGTATGTGGTCTTCCATATTGCCGATAAAATATACCGCCCCGCTCTGTGCGGTATATACTCCTTTTTCTTTCTCCGCAACCGCCCGTATCACGCTGCATTTATCCACATCTTCCTTTTCAGGCGCTTTAAGTTCACATTCCACATTTTCAAGGGCATCATCGATTGATGCTCCTTCATAGCCAATGAGCAGCGGTTCCACGGCAGATGCAGTATTTTCATCCCCCTCCCTGCTTTCTATGCCTATGGGATTCACATATTTTATCCTTGTACTGCTGCTTTCAGGGTCGCTTCCGTCTGTCGTATACCATATTTCGCCATAGCCCTCCGGCGCCGTTAATTCAAGTTCAAAGCCCTCTTCATAACAGCCGGATGCTCTTGAAAAAACGATACCTGTGCCTGTATTTTCCGGCCCTGTTCCGGGAAGGGATATCTCATTTGGATTATCAAGGGCCGTTTCTGTGCCTGTGCAGGCGCTTAACATCCCTGCCATCAAAGCAATTACAAAAACCTTATGCAATACATTTCTCATCTGTTTTCCATCTCCTCCATGAGAAGCTTTCCTGAGGCTGCATCCGCTTTAAGGATGTATGAAAACTTAAGTTCATATGAATTGTTCCCTGCTCCCGCATATACGGTATAAAGAGAATCCACCTCACAGCTGTATTTTGCCGGTTCCTCAGAAAGCTTCTTTATATTACTGATCTCAAGCTTTTCAAAGGAATCCTTATCATATGTAACGCCCCATTCATTGCCGTATCTTGAAAGCTTTGAATAAAGAGCGCTCTCTCTGTCCACAAAGCTTAAGGTTTCAGATGCGGAAGCATTTTTCTTAAGTGCAAACACGGCATACGCCCTTGTAAAAGCTTCAGCCGTTTCCCTTACCTTCTGCTCTTCTTCACTGCTAAGAGGATACGGAGAAGACTCATCCTCTTCAGTATCCGCCTCTGTCTGAATATCACTGTTTCCTGATACAGCTGCCGTATCTTCCGATACTGCTTCCGTCCCGTCAGATGAAACGGTCATATCCTCCGATACTGCTTCCGTCCCGTCAGATGAAACGGTCAGATCTATCACCTCTATGCCGGTCTTTGCACTCATCTCTTTTTCAAAACGCTCAAGCCTTTTGTAAAGCATGCAAAGTAAAACCGCAATACATAAAAGCCCTGTGCAGAAAAATATAAGCAGAGCTTTGTAAA
>JAFYBJ010000022.1 GCA_017540265.1 Lachnospiraceae bacterium
CAAAGACGGTCACCCTCAGCGTAAAGACTTCACCTGCGCTTAATAAGTCTGATATAAAGGCGGTATGGTCTGTGGCTAATGAAGGGAACGGCGTGAAGAAGATAAGCGATGAGAACGGAAAGGCTGTATTTGAAGTTTCAGATGCAGCGAAGGATACCGTTGTAACAGCTACTGTAACGGATCCCGTAACCGGAAGAATCTATACGGTCAACAGCGTTATAGACGTAAACTAAACTGACAGAATGATACTCTGTCCTGAAAAGCCCCGGCGCCGCCGGGGTTTTTGTTATGAGGCGCCTGGCGGCGAAAGGAATGATCAGGTAAGAAACTATTAATGTCATTCTGAGCGAAGCGAAGAATCTTCCAAGCATAAAAAGAAAGATCCTTCACTTCGTTCAGGATGACCTTATGCCTTAATTTTATCTGTTGGTAACGATAGTTCATCCATCAGGATTTTCGCGTCAAGCATTCCTGATCATGATTGACAAATTGGTATAAGGTGGTATAATACAAACACATGAACAGTTATTCATATGTTCAAAAAAGAGAGGAGATCAGAGATGAAGAAAAGCTACAATATCGAAGTTGATTGTGCAAACTGTGCAAATAAGATGGAAGATGCCGCAAAGGCGACTAAAGGTGTAAAGGATGCGGTGGTAAACTTCATGACACTTAAGATGAATGTGGAATTTGAGGAAGGAGCCGATGCGAAGACAGTGATGCAGGAGGTGCTTAAGAACTGCAAAAAGGTGGAAGATGACTGCGAGATATTTCTGTGAAAGATATGAATAAGAAACAGAAAAAAATGCTCATACGCATCATTACGGCAGCATTATTTATGATATTGTTGCATTTGGCATATAAGACTGTCGGGGAACGGCAGATCGATCCGGCAGATGGTTCGCACATAAACGAAGTGCTCATAAAAGAACCGGTGTGGTTTCTGCTTTATATGATCCCTTATCTCACCGTCGGATATGACATACTTCTGAAAGCCTGGAAGGGCATAAAGAACAGGCAGGTCTTCGATGAAAATTTCCTTATGGCGGTGGCAACTCTTGGTGCTATAGGCGTTGCCCTTGCAGAAAAAAACGGAGATTATACGGAGGCGGTTGCCGTTATGCTCTTCTATCAGATTGGAGAGCTGTTCCAGAGCTATGCGGTAGGAAAAAGCAGAAGAAATATAAGCGAGCTCATGGATATCCGTCCGGATTATGCAAATATCGAGAAAGAGGATGGAAGTCTTGAAAAAAAAGACCCCGACGAGATAGAGCCGGGAAGCATGATAGTAGTAAATCCGGGAGAGAGAATACCCATAGACGGTATCGTGATATCGGGAGAAAGTACCCTTGATACGGCTGCGCTTACAGGCGAGAGTGTCCCCAGACGCGTGCTTGAAGGCGATGATGTTATAAGCGGCTGTATAAATCTAAGCGGCGTGATAAAAATACGCACAACAAAGGAATTTGGGGAATCCACGGTATCAAGGGTGCTTGAACTGGTTGAAGAGTCCTCATCAAGGAAATCCCGTTCGGAAGCTTTTATCACGCGCTTTGCAAAGATATATACCCCGGCGGTATGTTACAGTGCATTGGCGCTGGCGATCATCCCTCCTGTTGTCAGACTTGTCATGGGGCTTGAACCGATGCCCGGAAGCTGGATATACAGAGCGCTCACCTTTCTTGTGATAAGCTGCCCCTGCGCACTTGTGATAAGTATTCCTTTAAGCTTTTTTGCCGGCATAGGAGGAGCGGGAAGAGAAGGTGTGCTCATAAAAGGCTCCAATTATCTTGAAGCGCTCTCAAAGACAAAGATAGTTGCTTTTGACAAGACCGGCACCATGACAAAGGGCGTATTCGAAGTGGCAGCCATACATCATGCAACTCTTTCCGACGATAAGCTTTTATATTATGCCGCCCATGCGGAATGCGCTTCATCACATCCCATAGCAAAGAGCATCATCAATGCTTATGTACGCTCGGATGAAGGGAAGATGAGAGCTGCAACGCGTACCGTTTCCGGAAAACTGGTATCGGACATCGAGGAGATCCCCGGAGGCGGTATGAAGGCAACAGTTGATGGGGTAAGGGTAGTCCTCGGAAATAAGAAACTTATGGAGAAGGAAGGCATCGCTTATCTGGACTGCCATAAGACCGGCACTGTGGTGCATGTGGCATTGGATGGGGTTTATTCGGGACATATCCTGATCTCTGATATGATAAAACCCGGCGCAAGGGACGCAGTGACGGCCCTTCATGCAGCGGGAGTGGCAAAGACGGTGATGCTCACCGGTGATGCAAAGGCAGTGGGAGAAGCTGTAGCTGATGAGCTGGGCATAGATGAAGTACGCACGGAGCTGCTGCCTGAAGGCAAGGTGGAAGCGGTAGAGAAGCTTTTATCCGAAAAGAAAGAAAAAGAGATGCTGGTATTTGTTGGAGACGGGATCAATGATGCTCCGGTGCTCGGAAGGGCGGACATAGGTATCGCCATGGGAGCCCTCGGCTCTGATGCAGCCATAGAAGCAGCCGATGTGGTGCTCATGGATGACGATCCCTTAAAGATAGCAAAGGCGATACGCATATCTTCAAAGTGTATGCGCATCGTATATGAGAATATCATATTTGCCATAGGCATAAAGCTTATCTGCCTTTTGCTTGGGGCGATGGGAGCTGCAAATATGTGGTTAGCCATTTTTGCTGACGTTGGTGTTATGATAATAGCGGTATTAAATGCGATCAGGGCATTATTTGTAAGGAAGGTGTGAATATCATGGAAAAGATGAATCCCGTGGAAATGTGTGATATGAGTGAAGTCCATGAGGCTCTCATAGAGAAAATAAACAGGTCGCTTCCCGATGAGGATGATATTTATGATCTTGCGGAACTGTTTAAGATATTCGGGGATTCAAGCAGGATAAGGATATTATGCGTGCTTTCGGTTTCGGAGGTCTGCGTATGCGATCTTGCCGCAGTGTTAAATATGACGCAGTCTGCTGTTTCGCACCAGCTGCGTATCCTTAAAGCAAACAGACTGATAAAAGGACGGCGCGAGGGAAAGCAGGTCTTTTATAGCCTTGATGACGAACATGTAAGATCGATAATAGCGGCCGGAATGGAACACCTTAAAGAGGAAGACTGATCAGTATTCGATACCTTTTCTTGCTTTGAGTCCGGTCGAATAAGGGTGTTTTACCGCCTGCATTTCCGTAAGGTAATCGCAGGCGTTTTTTAATTCTTCAGGGAAATCTCTGCCTGTAAGTATAAGCTCTGTAAAAGATTTCCTGCAGGTAAAAATGAGTTCCGTTATGTCAGATACTTTGAGGAGACCGTGTTTCAGCGCTGCGCCGCATTCATCTAAGACTATCATGCCGAAGTCCTTATGATGCTCAAGGGCGAAGCTGTAGTTTTTCTGCGTAAGAAAAAGGCAGCGTTCTTTTTCAGTATCATCCATGGCCGAATAGAACTTATCCAGCCCTTCCTGTTCAAGCACAGTCACGCCAACCTCTTTTAACAGCTTTATTTCTCCGCTCTCACGCCCTTTGAGGAAACGGACGAATAATACTTTCCCGCCGTTTCCGGCAAAGCGAAGGGCAGCACCCGTGGTGGCAGTGGTCTTTCCCTTGCCGTTTCCGGTGTAGATATGTATGCAGCTTTTTTCTGTTACTGGTTTCATAGTAATGAGTATAACACAAAGCAGTCGGATTCGCCTGCCTGGGATAGTGGGCAGCGCAGCGTTTGTGTTATAATATAAGAGTATCAGGTGCTAAAGTTTTTTTCTTTTGCGCCGATATACTAAGAGATAGTATTAAACAGAATGATCATCGGGGAGAGAATCGATGCCTGTTATAGGAAACAGCCTTATCCACAATATGATGGCGATGAACGGCGCCAGAAATTTAGGGATAGTGACCGGTAACCAGAAGAAGAACACAGAGAAGCTTTCTTCCGGTTACAGGGTGAATCGTGCTGCAGATGATGCGGCCGGGCTGGCTATATCCGAAAAGATGCGCAGGCAGATAAGGGGCCTGGATCAGACTGTCAGAAATATAAATGAGGGTAAAGCTCTGTGCAACGTTGCAGATGGAGCCCTTAATGAAATAAACAGTATGTTAAACCGTCAGGAAGAACTCCTGGTACAGGCGGCAAATGATACCAATACCTATGAGGACAGGGAATATATCCAGGCTGAGCTTAAACAGCTTGCGGATGAGATGGACCGTTCTTTCGACATCACCACATATAATGAGATAGAGCTGTTCAAGGGAAAAGATACCATTCTGGATGATCCTGCAAGGCAGACAATACATACCGTAACAGAAAGAACGGAAACAGATCCGACGGTCACTACAGTAACGAAGGATGTGATCAATGCGGTCGATCTTCCTGCGGATACAGTGGAAGAGACAGTTAATATAACAAGTGGCGGAAGAACTTCCTCATATAATGAGTGGGAGCAGGTTCATGATACAGATGAGAAAGGTCATACAAGCTATGAAGTTCATCACGAGTATACGGTTACTGAGGGGCCTGAGACTACAACAAAAACCAAAGTGACCAAAACATATAAAAAAATTGATCCGGATCCAAAGGCAAAGGCGCTTGTAAGCCCGAAGCAGATGACGGGAGCAAAAGGATATATAAACGTAAAGAACGAGCTTGGCTGGCCGCTTTCATGTGCTATGTCCCAGCTGGGTGTAAAGGTAGGGGACAGCACGATATATGACCTTTACAACAGGGGGAATGTATCATCGGTGAACTACAGTGATGACGGTAATATCGTAGAGCATACATACGATCTGGGAAGCGGGCTGTCATTTACACAGAAGATAGAACTTTTGAACGGTGATACTTATAAGTTATCATATTCCATGAAAAATACCGGTGCTGAGGATAAGACGGCATCGGCGCGTCTTGCTTTTGATACGATGAATACAAATGGGAGCTCCACTACTGCAACCAGAGCTAATCCTCCTTATGTGCTTAAGAGTGACCTTGCATCTATATCGATAAGTACGTCGGGCGCGGATGAAAGCGTTTTGGGAACTATAGATGATCTGTATAATACATGGGGATCGGAGGGCGTAACAGCCGGAGCAGCGGTGACTCATTCGGGGGTAGGTGCATGGTGGAATGACAGAAATGTTCCTGCAGGAGGGAGCATTGAACTTGGTTCTGTTACATATGGTCCCATCACGGTAGCGGATCAGTATGAGCGCACCACAAAAACTGAAGTAGATGTTACAAGAAAATATACAGATACAAAGGATGATGATATGTATGCATATCTTCCAAAGTATCTTGATATACATGTAGGGACCGAAAAAGATCAGGTACTGCCAATCAGATTATGGGAATTAAATTCAGATACTTTGCGCTGTCGTGTTCCTCAGGAGATATCGGCGCATGCCGCAGGCGATTCGATACAATATCTTAAGCATGCGCTTTTAAAGGTAAGCGGTATAAGGTCTTATTACGGAGCTACGACCAACCGGCTTGAACATGCTGCCAGGAATAATGCAAATGTTTCGGAAAATACAAGTGCTGCCGAGTCACGCATACGCGATACGGATATGGCGCTTGAAATGGTGTCTTTTTCAAATAATTCTGTGCTGATGCAGGCAGGAACCAGTATCCTTGCCCAGGCAAACAGCAGTCCCCAGTCAGTACTTCAGCTTCTTGCGTGATCTTTTGAAGCAAAAAACTCTTGCAATTATGAATTTCACATGGTATTATGAAACCTCGTGAAATATCCTTGCCTGCCCGCAAGGTCAGGCCACTAAGTCCAGAAGGAGGTAAAGACAGCATGAACAAGTACGAATTAGCAGTCGTAGTCAGTGCTAAGTTCGGAGAAGAGGAGAGAACGGCTGTCATCGACAAGTGCAAGGAATATGTTGCCAGATTCGGCGGCAATGTTACCGGAGTCGAGACAGATGAAGCTCCCCGCAGGCTGGCTTACGAGATCCGTAAGAATAAGGAAGCTTATTACAGCTTCATACGCTTCGAATCCGAAGACAGCAATACTCCCGTAGAGCTTGAGAACAGGCTTAGGCTGAGAGAAGATCTTCTCCGTTTCTTATGCGTCAGACTCGACGAAGCATAAGAAAGGAAGAAAAGCATGAATAAAGTTATTTTAATGGGACGTCTCACAAGAGACCCGGATGTAAGATATTCACAGAATAACGGTGATTCAATGGCTATCGCAAGATATACCTTAGCCGTTGACAGGAGATTCTCCAGAGGTTCGAATAATGGAGAGGGCCAGAATGCCGATTTCATCAGCTGCGTGGCTTTCGGAAAAGCAGGAGAGTTTGCCGAAAAGTATTTCCATAAGGGAATAAAGATTGCCGTTACGGGCCGCATTCAGACCGGAAGCTATACCAATAAGGACGGCCAGAAGGTCTATACCACGGATGTGGTGGTTGAGGATCAGGAATTTGCCGAGAGTAAGAATGGCGGCGGAAATGATTCTTCCAATGGCGGCGGACGCGCACAGGCTCCTGCGGGAGATGAAGGCTTCATGAATATCCCTGACGGTATCGATGATGAGATCCCTTTCGGAAACTGATTTTAAGCTTATGCGCATGAACAGGAGGAATTATCATGGCATTTAACAGAGAAGAAAGAGGCACAGCGCCCAGGCGCCGTCCGGGCGGAATGCACCGTCGCAGGAAGGTTTGCGTATTCTGCGGACAGGCTGTTACAAAAGAGGGAACTGAAAATCCTGAGGTTGTTATAGATTACAAGGATACAGCGAAGCTTCGCAAGTATGTATCCGAAAAAGGAAAGATCCTTCCCAGAAGAGTGACAGGATGCTGCGCAAAGCATCAGAGAGCACTCACAACGGCTATAAAGAGAGCAAGACACGTTGCTCTTATGCCTTACGCAACGGAATAAATTTTCGACAATGCCTGCAGATGATAAAACATCTTGCAGGCATTTTTTATTTGTGTTATCATCTAAGCCACGTAGAGCAGCATGGTTCTTTCTGCCGCATTCAGCGGCCGGGACATATTCCCGTAAAGATATCCGTATATGAAATTTACAGTTGACAAACACGAACAAATGTTTTATTCTAAATGCGAACAGATGTTTCGGGTGCTTTATAGCGTCCCGGACACAAAAAAGGAGAATGGTAATGGAAAGAGAAGAAAAATTAAGAGCATTGGATGCTGCTGTAAAGCAGGTTGAGAAACAGTACGGCAAGGGGGCGCTTATGAAATTAGGTGATCCCGCGAATAAGATGAATGTGGAGACTATACCTACAGGCTCACTTTCTCTTGATATAGCCCTTGGTATAGGTGGCATCCCGAAAGGCCGTGTTATAGAGATATACGGACTTGAATCTTCCGGTAAGACCACGGTCACGCTTCATATGATAGCTGAGGTCCAGAAGCGCGGCGGCATAGCCGGTTTCATAGATGCGGAGCATGCGCTTGATCCTGCGTATGCGGCAGCCATAGGTGTTGATGTGGACAATCTCTATATCAACCAGCCGGATTACGGTGAGCAGGGGCTTGAGATAGCAGAGACCATGGTGCGCAGCGGGGCTGTAGATATAGTCGTTGTGGATTCTGTAGCTGCCCTTACACCGAAGGCAGAGCTTGACGGAGATATGGGTGATGCCCATGTGGGGCTTCAGGCAAGGCTTATGAGCCAGGCTCTCAGAAAGCTCGCTGGTGTTATCAGCAAATCAAACTGTGCGGTGATATTCATTAACCAGTTAAGAGAAAAGGTTGGTGTATTCTATGGCAATCCGCAGGTTACTACAGGCGGAAATGCCCTTAAATACTATGCTTCAGTACGTATGGAAGTCCGCAAGGTCGAGCAGTTAAAGACAGGCGGTGATTCCGTAGGAAACCGCACCAGGGCGAAGATAGTAAAGAACAAGGTGGCTCCTCCTTTTAAGGAGGCAGAGTTTGATATCATGTTCGGTGAGGGTATCTCTTATGAGGGAGATCTTTTAGATCTTGCCTGCGATATCGATGTGATAAACAAGAGCGGCGCATGGTATGCATATAACGGCGAAAAGATAGGTCAGGGCAGGGAAAATGCAAAGCTTTATCTTAAGGATCATCCTGAAATATGCGCAGAAGTAGACAGGAAAGTCAGGGAACATTACAATATCGGCGGAAGTCCCTCGGAGCTTGATATAAAGGCTGATAAAAAGCCTATGAAGAGGGGGAAGAAAGCTGACGATGTTGTTTCTGCAGAGGCTGATTCTGCAAATGAAGGTGCTTCAGAGGAGTGATATGCAGATAACTTCTCTTGAAAAGTGCGGTAAAGGCAGATATAAGGTAATACTTGACGGAGCTTCGGCTCCGTCATTTATGCTTTATGTTTCGGAACTTAAGGAGCTTTCTCTTTCAGAGGGCACAGAGCTTGCTGTTGAAAAGCTTGACTATATGTTTAAGGAAGTCCTTGTTAAGAGAGGGCTGAAGAGAGCGGCTCATCTGCTCGAAAAGAAGGATTATACCGAGAGGGAGATAAGGTCTAAGCTTCGTGAAGGCCTCTACCCCGATGTATCCGTGGATATCATAATAAACAGGCTTGCTTCATATGGTTTTATCAATGATATCTCTTATGCCGTAAGATATGCCGAGTGCTATATAGATAAAAAAAGCGCAGGGCGCATATCTGAAGATCTGAAGAGAAAGGGGATAGACAGGGATATCATAAAGGGGGCTCTTGAAAAGATAAAGGCGGAACATGCCGGAACAGACGGATACTATGATGAATCCGATAAGATAAAGAAACTCCTTGAAAAACGTCATTATGAACCGGAGACGGCGGACAGAAAGGAAAAGGAAAAGTTAAGAGCTTTTCTTTTAAGGCGGGGGTTCTGTTTTTCAGATATAAAAAAATTTGTTTAGACCGGAGGTACGTATATCTGAAGTCATTCATTTCCTCTTGTAATTTTTAAAACCATGTTGTAATATAGTCTCAATCTTTAGAAATTCTTTGGACGTATAATTTTTTTTATACAGTTCCATCAGGCGGTTCCGCCGGAGATTTCACGAGAGAAAAATAAGATGCCGGCGGGTGATGCTTTGCTCATATCTTTCTGCCGGTGCAGTTAAAAGGAGGATTGATTTATGGGCAAAAGAGATAAGGCTTCATGGGAGTATTTTCAGGATGAGGCAAGGGTGGCGGATATAATAAATGTATGCTGC
>JAFYBJ010000023.1 GCA_017540265.1 Lachnospiraceae bacterium
CTTATGTATATCCAAAGGCTCAGCGATAATATCTGCCACAGTCATACGGGGATTCAAAGACGAATACGGATCCTGGAAAACCATGGTTGCCTTCTTCCTGAAGTCCTCCAGGCTCTTTTTATCGCCTATCTTAACACCGTCATACCATATTTCGCCGTCTGTGGGTTTATAAAGATGCAGTATGGTCCGTCCTACGGTTGTTTTTCCGCAGCCGGACTCTCCTACCAATCCTAAAGTTTCACCCTTCTTTATGGTAAAAGAAACATCATCCACTGCCTTAAGGGGCCTGGATTTGAAAAATCCTTCGCTTATATCAAAATACTGTTTTAGGTGCTTAACCTCAACGAGAGGCATATCCTGCTTTTTTTCCTCTGCCATTATGCCTCACCGCCTTCCATATCTTTTTTCACATTCATCCAGCATGCCGCCGCATGAAGATCGTTTATCTGCATGCGTTCGCACTTTTCCTTAAGGCAGATCCGCATAGCCGCGTCACATCGGGGCGCAAAGGCACAGCCCTTAGGCATATTCAAAAGGTCAATGGGCGTACCTGTTATGGGCTTAAGCTTTTCCTTGCCGCCGTCGGCCGTAGGTATGGACCTTAAGAGTCCCTTGGTATATTCATGGCAGGGATTGTAAAAAATCTCATCAGCACTTCCCTGCTCACATATTGCGCCTGCATACATTACTATCACTTCGTCGCACATCTGAGCCACTACACCAAGGTCATGGGTGATCATAATGATAGCCATTCCCAGTTCTTTCTGAAGCGATTTCATAAGCTCTAATATCTGCGCCTGTATGGTTACATCAAGTGCCGTAGTAGGCTCATCTGCTATCAGAATGTCAGGCTCACACGCAAGAGCCATTGCGATCATCACACGCTGCCTCATACCGCCGGAAAACTCATACGGATACTGGTTCATTCTCTTTTCCGGCTCATTAACATTAACCAGTCGGAGCATCTCCAGAGCCCTTTCCCTTGCCTGTTCTTTATTCCTGTCAGTATGCAGAAGAATAGCTTCCATCAGCTGATGTCCTATGGTGTATGTAGGATTTAAGCTGGTCATGGGATCCTGGAAGATTATGGATATTTTATTTCCGCGAATGGTCTTCATAACTTTTTCACCGGAATCAACCAGCTCCTGACCGCGGAATTTTATGGAACCTGAAACTATCTTTCCCGATCCTGCAAGTATCTGCATTATGGAATAAGCAGTCACGGATTTACCTGATCCTGACTCGCCCACTATTCCCAGCACCTTGCCTTCATCAAGGAAAAAGGACACGCCGTTGACAGCTTTTACCTCGCCGGCATCCGTAAAGAAGGAGGTATGCAGATCTCTTACTTCAAGCATGCTCATCTGTTTTTCCTCCTTTAAGTATTGAGCTTCGGATCAAACGCATCGCGCAGTCCGTCCCCGAAAAGATTAAGCGACAGTACGATAAGCGAGATCACGATAGCCGGTATGACCATTCTATAGGGATACGAACTGATGCCGTTAAGAGCATCAGACGCAAGCGAACCAAGTGACGGCATAGGCGCATTAACACCTAGACCAATGAACGAAAGATAGCTTTCCGTAAATATCGCACTGGGGATCTGCAGTGCTACAGAGATAAAGATAACACTCATACAGTTCGGCAGAAGATGACGGCTTATGATCCAGCCGCCCTTTGCTCCGGCTGCCTTTGCTGCAAGCACATATTCCTGCTCGCGGAGAGATAGCATCTGTCCCCTTATGAGACGCGCCATGGAAACCCAGTAAAGAATACCGAATAC
>JAFYBJ010000024.1 GCA_017540265.1 Lachnospiraceae bacterium
ATCCATCCCCTCGGGATAGCTGTAGCCTTCCTTCATGGAAAAAAGATACGGATCGGGATATATTGACGGATTGTGATCTTCATCATGTATAACGGCTATCTCCGAATGTGACAGCTCATAGCTTATATCCCTCCAGATGATCAGGTCTGTATCTATCATCACGGAAGGCATTTTCTCAGTTTTAAGTGCGGTGAGCTTTCCTGCCGCCCAGAACATCCCGGGATCTATCCCCTCCGGCTCCGGAAGCATTTTTATACCGTCGGAAAAAAGATCCTCCAGACCGCAGCCGCATATAAAATCATACGCCGCCTCATCGGCGTAAAGCTTTGTGTTTCCGTTGGTGCGTTCATAGACAGCAGAAGAAAGCATGAGCATGAGCAGCTCATAATCATTCATTTCATATGTGATACCCGGATGTTCCAGACGATATGGCGCTGTCCAGAGAGAATAGAAACCTTTCATATCAGATCAAGACCGTATCCCATTTCCGCAATGCATCTGTAGGAAGGCTTGAAACGCCCGTCCGGTATGAAACTTAATAAAGATCCCGAAGGTCTGATACCGTTCTTCATAAGCGAGTTGATATTTTCATCCCTGTCCCTTCCGGTAAAGCTGCTGCTGTTGCCGCCCCCTCCTGCGGCTCCACGGTATGAGCCACCGGCATATGAGCCCTTAAAATACGAACCGTGAAAATAAGACCCGGCTGTATAGGATCCGTATGAGCCGGAAAAACTGCCGCTAAAACTGCCGCTCATTTTAAGGAACTGCCGCCAGAGTTCCTTAAGCCCCCGGGCGCTCCCGTATATGTTTATTCCTGAAAGAAAGCTCCCCCTGAGATAGCTGCTCTTTGTAAAGCTCCCGCCCGTACTTAATTTCCCGAAAAGAAAGTTAATATAGGAACCGCCGGAAAAAGAACTGGCAGGATAATATGAACCGCCAGAGCGGAAAGCTTTCCTGTATGAACCTGCAGCTTTATCACCGGAAGCGGCATAAGGCACCTCACCGTCATCGGAATGCTCCGAAATAAAACGTTTCCCGGCAAACATAAGATGCGCGGGGAATCTGAGCTCGCATCCGTTATAGTAAAGATCATAAAGATCTTGTCCGAAAGCCACCGCAAGATGCTCTGCCCTGAGCCTTCCGTGATATGATCTTATCTTTACATATACAGGTATCCCTTCATCGCATTCAGAAAGTTCCTCCGCATCCGCAGGCAGACAATGAAGCATAAAGCCGCCGTCGGGAAGTTTTATAAACAGCTTGGAATTGAATTCTCCGTTCCAGATAACATAAACGGAAAAACCTGCGATCTCAGGCGTATAGTTTTCGCGGGCAAAAAAACAGAAGCCGGCATGAAAGGCCGCAAGATGATTTATTCTTCTGTCATAGGCCTCCGGAGTTTCATTTTTTCTCCGGTCAAGCCAATTATATAATTTAGCCACTTAAACCCGATTCCTATAAAAAAATAACAAAAACGCATTCTATACCATTATACGTTTTACAAGGGTTTAATACAAGAATTTATTTGATAAGATTAAGATATACCGGTGCTTCCAAAACCGCCCCGGTCATTTCCTTCAAGATGCTCACATTCGATAAATTCGACAGGAGGCTGGTTCTCCACTATCCTGAACTGACAGATACGGTCATTGATATGTATAGTGGTGTCCCTTACTGCCAGAACAGGCATATACCACTGATCCCCGTCGCCGCAGTAGGATGCGTCGATAACTCCGCAGTGATTTGTCTGTATCACACCGAAGTTTTTAAAGGTTGAACTCCTGGGTACCACATGAGCTTCGTAGCCTTTGGGAAGTTCCATGGCAACACCAAGCGGGATGAGCTTCCACTCACCCTTCTTTAAACTAATCTCCTCAGCGCAGCGCAGATCGATCCAGTCGGACTTGCCGTCAATTAATTTAAGCTTTTCAATCTTATCGCTGAAATATTTTATCTTTATCTGTTTTACCGGTGATGCCATATTATGCTGCCGTTATATTTCCGGAGCTGCTTTCTTCTGCGGCTGTACCGGACTGTATCGCAAGTTTCTTATTCTTATTTTTCCTGAGCGCAAAGCCTATAAGAAATGCAATGACTATAGCGGACAAAAAGACTAAATAAGTCACCAGATATGAAAGGAAACTGTATTCAGAACCGTAAAA
Organism: Lachnospiraceae bacterium; assembly: GCA_017540265.1. Taxonomy (GTDB): domain Bacteria; phylum Bacillota; class Clostridia; order Lachnospirales; family Lachnospiraceae; genus NK4A136. Next base: position 2,163 of record JAFYBJ010000024.1, read on the forward strand.
AAATAATTGAAAAGAATCCATATACTCCTCCGAAGAGTTCATCTAAAATGAAAGCTCTTCCATTCTAGCATTCACCCGGATTATCGTCAAGGACAGCATTATGATCGGCGGCATTTGTAGCAAGCTTGTCACATCTTTCATTCAACTCGTTTCCGGCATGTCCCTTTACCCATATCCATTCTATATTATGGGGCTTTGCGGCTTTTAAAAGCCTTTTCCACAGATCGGGATTTTTAACGGCAGAGCCTGAGGCTGTCTTCCAGCCCTTATTTATCCATGAAGGTATCCAGTTTTTATTAAAGGCATCGGTGAGATATTTCGAATCGGAATGAAGTTTCACGTCACATGGCTTTTTTAAGGCCTCAAGCGCAGCTATGGCAGCCATGAGTTCCATCCTGTTGTTCGTAGTTTTTTTATATCCGGCAGACAGCTCCATCACATGGGTGTCGCCTTTGCTGTCCGTGAAGCTTAAGACCGCCCCGTATCCTCCGGGACCGTCCGGATTTCCTCTTGCAGCACCGTCAGTATATATGATCACTTTACTCATTCCCATATACCTTCTTTCAGAAAATGCTCTGCCCTCTTTCCGGCAGCGTTTACCAGGTCTTTGTCATAACCCATCCCTTCAAGCAAAAGGATGGCATTTCTGCTCTTTGCCGGTCCTTCTTTTATCAGATAGTTAAACCGGACATCCATACCGTCTATCTCTTCTTCAAAATGATATTGTTCAAAGCTCTCACCAAGCAGTTGTGTCAGTTCAATATCATGGGTGGCGGCAAAGCAGCCCGTGCCGTTTGCTGCCATGTATTCAAGTACCTTAGAAGAAGCAGCGATCCGTTCTACGGTATTTGTACCTCTTAATATCTCATCGACCATACATACCAGGTGATGCTCTTTATCGGCGGCGGCCGCATCTAATATGCGTTTCATCGCAGAGATCTCGGTATAGAAATAACTCTGCCCTGCTGTTATGTCATCACGCAGCGACATTGACGAATAAAGCCTCTTCATACCGGTCTTAAAGCTCTTTGCGCAGGCAAAACCGAAGGTCCTTGCAAAGATCATATTTACCGCGCAGGTCTTTAAAAATGTTGACTTTCCGGATGCATTAGAGCCCGTGAGCAAAAGCGGCTTATCAAAGGCATAGGTATTTGCAACAGGATCATTTAAAAGCGGATGATATATGTCAGAAGCTTCTTCCTTATCGGAAAATACAGGCTCACAGATATTTCCGTCAAGGCTTTTTATAAAAGATGCGAGTATGGCAGGAAGTTCCATCCTTCCTATAATTTCCCTTAATCTCAGGCATTCATCGCTTTTCCTGTAAAGTTCATCGGCATGAAGCGAGAATATGATCATATCAAGATGCGTGAGCATATTGATATAGTCCGAAAAGACCGAGAAGAAGCCTGAATTCTTTGATGCCCCGGAGGAGATAAATACAGCCGCTTTTTTAAAGGGCTCAAGCGACCTTGAAAGCTCCGTCATTTCCACCGATCTTGCAAGTATGCTTTCCGGAGCATCTTTAAAAAGCTCTTTTTCCATGGATGAAAGCCGCTTTGCGGACAAAACGGCCCCGGATACGCTTCCTAAAAGCTCCATAAAGGGAAGGATGGCAGGCTTGGAAAAGAAATACCATGCTATGTTTATTATCATGGATGCAAGCAGGATCAATACTCCTGCCCTGACATCAAGAAAAATAATAAATACAGATAAGAGCAGTAATATCGGAGCTATAAAATGAAGCTTTAAACCCGAAGGTATCTCATGCTTTGAAAATGAAAGGATATTATTCCCGCAGGGATCTGATGCGAGTACAAAGGATAAGCGGCCGTATCTGTCGCTTTCGGCGTAATAGTCAGCTTCTTTTTTGAGTTCTCTTATCTTTGCATCATCATATAAAGGATGTCTGAAAGCATTGTAAAGAGCTTCCTCCCCGGCTGCCGTATATGCATGATCGAGCCTTAAAAAGATCTTATCCAGATCAAGATCGTTAAAACTTATATCATCAATATAGGAACAATCCGTAAGCTCCCTTTTGCCTGCCTGTACGGAAAGATATTCCATACGGTCTCTGCTTATCTTTGCCGGGCATTTTTTCCCGAAATCGTTTTTTATCTTTTTTCGAAGCTTTCTCTCGCCGGATTTTTTTTCCCTGTATCCGGCAAGGGCGGTTAAGAAGATGATTGATAAAAATATAAGTAATATTATGATATCTTCCCTGCTCATAGACTGCTCTTAAAATCCGGTCCGAAACTCTCCGGAAGAAGTTCTTCAAGTGTATATTCCATGTATTCTGAAAGCGATGATGCCACATATATCTTTAATTCAGACGGATCTGAGAACTCTCTTAAGACCTGTCTGCAGATGCCGCAGGGATAGGCCATTCCCATCTTACTCCCGCTGCCGCCGGCTATGGCAATTGCCTTAAAACGCAACATTCCTTCGCTTACTGCTTTAAATACCGCCGTGCGTTCGGCACAGTTTGCTGCCCCGTATGACGCATTTTCCACATTGCAACCGGTATAGATGCGCCCGCCTGCGGTAAGGAGGGCTGCTCCAACCTGATAATCGGAATATGGCGCATAGGAAAAAACACGCATATCAAGGGCTTTTTTTATAAGTTCATCTCTGATATCCGTCTCACTTTTTTTATCAAAGCTTATAACGGAAAGAATATCGCGAGGGCTTTTTATTACTGCATCCGGATCCTTTGCCGTACCAAAACCGTATGCAGCATGTATGAATGCAGCGCCTGCTTTCACGGCGGCATCCATGTCCTTTTGAATATCACCTATATATACAGCAGATTTAAAACCCCATTTTTCACATAAAAGCCTTATATTTGCATCTTTTTCAAAGCCTGTATCGCCAAAGCATATATGATCGAAGATATATCCGGAAAGGCCCAGTTTTTTAATAACAAGTTCGGGATAACCTGCCTGTGAATTGCTGGCTATGCATACGGGCAGATATGATGAAAGTTCCTTTATGACATCGGATATACCCTCATAGGAAAGATCCTCTGTGTTATCGGATAAGATCTTTTGTTCCAGGAAGATGCAATCCGACAGGAGAGCTTTTCTTTTATCCGCGGACATTTCAGGCAGCACGGCATCGGCTATAACATCCATTGTAAGTCCGAAAAGCCCCTTTAAGCGATCAGCTGTTATAGTTGCAGCCTCCTTAAAGCCTGCCCCTTCAATGGCTTTATTCCAGGCTGTGGCACAAAGCTTTGTGGTATCCCAGAGGGTCCCGTCTATATCAAATATAAGGGCATCTGTATTGATCATACTTATCCCCACATATCCGCAGTTTCGGATTTGCGTTCCCTGAGCATAAGATCCTCAAGGGAGGCCCTGGGTGATTTTCCTTCAAAAAGAATGCTGTTGATCTCATTTACTATGGGCATATCAATATTATATTTTTCGGAAAGAGCTTTTGCTGCCTTTGCTGAATAAACACCCTCGACTACCATCTTTACTTCCGTCATGGCTTCATCGGCGCTCTTTCCCTGTCCCATAAGAAAACCGGCCATGCGGTTTCTGGAGTGACGGCTTGCGCAGGTCACTATAAGATCGCCTATGCCGGTGATGCCTGAAAAGGTTTCAGGCCTTCCGCCCATTGCAATACCTAAACGGCTTATCTCTGCCATGCCTCTTGTTATAAGGGCAGCCTTTGTATTATCGCCAAAGCCCATACCGTCTGCCATTCCCGCAGCAAGGGCCACGACATTCTTAAGAGCTGCACCAATTTCCATGCCAAGCATATCAGGGGTGGTATACACCCTGAATACATTAGATGAGAAGATATTCTGTATGAATTCCGCATCCTCCTTTTTCTCTGCACCCGCAGCGCATATCGTAGGAAGCCCCCTTCCCACTTCTTCCGCATGGGAAGGTCCGCAGAGTACGGTCACTATGCTTCCCGGGATCTCTTCCTTTATGATCTCAGAGAGCCTCATAAGCGTATTTTCCTCTATGCCCTTTGCAACGCTTGTGATGAGCTGGCCTTCTTTAACAAAAGGCTTCATCTTCTGGGCTGTGCTCCTGGTATAGATGGAAGGCACCGCAAGTACCAGCAGATCCTTATCATTGCAGCAATCCTCAAGATCCGTTGTAAAGGTCATTGAATCCTGAAGCTTTACTCCGGGAAGCTTGTCCTTATGCTCTCTTTCTTTGTTTAACATTTCAATTTCGCTTTCAACAACCGACCATACGCTTACTTCATGTCCGTTGTTTGAAAGCAGCCATGCAAGTGCTGTCCCCCAGCTGCCTGCTCCTATAACACCCACTGACGCCATTTAACGCACCTCCTCTTTGTTCTTTTTAAACAGATAGGTTTTTCTTTCTTCTCCTTTAAGGAGTCTTTTGATATTCTCTCTGTGTCTGATAAAGGCCATGGCACAGATGATAAAAGCAATTATCCCCATCTCAAGTATGATGGGAAATGCAATGCCCGCACCTCCGTAGGCTTTGAATACGCCCAGATAACCCATCAAAAGTGTCTGTATGAAAAACACAAAAGCCATGCATAAAGATCCCAGACTCACATAATTTGTCAGGGCAAAGAGACTGAAAAACACAACAAAAGCAACCGGTATATACATCCAGTGCAGGGAAAAAATCAGTCCTGCAAGAGCTGCGATACCCTTGCCGCCTTTAAATTTGAGGTAAAAAGGAAAATTGTGTCCGAGTATGGCTCCTAAGCCTGCATAGAATTTTACAAGATAGCAGCCCTCGGGAAAGGACTCCCTGAAAATAAAATAGCATAAGAGCACAGGTGTTATGGTCTTTATAAGATCGCCTAAGAATACCATAAGTCCGGCTTTGTTCCCAAGTACCCTCAAAGCATTTGTGGTTCCGGTATTTCCCGAACCTTCTTTTCTGATATCAATTCCAAAGAGCTTTCCCACAAAGTATCCGGTCTCGAACATGCCAAAGAGATAGCCTGCGGCAAGACATATGATCCTTATGACAACAGTATTCATCAAACTGCCTCCTATAGTGCGGAATCTTTTTCATCCCGCTGTCTTATTATAAATTTCAAAGGAGTTCCCTTAAAACCAAAGGTATCCCTGATCTGATTTTCAATATAACGCGTATAGGAAAAATGCATCAGTTCCTTGTCGTTAACGAAAATAACAAAGGTAGGCGGCTTTACGGAAACCTGCGTGATATAGAATAATTTCAGCCTCTTGCCCTTATCGGAAGGCGGCTGCTGCATTACGACAGCCTGGCTCATTATCTCATTTAACACGCCTGTCTGTACACGCATGGCATGATTTTCCGCAACCATATCGATGGTATCGTAGAGCTTCGGAAGTCTCTGCCCCGTAAGCGCTGATATAAATACTATCTCGGCATAGGGCATGAAGGATAAGGTATTCCTTATCCTGTCCTCAAATTCTTTTGAGGTCATCGTTACCTTTTCAATCGCATCCCATTTATTAACGGCTATGATCACAGCCTTGCCTCTTTCGTGGGCTATGCCGGCGATCTTCGCATCCTGTTCGGTAACGCCTTCTTTCGCATCTATTACAAGAACCGTGACATCGGACCTTTCAACCGCGCCTACAGTCCTTACTATCATGTAGTGCTCAAGATCTTCTTTTATCTTATTTTTTCTTCGAAGACCTGCGGTATCGACAAATATATAATCCTTTCTGTTGTGTTTTATATGCGTATCCACAGCATCCCTTGTGGTTCCCGCAATATCGGAAACGATCACCCGGTTTTGTCCGGTAAGTTTGTTTATTATGGAGCTTTTCCCGACATTGGGTTTACCTACAACGGCTATCCTTATGCTGTCGTCTTCTTCATCACTTTCGGTATTCAGATCTTTAGGGAAATATGAGATCACCTGATCCAAAAGATCTCCCAATCCCTGTCTTTCCGAAGAAGATATGGGAAAAGGTTCGCCAAGACCCAGATTATAGAATTCAAAAACATCGGCCTGCTGTTTGGCAAAATTATCTGTTTTATTGACCGCAAGGACAATGGGCTTATGAGATTTTCTTAACATGACGGCAACCTGGAAATCGGCGTCCACCACGCCCTGCCTCACATCCGTCATAAAAATGATAACATCAGCGGTATTTATGGCGATCTCAGCCTGTTCCCGCATGCTGGATAATATTATATCCCTGGAATCCGGTTCTATACCGCCTGTATCGATAAGCGTAAATTCATGTCCGGTCCAGTCAACGTCGGTATATATCCTGTCTCTTGTTACACCCGGTGTATCCTTTACTATGGATATGCGTTCGCCTGCAAGCACATTAAAAAAAGTGGACTTGCCCACATTAGGTCTTCCTACAACTGCTACTACCGGTTTTCTCTTTCTGCTCATAAATATTATCCTTTTATCAGATGCCAAGCACGGATTTCACAAGATCCATACCTGTGGATTTTACAATAATAAGGGGAACGTGTAAAGTTTTTCGAACATCTGTTACGGTAAGATCGTCAAGAAAGACTTCCTCGCCCGAACGCAGCATATTTTTGGTTATGAGCAGGGCATCGCCCATATCTTTCCCTTTAAATTCGGCAATAAGATCACTGCCTGTTATCAGACCCGCCACAGTGATCCTTTTTCCGAAGAACCTGTTTTCAACTGCAACCACATTTATACTTACATCAGGAAAAGCCCCACTTATTATGCCGGCTGCTTTTTTTAAAGTCTGTATAGCACTTTTGCCCGTTGCTATGGTTACCCGTTTCTTAATGCCGTCATATCTGCCTGTACTTTTAAGTTCATTTACAGCTTGAACAGTCTCTGTAAGCAGCAGTCTTATCATGCCCACGCCGTTTTCAAGCTGAAGATATCCGTCATAGCGCTCTTCTTCCGGAAGTTCTCTTCCGGCTAACAGATACCATTCGTCAGATGCCTGAACAAAGTGTGTGCCATGTTTTTCCATGGATTTTTTTTGAAAACCTTCTATGATATCTATAACGTTCCGGGCATCTTCCTTTTCAAAAGGTTCAAGCTTAAACAGTTTTTCCCGGTAATCTGTAAGTCCCACGGGAACTACTGACAGACTTTCCATTACGGGGATATATTCCATAAGTTTACCTATGGTAAATTCAAGAGCTGCGCCGTCATTTATGCCTTTACAAAGCACGATCTGTCCGTTCATCCTGATCCCGGCTTCATAAAGCCTGTCAAGGTAGCTTAACACCTTCCCTGCGTTTTTGTTATTTAACATTTTAACGCGAAGTTCCGGATCCATGGTATGGACTGATATGTTTATCGGCTCCATGCGGTAGCGTATGACACGGTCTATCTCCTTTTCCGTCCAGTTGGTAAGTGTCACATAATTTCCCTGAAGGAAGGAAAGGCGTGTATCGTCATCTTTAAAATAGATCGTTTTGCGCATTCCTTTCGGATTCTGGTCAATAAAGCAGAATATGCATTTATTGCGGCAGGAACGGCAGTCATCCATAAGACCGGTATCAAAAATAAGGCCAAGATCCTCATTCTCTTCTTTATCGATCTCCAGTTCCCATTCTTCACCGTCCGGTTTTCTTATGACAAGTTCAACATATTCATCGGCACAAAGAAAATCGTAGTCGAAGATGTCCTGGGGTGTGGTCCCCTGGATCATTACCAGTTCATCTCCGGCTGCGATCTCCATTTCCTCGGCTATACTGCCGGGTTTTACCGCTTTGATTATATGCTTTGTCATCAGATGGAAAATCTCATGAAATTCTTCTTACCCTTCTTAAGAATGAATTCCGATTCAAGATCATCCCTGGAAAATGTATGTTTCGGATCGGTGATCTTATCTCCGTTTACGCTCACACCGCCCTGCTCCACATTCCTTCTTGCGTCGGATCTTGTGGCAGCAAAGCCCGCCTTGCATAAAAGACTTACTATATCTATATTACCGTCTGTAAGATCTTCGTCATTTATCTTTGTCTCGGGCATATTCTCGGAATTTCCGGAACCTGAGAATAAGGCAAGAGATGCTTCTTTTGCTTTTTCGGCTTCTTCCCTGCCGTGAACAAGAGACGTAAGCTCATAAGCAAGGATCTGCTTTGCATCGTTTAACTGCGCACCTTCCCAGGAATCCATCTCTTTTATCTGCTCGAGAGGAAGGAAGGTGAGCATGCGGATGCACTTAAGCACATCGGCATCGCCTATATTTCTCCAGTACTGATAGAATTCAAAAGGTGTGGTTTTTTCCGCATCAAGCCATACAGCGCCCTTTTCTGTCTTGCCCATCTTCTTTCCTTCGGAATTAAGAAGGAGCACCTGGGTCATTGCATATGCATCCTTGCCGAGTTTCCTGCGGATAAGTTCTGTACCGGCAAGCATGTTGCTCCACTGGTCATCACCGCCGAATTCCATATTACAGCCATATTTCTGATACAGTGTATAGAAGTCATAAGCCTGCATGATCATGTAATTGAATTCAAAGAAGGTAAGTCCCTTCTCCATACGCTGCTTATAGCACTCTGCCCTGAGCATGTTATTGACCGAAAAATGAGGTCCTACTTCACGGAGAAGCTCTATATAATTAAGATCCAAAAGCCAGTCGGCATTGTTTACGACCAGAGCTTTTCCATCGGAAAAATCAATAAAACGGCTCATCTGCTTTTTAAAGCATTCGATATTATGAGCTATGGTCTCGGGGGTGAGCATCTTTCTCATATCCGTCTTTCCTGAAGGATCGCCTATCATACCTGTTCCGCCGCCAAGAAGGGCTATGGGCTTATTGCCTGCCATCTGCAGTCTCTTCATAAGGCATAATGCCATGAAATGCCCTACATGAAGGCTGTCTGCCGTGGGATCGAAGCCTATGTAAAATGTAGCCTTTCCGTTGTTTACAAGCTCCTTTATCTCTTCCTCATCTGTTGTCTGGGCTATAAGACCTCTTTCTTTTAATTCTTCAAAAATCTCCATTTTATTCTTACTCCTCCGTATTATCTATATATTTATCGATCACAAGCTTCAGTGCTTCAACGCCGTTTCCGGAAAGATGAATTCCGTCCCTTGAATACTCGTCATAGAGGAAACCTTCCTCACTCTTAAGTGCTGCATTTGCATTTATGAATGTATAACCATATTCCCCGCAAAGTGCTTTAATATCTTCGTTTGTCTCGTCGATGCGTCCATTCCCTGCAAGCCCCGATGACTGAAGCTCTGCGGTAACAGGAAGCACGGATATAAAGTGTATCTTTGTTTCGGAATCCTCAAAGACCTCTTTAAGTCTGTCCATAAGGGCATCATAACGGCCCTTTAACTGCTCCCTTGTGGTTCCTCCTATGATATCGTTTATACCGATAAGTATAAAGAGTTTTTCAGGTTTCGTATTCTCGATAAACTTAAGCCTTGCTTCAAGGCCTTCAACACTGTCTCCGCCCACACCCCTGTTCTTTACGGTATATGAAGGATACAACACATTCCATTCGCAGCGTTCTATTATGGAATCACCTGCAAAGCAGAGATCGGTAGGATATGAATATACCGATTCAAAGGTATAAACCCTTGCATCATAAGTATCATTTTTCGTGCAATAGGCTTTGAGCATGGGATCCTCATA
>JAFYBJ010000025.1 GCA_017540265.1 Lachnospiraceae bacterium
GATCAATCTGCCCGTTCCTCCGCTCTGGCAGAAGATATTGAGCGTATTATCCCCCATCACGCTGATACCCCACGGTACGGTAAGGGTATAGCCATCTCCAAGGATCAGGTTTACTTCTCCCGTTATTTTTACGCGGTCAGGCAGAGTAATGGTTTGATCGACATAGTAGCTTCCGGCAGGCAGCTCGGTGTAGTCTTCCTGCATCAGGCTGTATGCTTTAAAACCGGAGATCTGTCCATCCGCACCGATATAGCTGATCGGATCGACTTCCACCCACTTAGCGTAAAGGACCAGGTCTGTATCAACGGGTCTGGATGTGAAATCGAATTTGTATGGTTCGTCAAAACAACGATCCGTATACCAGCCCACAAACTTATACCCCCGCTTTATGGGTGTCGCCGGCATTGTAGCCAGCTCGCCCATTGCAAGCGTCTGTGCTTTAACCGGAGTGCCTCCGTTGCTGTCAAAAGTAACTACGCAGACATTAAAGGAATCAGCGGGCAGGATCTTTTCCCCCTGGGAGTCGTTGATATTCTCCGTACTGACAAGAGTTGAGGTATCTGCGAAAAGGGTGACATCTTCCATACTCTTCACTTCGGAAGCATTTGCTGCAACATAATAATGTCCGTTTCCATCGGTAAAGGTCTTCCCCGGTCTGATGGCAACATCAGCATTTGGAAGAGAGAAGCTGTTAGCACTGATATAATCTGTTTCCTTTTCCCAACTCAGTAAAAGAGGTGTTTCATCGTTACCGGAATAAATACCCGCCTTTGATCCCTTTGCGCTAACCCGGCCACCGTTGATCGTTATTTGTCCATCAGATCTTATTCCATAATTATCATCCAAATCGCCTCCATTCAGAGCTTCGGCTTTTACCTCACCATCGTTGATCGTTATGGAAACATCTGCCTTTATTCCGGATCCGTCAGTCCCGTTTGCAGTAGCAGTTATGCTGCCGCCGTTGATGGTAATGTTCTTTGTACTTATTCCGTAACTTTTTGAACCTTCGGTATTGCAAGTGATCTTTCCGCCGTTAATGGTGAGCTCATCGACATTTATGGCATCACCTACCTTAATCCTGTCCTCTAAAGACCCTGATCCGTTATAAATATACAACTCTCCTGTGCCGGCAGACTGTGCATATATGCTGAGATCGATACCGTTTTTACTGTCATCATCATATAAACAACCCAAACCGACAGGGCTTTCTTCGTTGCTGTATGCACTCCAGTCATCATACTCGTCCTTATCACCCACAATGGACATCTTTCCGCCGTCCGCAAGGATGATATGATACGCCCCGGAAGTATCCAGGCTGACGGAGTTGTGGAAGACAATATCACTATTGACCACATACCAGCCGGGATCGAGGGACGCCTCATTTCCCGAAAGAACGTTTGCCAACGCACATGTCTGTTCCTGGCCATTTTCGTCAAGATAGCTGACATCCGCCTGTGTCTGACCGCTTCCATCACTATTGAGTATATCCGTCTGCGGCTGCCCCAACTCCGTCTCTTCAAAATTCTCCGGCTCTTCCGGATCTTCCGTCTCTTCAGAATTCTCCGGCTCCTCCGAATATTCCGGCTCTTCCGGCTCCTCTGCCCGCACTACTAACGCAAACTCCGGCGTCTGCATTGTCTCAAACATCATGGACAGTATCAGGATCCAACTGATGATGTTTCTGAAAAAGTATCTCTTAGCTTTCTTCATGGTATCTCCTCCGTAATTCTACCTTTCTCATTTTTCCGCTTTATATCCTAAACTCTCCACAAATTACAGCTTCGTGCTCCACTTTGTACAATCCCACACCTGAGTCGCTATATCTTCATAGAATTCCGGCTCATGGCACACCATCAGAATGCTGCCCTTGTATTCTTTCAGTGCACGCTTTAGTTCTTCCTTGGCATCCGCATCCAGGTGATTGGTGGGCTCATCCAGAACCAGCAGATTTGACTCTTTGTTTATCAGTTTGCAAAGGCGTACCTTTGCCTGCTCTCCTCCGGATAATACCCTGCATTTACTCTCTATGTGCTTTGTTGTCAGGCCGCATTTTGCCAGAGCAGAGCGAACCTCATACTGAGTAAATGAAGGGAATTCATTCCAGATTTCCTGAAGGCAGGTGGTATCTATATCCTTTGACATTTCCTGTTCGAAATATCCTATCACCAGATTCTCTCCAAGCTCTGCTTTTCCGGAAAGGGCAGGGATAAGCCCCAGTATGCTTTTTAAGAGCGTGGTCTTTCCGATACCGTTTGATCCGGTTAAAACAATACGTTCCCCGCGTTCCATGTTCACGTTAAGTTCCTGTGATAAAGGTTCATCATAGCCTATCACAAGATCTTTAGTTTCAAATAATACCTTGCCCGGCGTGCGCGCTGTTTTGAAATTAAACTCCGGCTTAGGTTTTTCCTTAACCTTCTCTATGATATCCATATTGTCCAGTTTTTTCTGACGGGACATGGCCATATTTCTTGTAGCCACGCGGGCCTTGTTGCGGGCCACGAAATCCTTAAGCTCCGCTATCTCCTGCTGCTGTCTGTTATATGCCGCCTCCCGCTGTGCTTTCTTTACTTCATAAACCTCCATGAACTTGTCGTAATTCCCGACATAGCGCTCTAAGCTGTGATAGTTTCCGTCCATATGATAAACGATATTTATCACGCTGTTTAAGAATGGAATATCATGGGATATCAGTATAAAAGCATTCTCATATTCCTGCAGATATTTTTTTAGCCATTCGATATGTTCCGCATCAAGGTAGTTTGTAGGCTCATCAAGAAGCAGTATGTCAGGTTTTTCCAGGAGAAGTTTCCCCAGAAGTATCTTGGTCCTCTGACCCCCTGATAATTCCGTCACATCACGGTCAAGCCCCAGATCCAAAAGACCCAGTGCCCTGGCCACTTCTTCCACCTTTGCATCTATCATATAAAAATCCCGGTTCGTAAGCATATCCTGGATGGTACCGGTCTCTTCCATATATTCTTCCATCTCTTTATCGGAAGCATCCGCCATCTTTTCATAAAGCTCATTCATCCTTGCTTCCATTGCATAGAGGGGTTCAAAGGCACTTGCAAGTGCATCTTTAATGCTCATACCCGCTTTGAGTACCGCATGCTGGTCAAGATACCCGGTCTTAACATTTTTTGCCCATTCTATCGTGCCTTCATCAGGCATAAGCTTTCCGGTAATGATGTTCATGAAGGTGGATTTTCCCTCACCGTTAGCTCCCACCAGACCTATATGTTCTCCGGCAAGAAGCCTGAAGGACACATCCTCGAAGATAGCCCTGTCTCCAAAACCGTGCGTTAAATGTTCTACATTTAAAATACTCATTATGCATCTCCCTTCTTAGCGATCCTCGTTTAATGCATCCATATATCCCGCCGTAATGATACCTGCAGGAAGCGCAACGATAGCGATGCCGAAAATGGATGAGATCATCGTAATGATACGTCCTGCGGTGGTCACGGGATAGATATCACCGTATCCCACCGTCGTCAGCGAAACGGTTGCCCAATAGATCGCATCAAAGAATGTATCGAAGGAATCTACTTCCACATTAAAAACGATCAGCGCAGAAACAATGATATAGCCTAACGCCAGGGTACAGACCGCAAGCAGCGCTTCTTTTGAATTTTTTATAACGCGTACAATGATAAGGATGCTTTTGGAATAGCGGAAAGCCTTGAACACACGAAACGTTCTGAAAATACGAAACAAGCGGAACAGGCGGAAGCCGTCACTAAGGATCGTTACCCCCGGCAATATCGAGATCAGATCTATGATAGCCATCGGCGTAAACGGATATTTAATAAAAGGCTTTACCCCACCGTTATGCATCTTATGATCTGCCGTCATCCAGCGGAATACATAGTCGATAATGAATATCACGGTAGTAACGGCATCAATATACTGAAACAGCGTATTCGTCGTTTTAAAAGCTAACGGGATGGTACTGATCACAATGGTACACAACATCAGCACATCATAAAACGTACTGACCAGATCGCCGTCTTTAGCTACTTCTATTATTTCATATAATCTTTTTCTCATAGCACCCCTCTCAGTTCCTCTCCGATACAATGTTTAAGTACCCAAAGTATCATATAATAAAACAGGCACCCCCGCAAGGATAGGCGGTACAACGCTAATGAGAAAAATATAATACCCGTTTCAACGATGATGTTGAAACGGGTATTGCTTTGCCAATCCACTGTGAGGATCTTTTATTTACCCCATACGGGATAAAAAGTGATATTTTTTCCCTTTGCGGGAAGGATATCTGCAAGGGATACTGTGGCGCCTGCACCGTATTCAACGGCACTTCCATTCTTCTTTGTGGTCCAGCCGAGGAACTTTATGTCATTTTCCCTAGGTTTGAAAGCATCTGCCGCAGCCAGGGTGACAGTCGCTACAGCGCCGTTACTCATATAAGCTTTCTTTTCTGTCGCAGCTTTTCCTGAAACTTTTACGGTCTTTCCGTCAAGTTTGGCACTCTTATTGTACCTGATGGTATAGGTATTTGCTTTGAATACGGCCTTAAGCGTAAGCTTGCCGTTTACCGCATACTTCTTTAAAACAGAGGCATTGACTGCACTTATCTTCTTTGCTTTTGTTACTCCCTTATTATCGGTATAAGTTACATACCAGCCCTTGAAGCTGTGGCCCTTCTTTGTAAGCTTTTTATTAAGCGTCGCCTTCTTTCCGTTCGCAGCAAGAGTCATAAACTTATCCGGAGTATCCTCAGCGCCATCAGGCTGAAGCACCACATCAGCAGAAAGGCTGGACTTTTTATCCGCAATATCAAATTCATATTCTATTGTAACTGTAACTGTGATGCTTGCTGTCTTACCGCCGTCTACGCTTGTGGCTGTGATAACTGCCACACCTTCATTTACTGCTGTTACCAGGCCTGTCTTTTCGTTTACGCTTGCCACTTCAGGATTGCTGCTGTTAAAGCTTATGCCTTTGTTGGTGGCATTTTCCGGTGAAACGGTTGCATTTAACTGAAGTTTACCGTATACAACAGAGCCTGATCCTCCGCTTATCTTAAGGGCTGCGCTGCTTCCCTCCTCTATGGTAACTGATGATACATTTACAGTGGTATCAGCCGGCTCCTCCGGAGCTTCAGGCTCTCCGGGTTCTGAAGGATCTGCGGCAGGCTTTGGTTCTGTAACCTTTACTGTTATATCAGCACTGACCGTATTGCCCTGCTCATCCGTAAATTTCACTGTCACAGTCGCACTGTCTGCGGAAACTGTGGTTCCGTTTGCGGAAAGTGTTGTACCGTTCATGGATACGCCGGTAACCCGTCCGTTGTTATCTACTGTTGCTATGCCGGGTGCGGAACTATTCCAGCTTACGCTCTTAAGCGTCGCATCCTTCGGATCCGTGGTGAAAGTAAGCTGCTTTGAAGTACCCTTTGTGATCTCGATCGCCTCGCCTTCGTTGATGCTTATGCCCTTTACAGCTTTATCGGCTACGGTAATCTCCACTTCGGCATATTGTCCGCTTTCATCCTCTGCGGAAGCCTTTATCTTAGCCTTACCTTCAGAGATTCCGGTAACTTTTCCGGTATTATCAACAGTCGCAACGGATGTATCAGAACTTTCCCATTTAAGTTCTGTCTTCGCTGCAGCTTCAGGAGCAATGATCGCAGTAAACTGCCTGGTTGCGCCCGGCTTGATACTGTTTAACGTATTTCCGCTGAGAGTGACCTTCTGAACATAAACCGCATTTGGATCAGCAGTATTAAGCAAAAGAGGTTTATCGGCACTGCCGAAGGTTTTTATAAGGGTGTATCCCCTCATGCTTTCGTTATATAAATTGGAGCCAAACATAGAATAACTCCAATCATAGTATTTACTGGTATCGCCGTAAACTTCGGCATAATACTCATATTTTGTATCCGCCTTTAAGGATGATACTTCTGCTTCTGCCTTTCCTTCCTTATCAAAGCGGCTTTTTTCGATCTTTGTATATTCAGACGCTCCCTTTTCACGGTAATAAAGAAATAAGCGTGCCGTATCACCATAGTTGGGATTAAACGCCGCAGATACCCTGATCCCGGACTCAGACACAGTTGAGCTTAGTGACATATTATTCTCTGTGTAATCAACGAACCCACCATCCTTAAGCTCCAGGCTGTTGGAATAAACATAAGTGCTTCCGTCACCGCCCCTGACAGCAACGCGTACATCACTGCCAATTTCATCCTTATATACTGTACCTGTATAAGCGCCTTCCGATTCATTATATGTAAGACCTAACAGCCCGTCATAACCGCTGACAGCCCCGGCATCCGCTCCCTTTGAAGCATCATCAACCACCTGAATAACAGCGCTCTGCATGGTATCATTGATCTCTTTATCCGGATCGGATACCTTCACCTTAATATCCTTATGGAAATACGTCGACTTGCCTTCCACTACCTCAACAGACTCTAACTTTACATTTGTTTTCGTTTTAGCCGGTTTTGTGGTAAATGTGTCATAGCCATCAACGAACCACCATGTCGTTTCCCCATTCTCATAGTACGACTCGTATAAACGCCATACATATTTTGTATTCGGTGAAAGGTATCCTTCATTCTTTTCCTCATCGTAACGATACAGATTAAACGTGACGACATTGTTTTCTTCTTTATCAGTACTGTTCTCATACGGCCAGAATGTCCAGTCATACATGGCGTCCGGAATATTGGTGGCATCAAATTCTTCCATGTCCTTAAAGGCTTCCATATCACTTTCCGTCGAACACAGAAGCATAAGATTGTAGGGATTTTCTATAGATTGATCAAGCGTCACGGTGAGCATGGCATCATAGCTTCCGGCATCCACGCTTGAGCTTACTGCAGCATCCCTCTGTTCTTCCGCGATAACCTCCTTCGCCACATTCCCGCTTGCATCATCCTCCGCATCTTCAGACACAGTCTGTGCGAACCTGTCCTCTGCCGCCAGAGCTGCTATGGGTGCAAACTCACTTCCAAGCAGCGATGCCGTAAAAAACAGGCTCAAAATACGCTTTACTCTGTTTTTCATTTTCTCTCCTCTCCTTCCCTTTTATAAGGATCAGTCCCCCAATTTTGAAATCCGGCATCCCGGAAAACTTCAAAAGGATTATAGCACAGCTTTGCCGTTTTTTAACAGGTTAGCGCCCTTATTTTATTGGCGTAAAGCAGGCTTTTATGGTACTATACTTGCCATAATCGAAAACATGCCGCGGAGGATCGTTTCAATGAAAAGCAAAAAAAGTTCCGGCGTGATAATCATAATCGCTGTAATGCTGCTTGCCATCATGTTTATGGATACCTGGATGGTTTTTGGACAGACCAGACAGCAGACCAAAGATTCCGGCACCTACCAGCTTGAAAATATCAGCGGAGAGCTCGAGAGCACCATAAGCGAAGCCGAAAAGCTTACCATGAGCTACGCCTTAAGCGTGCAGGAATATCTCTCCAATAAAGATGCCTTAAGCTATTACATATATAAACAGAAGGCAGAGCTGCTAAAGAAGAACAGCGGTGCCTTCAATCTGTATATAGCCGGCTCTGACTGGTCCATAATCCCCGATTTTAATATGCCCGATGATTATGTGATCACGGAAAGACTGTGGTATACCGGTGCGCTGCGAAACGGCGGTAATACTTATGTAACGCCTCCTTATCAGGACGCGATGACAGGCGACATCTGTTATTCCGTATCCGTATTGCTCGGAGACGGTGAAACCGTCCTTGCGGTGGATTACACCATGGAAAATATCCAGGCGCATATAATGCAGATGTATTCCGCAGGCTCTCATAATGCCGTCATCATAACCGACGAAGGCATAATTGCCGGCTGCAACAATGAAAACCTTATAGGGAAACAGCTCGTAAGCGCCCTTCCCGACTATGCCGGCATCTGGTCTCTTTCAAAAAATACCGACGGCGTTGCCTCTGTCCGCATACGTGACGGCATCCTTTATGAAAATCTTTTTGCCACAAAGTCCGGAAACGGCTGGTATCTGATAGTCAGCGAAAGTGACTGGGCTCTTTATCATAATTCATATATACAGCTCATCATCACCCTGCTCCTTTCACTTGCTCTCTTCAGCGTTATCATACTGCTGTATTTCTTAGCCGTGCGCAACAGAAAAAAAGCGGAGGCGGCTCTGGCATCAAGGGATGAATTCTTAAGCAATATAACAAGTGAATTAAAAAAACCGCTTTCAAAGATCCTCGACAGTTCATCTTCCGAGCGGATAAAGGATATGGATGACTATAATATCAGGATGGCCGGCATACATTCCGCAGGCGAACAGCTCTTTGACATGATCGGCCAGATAATATCCTATTCCGGCATAGTACGCAGCGAAAAAGGCAGTGATCCGAAAAAGAAGAAATCAAAAATAGCCTGGATGAATTTAAGATTCCGCCGGATCATCATCATATTCATGACCTTAATAATGATCGTAAGCCTGTATTCAAATGTGAGCGCCACCTACCGCGGATCCCAGCTGTTGATGATGCGTGAAGCAGAGAAATACGAATTCAGACTCTCCGAATGGATAAATACCCAGAAAAGCATACTGGATATGTTTGTGAGCATTATATCCACAAACCCTGATATGCTTGATGATTACGAAGGAACCGTGGATACCTTAAACCGCATCACAAGCCAGTATCCGGAGATATCCGTCACATATATGACCAATCCGGAATTTGAGCATACCGTTTATATGAATAACGGCTGGGAACCGGATGAAAACTGGCGTGTCGAGGAGAGGCAGTGGTATATCGATACCATGGCGGCAGAGGACGGATGGAGCATATCAGCGCCGTATTATGACGAACAGACAGGCGGTTACTGCGTGACCATATCCGAGCGCGTATATGACGCAAAAACCGGTGAGTTCCTCGGGAACTTCGGCATAGACTTTTTCATGGACAAGCTGGTGGACGTGCTTGGCGGCAGCTACAGCGACCACGGATATGCCTTTCTTGTTGATACAAACGGCGATATAATAAACCATCCTTACGGAGGTTATCAGATGTCACTGGATTCACAGACAAACGTATCGGATCCTGCGCTTCCCTACTCCGAATCAAAAGCCGACGGCTCGAACACCGTGGTAATAAAAGATTACGACGGTTCCTACAGGATACTCTTAGCCATAAAAAATGATGTATCACGTTTCAGGGTATATGTGGTATCGGATATATGGACCATATACGGCCGGGTGGTAATTTATGGAATTATCTGTCTGGTCTCCTTCACGCTGTGCATAATCCTTATATACCGGCTGTTAACCGATATGATACGCTGGCAGAATACCACCAATGAACAGATAAAGGAAACCGCCGATGCCGCGATAGCCGCAGGAAAAGCAAAAAGCCAGTTCCTTGCGCAGATGTCGCATGAGATACGGACTCCCATCAATGCGGTACTTGGCATGAATGAGATGATACTGCGCGAATCAGACGACAGTGACATACGCGAATATGCCGAAAACATAAGATCTTCCGGAAAAAACCTTCTCTCCATCATAAACAGCATCCTGGATTTTTCAAGGATAGAGGACGGAAAGATGGAAATAATCCCGGTGAAATATGAGCTTGCCGGAATGATAAACAATCTGGTAAATTCCGTGGCAGAACGAGCAAAGGCCAAGTCGCTTGAATTTTCACTCCATGTTGACGAAAAGCTTCCCGCCGTGCGTTTGGGCGATGATGTAAGACTCACACAGGTGATAGTAAACCTTCTTACCAACGCTGTAAAATACACGGAAAAAGGTACAGTATCATTAAACATATATGAGACCGGACGCGAAGGTCCCCAAATAACCCTCGGTGTAAAAGTATCCGATACCGGCATAGGTATTAAGCAGGAAGATATGAGCCGTCTCTTTGAGACCTTTGAAAGGCTGGAAGAAAAACGCAACAGAAATATAGAAGGTACAGGGCTTGGAATTTCCATCGTTACCAAGCTGCTTCATATGATGGGAAGCGAGCTTAAGGTGGAAAGCGAATACGGCACCGGTTCCGTTTTTTCCTTTGAGATAAGACAGACCATAGTGGATGAACAGCCTCTTGGCGATTATACACAGCGTATTAAAAAGAAGGCCCTGCATAAAGATGAGCAGATGCATTTATTTGCGCCTTCCGCAAAAGTACTGGTCGTAGACGACAATGAAATGAACCTTAAGGTGGCAAAAAGCCTGATGAAACTAAACGGCTTTGTCCCCGACACGGCATCTTCGGGAAAAGAAGCTATGGAAAAAGCAAGGAAAAACACCTATCATATAGTATTCCTTGACCATATGATGCCTGAGATGGACGGAATAGAGACACTGTCCGCAATGAAAAACGAGAGTCTTATCCCCGATGGGACCACAGTGATAGCATTAACGGCCAACGCCATAGCAGGCGCAAAGGAAATCTACATGAAAGCCGGCTTTGATGATTATCTTTCAAAGCCCATAGAGGTGGCCGGCCTTGAAGAAAAACTTTCCGAATACCTTCCCGAAGATATCACGGAATGGAAGGCAAACGGCAATAAGGCAGTAAGTGCCGCTAAGGAGGATAAAGAAGTAATGGAATTTGACGCATCCGATGATGAAGTAATGGAGTTTATGCCTGAAGAAGATAAAACACAGACATCCGCAAAAGACATCACGGGTGAACTGACCGCTCTTGGCATCGATATAAACAGCGGCCTTATGTACTGTGCCGGAGAGATGGACTTCTACACAGAAATATTAAAAGAATATGTGAAGTCTTATGCCGAAAAGAGAAACAGCCTTGATACCTTCCTTAAAGAAAATGACTTAAACAATTATAAGATCGTGGTCCACTCCTTAAAAAGCTCGTCAAAGACTATCGGAGCCATGGATCTTTCCGAACAGGCAAGGCTTTTGGAAGAAGCATCCGGAAACGGAGATAGCGGATATGTCCTTGCAAAACATGATGCCGCAATGAATGATTTTGATATGATAACATCCCGGATAGCAGATATCCTTATGATAAAAAGGAGCGATAAATAAATGGCAGAATGGGTAATAATTGTTGATGACGATGTGCTGAACTTAAAGACTGCAGGACACATTTTAAGCCGCAATCAGATGCGCGTTACTGCCTTGAAGTCCGGCCCTTCCCTTTTGGAATACATTAAAGAAAAGGGCATGCCGGGTCTCATACTTTTGGATATAAAAATGCCTGATATGGACGGCTTTGAGACCTATGTAAAATTAAGGGAATTTGAGGAAGAAAACGGACTTCCTAAAACTCCCGTGGCATTTTTGACCGCCGATGAAAACAAAGAAAATGAAAAGCGTGTTTTCGAACTGGGCGCCGATGACTATATAAGCAAGCCCTTCGAAGCAGAAGTACTTGTCCACAGAGTAAGAAACATACTGGAAAGACATCCCGAAACAAATCATTTTGAAGCCGGGCTTTCCATAAACAAAACAGGCTTATCCGACCGTGTGGTAGTGGTGGATGATGACAGTGCAAACTTAAAAGTCGCCGAGCGCATACTCTCCAGAAACAATATGAACGTGACCACCTTAAGTTCCGGCAGAGAGCTTTTAGAGCACATAGCTTCAAACGAGATACCGGATATCATTCTTTTGGATATAAAAATGCCTGATATGGACGGCTTTGAGACCTTAAAGAATCTAAGGGAACGTGAAAAAGAGCTCGGCATCCCGGACAGTATACCGGTCATATTCCTGACAGCGGATGAAAGTGACGCCTCGGAAACGACCGGTCTTAAGCTTGGCGCCATGGACTTTATCAGAAAGCCCTTTGTTCCGGAGGTGCTTACCATACGAGTGCGGCATACCATAGATCTGGTATGTCTTCAGAGAGAGCTTGCTGCAGAAGTCGAAAAAAAGAGTCAGGAAAAAGAGAGCCTTTTTATACACGTGGTACAGTCCCTTGCGGATGCAATAGACGCAAAGGACACTTATACAAAGGGCCATTCCGGCCGGGTGGCAGCCTATGCCAGGGAGATAGCAAAAAGATACGGCTATTCGGAAAAACAGCAGAATGACATATACATGATGGGACTTCTCCATGACATCGGAAAGATCGGCGTTCCGGATAATATCATCAACAAGCCTTCAAAGCTTACCGACGAGGAATTTGAAGAGATAAAGAAGCATCCCCTAAAGGGAGCGCATATACTGGAAAATATAAGCGAAATGCCGGCTTTGTTAAAAGGCGCAAGATGGCATCACGAAAGGATAGACGGAAGAGGATACCCTGACGGCCTTAAAGGCAGCGAGATCCCCGAAGAGGCAAGGATAATCGCCGTCGCAGATTCCTATGATGCTATGTCCAGCAAGCGCAGCTATCGTAAGCCGCTTACCCAGAGCTATGTGAGAAGCGAGATAGAAAAAGGCATGGGCACACAGTTTGATCCCGTGTTTGCAAAGATAATGTTGGAGATAATAGACGAAGATACGGAATACAGGCTGCGTGAGATCTGAAGTGAGATTTTAAGGAATATCTGAGGGGGGATATTCATACGAAAGGATGGCTTTATAAATGCTGTTTTATTTTCATGCAATGGTCATACTGTCCGTTGTAATGTCATCGATATTTGTTCTGCGTTTCAGAAGGGGTATCTCGGTCCACTTTCCCATGATATTCCTCTTTATCCCCATAATCAATCTGGGCTATATGAAAGTAGCCACCTCCCAGAATATTTATGAGGCTTTGTTTGCAAACAGCATAGAATACTTAGACGGCTGTTTTTTGGAGCTCTTCTTTTTTCTTTATGTGATGAACTTCTGCAAACTGAAGATGCCCAAGCCCTTAACCGCCCTGCTCCTTGCGATCGGTTCCGTTATCCTGTTTTTTTCGATCCATACCGCAAGCAACGGGCTCCTTTATAAAACAGCCGAGTTAAAACAGCTCGACGGCGTATCTTATATAGTAAAAGAATATGGTCCGATACACACGCTTTACTATATAATGATAGGCTTTTATCTGGTGGCGAATCTGTCTGTCATCATCTACAGTCTCACAAGAAAAAATATATCAAAGCGCAATTCCCTGCTTCTGCTTTTAGTATACATGGTGATAATAGTGTCCTTTCTTTGCGGAAAGATATTTCACCCCGCCTTCGAACTTCTTCCCGCTTCATATCTTTTTGCCCAGGTGATGTTCTTAAACATTATGAGCAGGATAACGCTTTATGATGTAACAGGCTCGGCCATATCCACACTATCGGAGACCGGCTCCATAGGCTTTGCCTCCTTTGATACGAAAGCCCGTTATCTGGGATGTACGGACCGTGTGCTTGAATGCATTCCGGAACTTGATTCCATGTTTGTCGATCAGGTGCTGACCGCAGAAAATGAGAATTTCACAAAAATACTGGACTGCATGAAAAAAGCAAAAGAAAGCGGCGGTTCGTCTTTCTTTTATATCAATAAGAACGAGATAAGCTATAAGGTGACCATAGAGCATCTTTATCAGGGAAAGAGATTAAAAGGCTACCAGATGCGTACGGAAGAAAATACGCAGGAAACAAGAAGGCTGGAGGCACTCAAGCTTAAAGAACGCCAGAAGGAAATGGAAGCCGAGATATTAAAGCTTGAGAAATCTGCCGCAGAAGCCGCTAATGAAGCAAAAAGTTCATTCCTTGCGCAGATGTCCCATGAACTGCGTACACCTATAAACGCAATGCTTGGCTTTGATGAGATGATCTTACGTGAAAGCCGCGAGAAAGATATCCTCTCCTACGCCTCTAATATAAAAGTGAGCGGAAATAATCTGCTTTCCCTTGTAAATGATATCCTGGACATCTCAAAGATAGAAGCCGGAAAGATGGAGATAGTCCCCGCCGAATATGACAGTGCTTCCATGCTTGGTGAGCTGATCAGAGAAATAACGCCGAGAGCCGAAGCAAAAGATCTGTATCTGAAACATGATATAGACAGGAGACTTCCCGCAAGATTCTACGGTGATGATGTACGCATAAAGCAGATCATCACCAACCTTCTGACCAACGCCGTAAAATATACCGATGACGGAGGTATCACCTTCAGCGTAAAAGTACTTGATGATACGATAAGCGCCGGGAAAGATATACGCCTTGCGTTTTCTGTAAAAGATACCGGTTTTGGCATAAAGGAGGATGATAAGGAAAAACTCTTCCATGCATTTGAGAGAGCCGATGAACAGCGCACACGCAGCATAGAGGGCACGGGGCTGGGTCTTGCCATCACAATGAAATGCCTTGAATTAATGGACAGCACTTTAGAGCTTGAGAGTGAATACGGAAAAGGTTCGGACTTTCATTTTATCTTAAAACAGAAGGTTGTGGACGCCTCCCCCGCAGGCGATATCGAAAACAGCATCGGCACAGCAGGCATCGCAGATGTTTACCGTGAAGATTTCACCGCGCCTTCGGCACACATACTTGTGGTTGATGATGTAGCCATGAACCTCAAAGTATTTGCAGGACTCTTAAAAAATACCGGGATAAAAACAGATACGGCATCCGGCGGCGAAGAAGCCCTGGAGCTTATAAAAAGCAATATTTATGACTGCATCTTTATGGATCATCAGATGCCCGGCATGGACGGCATGGAAACGCTGTCAAAGATAAATGAAGAAGGCTTGAATAAAAACGGCACGCCCGTAATAGCACTTACCGCAAATGCCATATCAGGCGCACGTGATATGTACATGAAACACGGATTTTCCGACTATCTTACAAAACCCATAAATCCAAAGGAACTCTCGGAAATGCTGGTAAAATGGCTGCCCGCGGAAAAAGTGGTAAGAAAAAAAGCTGATGATGAGATACTTGAATTTCTGCCTGTAGACGCTTCGGATTCCTCAGATAATGATAACGATAAAAAGCTTGAGGAATTAAGAGCAATGGGGATCAACGTGGACGAAGGCTTAAGTTACGCCATGGATGACGTATCCTTTTACTTAGAGATTTTCTCTGATTATAAGGCAGCTTTTGCAGATAAATACGATACCCTGCAAAAAGCTTTTGAAAAAGAAGATCTGCGCACCTATGAGATAAACATACATGCACTGAAAAGCAGTTCAAAGACCATAGGTGCGGATGAATTGTCCGCTGCTGCAAAAGAACTTGAAAAAGCAGCAGCAGACGGGAATATGCAATTTATAAAAGAACATCACAGTGAATGTATGGAGATGTATGGGAAGGTTGCGGGGATGATATAATGTGTTTACATACAAAAGAACCGTGAGGAATGCGATCATCCTCACGGCCTGCTACTCCTTTATTTATATCAGAATACGACTTAAACCACTATCACGAACACAGGCGGACCTGTCTCCGGGGATTTACGATGAGCGCCTCAAGAGGCCTGCCGCATTCGATCTGCTTACTGTAAATAGCTGTGCATTTTTTATATTTATCGAAAGTCTTTTTAGCCTCGCATTCATCGCCATAGGCCTTCCAGCAGCCCACGCACTTCACGCCCCTGAAGGGATCCTCCATAAATTTCTTTACATCATAGGGCGGATAGCCTAAGAACAGACCTATCTCATGGGGAAAAACAGGATCTGACTTAAGATGCCTTGCAAGCTCTGCAATGCAGCAGTCCGGATCACGGAAATGATAACCTTTATCCTTGAGTATCTTTACTGCGGCAGGATCCTTAAGATCCTCTTTTAAACGTTCCGGACGGTAAAGATATATCATGATGCTTTCTTTTTTCTTTCTCAAAGGAACCAGCCTGAGTCCCCTTTCCACCAGGATGGTGTTCAGACTGCATATCTCCTCGTCTATATCATACAGACCGTTTTTTATGGTAAAAATATTTCCTGTCTTTAAGCCCGCAAGAGTGGGTGCGCAATATTCAACTAAAGTCTTTAATAACATTTTTCCTTCCCTCCGTCATTGAACGGTGTGACTACCTTTAGTTAGTTTAATCTAACTCATGTTATCACCCTGAAGAAAAAATGTCTACCCCGAAAACACTATTATCGATACTGAAAAGCCGTGAGGGATCAGATCATCCTCACGGCCTTTTGTTTTTTTATAATATCAGAATACGGATGCAGATATCTTTACTGAAAGCTTATTAATCTTGGCATTGAGATCTGTCACCCCTGCGCGCCTGCCTATCACAAATCCGTTCTCATCTGCAAAAACGATCTCCGGTTTCTTTGAAATAAATATAAGCGGCTGATCCATACTCGTCCCTGAAAAATATGTTAATGTTCCACTGTTTAGTCCAAGAGAATACCTTTTCCCGGAACCGCTTAAATTCTCAGTATTTATAAGAGATGGATCTTCTACGAAAACATAATATCTGTATACTGAATCCTCGTAGCATGCTGTAATAACGGTTGCTCCTGCCAGATAGGTGCTTATCTTTCCATTCTCAACACTTGCTACATCCGGATCTGACGAATCCCATTCAGCCTTCCGTACAGGAACCTTATATGGTGCAAGCTTTTTTGACTGTCCCTTATTGATATGCACGATCTGAGGTATATGCGATGATGCATCTGTGTTCTCCGCAACCTTAACTTTGCACTTATACGCCTTGCCATTTATATAGGCTGTTATCACAGCAGATCCCTTGCCTACGCCATGAACTACAGCCATTCCATGAGTAGATGATGTTTCAACGTAAGCGACATCTACATTGCTGGAAACCCAGTATATGGGATACTTGGCGGTATAAGATCCGCACACAACCGAAACATTTTCAGTTTTACCTGCCTTTAAGCTTATCTTCCTGCTGCCCATCTTAGGTGCTACAACAACAGCTTTACATTTATATGTTCCACCGTTTTCCTTATTTGTTATTGAAAGATATGTGACGCCTTCCTTCTTAGCCGTGATCATATTTCCGTTCTTTGATACCTTTATTATCTTCGTATCATCCGAAACAATATTCACCGAACTGTCAAAAGCCTTCTGTCCTCTGACCATATAAATTTCGGCATTTTTTGTGATCGAACCGAGATCTATATATCCGTCCAGGCCGGATGCACCCAGATCACCAAATCCCGCTTTGGCGGGAAGCAGATTAAAAGCGTAATTTGATATGTTATTTGCACTTCCGTCTCCGGGCGTTACTATTACCGGATCAGGAAGATTTGCTATATTAATTTCTCCGTTGAAAGGAAACTCAACGTCAGGTATTACGATCTTTGTTTTTCCGGCACTGTTTACAAAGACTGCACTGAGCACCATATCTTTATAAACAGGAGTTCCCGGATACCATCTTACAGGTTTAACTCCGGTAAGAGAATCAACCTCATACCATCCTGCAAAATAATAATCGTTATATTCCGGCTCGGGAACATATGTTAAGGAACCGCCTTCCATAACATTTTTCTTTGTATATATCCGAGTAACGTCATTGTAACAGGTATAAAATACCGCACTGTAATATTCAGCATCAGGATCCTCTTTTATGTCCGAAGGATCCGAATATCCGGGACCGGGTGTGGGTGTGGGCTCATCCGGTATAGTTGTAGGTACATCCGGGTTATCAGGGTCAGCACTGCCTGGTGTAGGTGCCGGGGGTTCCTCATTGGGATCGATCTTTGTGCCATCTTTAAACATTATGTAGGCACCACCAAATACACTCCAAACATCTCCTTCCAGACTTACCCTTTCATTCCATTCATCTTCCGTACCATCATATGTCGCATATGCCAGGTTTCCTTTAAACGCACCGTTACCTATGTAAATATTCTGCGTAGCAGGTATCGCTATAACAGGCTTTACCGAAAGATCATCCCCTATACCATAAAATGCAGAACTTCCTATATTTGTCACATCACGTAGGGATAATGATTCCAGATTTTTACATTCGGAAAAAGCAGAGCTTGAAATAGTTGTAGCTGTCTCTATGGATACCGACCTAAGCTGTGTACAATTTGAAAATGCGCCCTCACCTATCGTAAGAATCTTCTTTAAGGAAAGCTCCTCTATGGGGCATCCGCTAAATGCATAACTGTATATTTCGGATACATTATCCAGATTAAGCATTCTAAGATTTGAGCACTCCTCAAAAGCATATGTACCAATGGTTTCTGCACTTCCAAATGATACAGACACAAGCCCGGTACAATAAGAAAATGACCTTTCTCCGATTGATTTAAGAGAAGGAAGATTTAGTGTTGTAAGTGCAGTGCAACTAAAAAACGCCCCAGCACTCAAAGAAGTCACTTTTTCAGCTTCAACAGTTTCTAATGTCGATTGAATCTGGTAAAATTCGTTTCGATCAATTGACTCCGCACCAGGCATGTTAACGTACGTGATATCGCACCCATAGAAAGCATTAGGAAAATCTTTGAGCTCTGAATTAAGAGAAACAGACGTTATACCTGTGCCCCAAAACGCATCATCTCCTATAGATGTGAGCTGTGAAATATCAATATTATCCTGGGTTATTTTAGAACATCCGTAAAAAGTATCTTTATCTATGGTTTTTACATTTGGGATTATAACAGTATCAAGCAGTGAACAATCCCGAAATGCTCCCGAAATACTGAAGGCTATGGATGTTGCATTTTCAGCAACCACCTTTGTTAATGTATCCTTAAAATCCCTAAGCTCAGGTACTTCGCTCAGTCCGGGTATAGTTACCGAAGTCAGTTTGCATCCTTCGAATGCATCCGGCCAGCTTGTTATGCTTTCATTAAGAACAACTTCTGTAACACCCGTTTCTTCGAATGCATTTTCGCCTATAGATGTAAACTGTGAAATATCAATATTATCCTGGGTTATTTTAGAACATCCGTAAAAAGTATCTTTACCTATGGTTTTTACATTAGGGATTATAACAGTATCAAGTAGTGAACAATGTTCAAATGCACCAAGAATGCCCGATAATCCCTGCTCCCCAACTATGGATGTTGCATTTACAGCAATTACCTCCGTAAGGGTTTTACTAAACGAACTAAGACGTGGGATAGAAGTAAATCCTGGGATCGTTATAGATGTAAGTTTACATCCACCGAACGCATTAGGCCAGCTTTTAAGAGATGCATTCAATACAACCTCTGTTATGCCGGTCTCTCCGAAGGCGCTATTACCTATTGATGTGAGTTTTGATATATCAATATTATCCTGAGTTATTCCCGTGCATCCGTAAAAGGCACTCTTTCCTACTGTTGTCAGACTGTTAAGACTGACATCCGTGAGCATCGAGCATCCGCTAAAGGTATTGTCGCTGACTGTAGTTACATCCGGAGCAATTACTTTTTTAAGAGTAGATTTGAAAGACGAAAAACCAAACAGCTTTCCATCATCTTTTATCGTTACTGATTCAAGCGGATTGCCTGTGAACTGGTCTAATGCCATGCTATTGCAACTAATGGTTTTTATATTATTTTTTCGGAATACACCAGTTCCAAGAGTGTATTTTGATATATCATCTACTGACGTTAGTGAATTATTATAAAAAGCACTATCGCCTATATTACAACCGGCTTTTAGTGTCAGATCGCTGATATTACAATTTCTGAACGCATTAGCCTCTATAATTGAAGCCGAACTAAGATTTGCGGATGTAAGAGAAGAACATTCCGCAAACGCAAACTCGCCTATGTTTGTCAACCTATCCGCATTGGGTACAGCTGTCAGCTTTGCGCATTTATAAAAGCATGCATAGGGTATCTCCGTAACGCAGGACGGCAATACCACGGTCTTAAGCTCACTCAGTTCTCTGAAGGAAAAGGAAGGAAAAGATGTGATATTTTTTGTTTCATTCGCACCTGTTGAAGACGTTCCCTCGCAGAAAGTTACTTTTTCACAGGAAGAAAAATCCCCAAAAAACCATGCCGCATAACCAAAGGCATCCAGATTTCTTACAGCAATCTCATCAACATAAGTAAAATAATCCTGAAGATGTACACCCTTTAATTCCGTAACGCCTTCATACGCATCATCTAAGTCCTTTTTGTAACATAGTCCTCTTGCCTTCATTGCCTGATATGCGGCACTGTTTAGATCAATCTCCGCTTCTCTGGCATCTCCGTATATAAGCAGTTTCCATTTATGATCGGCCGGCCCAGTATCTGCTGCTGTTACAGTTTCAGATGAATAAAGGTACATGTAAATACCGTTTACTGTCCTGCTTCCATCATTGGTGTCAAGTTTAAAACCTATATACCTGTCACCCCAATCCTCCGGGGGCTCATTATATTTCGTATCGGCAGCAGCACTATCGAGCAGCTCTTCCGAAACAATTCCGGCTGCGTTCACCCGCATATCACGATTCATAAGTATCATTACCATTGCAGCAACAATACATGACAATATCCATCTGCAACTCTTTGTTTTCATAGTTCATCTTCCCTTCTCTATGTTGTGATTTACATTATTTAATATGTTCTCACCAGAAACCATCTGTCAATTATATAGCATTAACAGGAGTATAGTTTTGTTCAAATTGCTTTGAATAAAATCTTCATCCGATTGCTTACGCCATTCCTTTATAGTCATAGCCGGCTTCGGTGATGGCAGCGCTTATGGTATCTTCGCTTACTTCAGCGGAGAATTCCACTACGGCTTCGTTTTTTTCATGGGAGGGCTTTGCCTCTGTTACTCCCTCAAGGGCCTCGAGAGCCTTCTTTACATGCTTCTCGCAGTTGCCGCACATCATGCCTTCGATCTTAAGTGTCTTTGTCATTTTTCTTTCCTCCGTTTTATCCTGTTTTTTATTTGTTTTGCCCTGCATATTATTTCGTATATCCTCCACAGCCTCAAGAAAAGCTGCGGTATCAACCGTTTCATTTTTCCTGCCCTTCTTCGCATCATAAAGCTTAAAGAGATTTAAGCGAAGGGCGTTGCTCACCACGCAAAAGCTGGACAGGCTCATGGCTGCCGCTCCCACCATGGGATTTAAGGAAAGCCCCAGTCCCACGTAAGCTCCTGCCGCAAGCGGTATGCATATCACATTATAAAAAAACGCCCAGAAGAGATTCTCATGTATATTGCGCAGTGTCGCCCGGCTTAATCTCACTGCTGCCGCCGCATCAATTAAGCTGCTCTTCATCAGCACTATGTCCGCCGCATCGATGGCAACATCCGTCCCGGCACCTATGGCCATGCCCGTATCCGCTGTGGTAAGGGCCGGCGCATCGTTTATGCCGTCGCCGATCATTATCACCTTTCCCAGTTCTTTAAATCGCCTTACCACCTTTTCCTTGCCGTCAGGGAGCATGTCTGCTATCACCGCATCCACACCCGCCTTATCAGCTATAGCCTTTGCCGTGCGCTCATTATCTCCGGTAAGCATCACCACCTTAAGACCCATGGCTTTTAACCCGTCTATAGCCTCCGTGCTGTCTTCCTTTATCACGTCCGCAACCGCGATAAGACCGCAAAGTTTTTCCCCTTCCGAAAAAAGGATCGGTGTCTTTCCCTGAGCTGAAAACTCATCTGCCTTTTCCCTGATATCCTCAGGAATAAAAACCATACCCGATATATACGCAAGGCTGCCGCCGGCAAGCTCTTTACCGTTAAGCTTTGCCATGAGACCGTTTCCGGGAAGCGCCTTAAAATCAGATATTTCTTCTGCCTGTATGCCTCTCTTTTCTCCTTCATCCGTTACAGCTTTTGCAAGAGGATGCTTGGATCTGTTTTCAAGGGAGCAGGCAAGTTTTAATACAGCCTCTTCATCGAAGCCGCCGCAGGGCACGATATCCGTAAGCACCGGCATTCCCTTTGTGACCGTGCCTGTTTTATCCAAGACCACGATCCCTGCCTTTCCGCACTCTTCCAAGGAAGCCGCTGTCTTAAACAGGATGCCGTTCTTTGCACCCACACCGTTTCCCACCATTATGGCTACAGGTGTTGCAAGCCCCAAGGCGCAGGGGCAGGAGATGACAAGTACTGATATGCCGCTTGCAAGGGCATAGGAAAAATCCTTACCAAGTAAAAGCCATACTGCAAGTGTTACGAGGGATATGATGATCACCGCCGGAACAAATACCGCCGATACCCGGTCTGCAGCTTTTGCCGCAGGTGCCTTTGTGGCTGCAGCGTCCGAGACCATCTGTATTATCTTTGAAAGACCGGTATCCTCTCCCACACGGGTTGCCCTGCAGTTTAAGAAACCGCTTTTGTTTACGGTCGCCGCAGATACCATATCACCTTTAAGCTTATCAACAGGTATGCTCTCTCCCGTAAGGGCGGATTCATCCACGGCGCTGCTTCCGGATTCCACTATACCATCAACAGGTATGCTCTCTCCCGGACGCACAAGAAATATATCTCCGGGCTTTACCTCATCCACGGGAACAGTCACTTCCGTCCCGTCCCTTAAAAGCACGGCAGTCTCGGGTGCAAGCTTTATAAGGCTTTTTAACGCGTCTGTTGTGCGCCCCTTTGAATAAGCCTCAAGCATCTTGCCTACGGTGATAAGGGTAAGTATCATGGCCGCCGATTCGAAATACAGCTCATGCATAAGTGAAGCCGCTCTTGCCATATCGGAAGACTTCATGGCATCTGTCATGAGAAAGAGCACTATGGTGCTCCATGTAAAAGATGCCCCGGAACCTAAAGCCACAAGGGTATCCATATTTGGAGCTCCGTGAAGGAGGCTGTTAAAGCCGGAGGTAAAGAATTTCCTGTTTATGATCATAACAATGGCAGCAAGTATCATCTGAATAAGGCTTACCGCCAGATGATTGCCATTAAAAAAAGCCGGAAGCGGAAGATTAAACATCATATGTCCCATGGAAAAATACATGAGCAATATAAGGAAGCATAACGAAGCAAGAAGCCTCTTCCTAAGTTCCGGAGTCTCCCTGTCCCTTAATGCATCTTCCGCTTCAGCGGCACTTCCTTTTTTTTCTTTATTATCCAGACCCTTTTTTGAAGCGCCGTAGCCCGCCTTCTCAACCGCCTCTATTATCTCCCGGGCATCCGCATTACCCTCCACTCCCATGGAATTGGTAAGCAGGCTTACAGCGCAGCTCTCTACGCCGGGAACGGCATTTACCGCCTTCTCCACTCTGGCCTGGCACGCAGCACAGCTCATGCCGGTTACTATGTATTGTTCCATGTACTTTCCTTTAAAAACCTCTCCTCGAAGCCTTATCGCGCAAAAAAAACGACCCATGGTATTTTACCACAGGTCGCATTTTTATGTACAAGATCCTTCGCTTCGCTCAGGATGACTTTGCATATGTCAAGATGACTTTGCATATGTCAGGATGACTTTGCATATGTCAGGATGACTTTGCATATGTCAGGATGACACTGCATTATTTACGGATCTTCACCTTATCAAGATGCCATATATCCTTTACGTACTCCTCGATGGTACGGTCGGATGAGAACTTGCCCGAGCATGCCACATTGAGTATTGCTGAACGAGCCCAGCCCTTCTCATCCTTATAAGCTTCAACGGCTTTATTCCTTGCCTCTGCATAGGATCTGAAATCCTTTAAGATGAAGTATGTATCAGCCTTTGAAGTCTCAAGCGTATTGAGAAGTGAATTGTAAAGGGACTTAAAGAGCTCCGTATCCTGTGAATAGGTTCCGTTTATGAGCTGCATGAGCACCCTGCGTACATCCTGGTCATTGTTGAAGATCTCCATGGGATCATATCCGCCGTGATTCTCGTAATTAATTACCTCCTCCGAAGAAAGACCGAAGATGAATGCATTCTCTGCACCAACCTCTTCAACTATCTCCACATTTGCGCCGTCCATGGTACCGAGCGTCAGAGCACCGTTTAACATGAACTTCATATTACCGGTACCCGAAGCTTCCTTCGATGCAGTGGATATCTGCTCGGAGATATCGGAAGCGGCAAAGATGATCTCTGCATTTGAAACCTTGTAATCCTCAATGAAGACTACCTTTATCTTTCCGTTTATTGAGGCATCGTTATTGATCACTTCGGCAACGGAATTGATGAGCTTTATGGTAAGCTTTGCATTTCTGTATCCTGCAGCAGCCTTCGCGCCGAAGATGAATGTCCTGGGATAGAAATCCATATCGGGATGATCCTTTAATTCATTGTAAAGATACATCACGTTCAGTATGTTAAGGAGCTGTCTCTTGTATTCATGGAGACGCTTTACCTGAACGTCGAATATGGATCTGGGATCCACTTCGATACCGTTGTGCTCCTTGATGTATTTTGCAAGACGTACCTTGTTCTGGTACTTGATGTTCATGAATTCCTGCTGTGCCTTCTCATCATCGGCATAGACCTTTAATTTCTTTATCTTGGAAAGATCCGTAATCCAGTCGTCGCCGATATGGGCTGTTACCCAGTCAGCAAGGAGGGGATTGGCGTGAAGAAGGAAACGGCGCTGTGTGATGCCGTTTGTCTTATTGTTGAACTTCTCGGGGAAGAGCTCGTAGAAATCCTTAAGCTCCTGTGTCTTAAGGATCTCGGTATGAAGACGTGCCACGCCGTTTACGGAATAGCCTGCGCAGATGGCAAGATGCGCCATCTTCACCTGGCCGTCGTATATTATGGCCATCTTCCTTACCTTCTCCTGATTGCCGGGATACTTTCTCTCTATCTCGAGAACGAAGCGTCTGTTTATCTCCTCAACTATCTGATAGATACGGGGAAGAAGCCTTGAAAAGAGCTCGATGGGCCATTTTTCAAGGGCTTCAGCCATTATGGTATGATTTGTATATGCGCAGGTCTTTGTGGTAACCTCCCACGCCTCATCCCATGTAAGATAATACTCATCCATAAGAATGCGCATGAGTTCGGGAATGGCAACGGTGGGATGTGTATCATTTAACTGGAAAGTAACTTTTTCATGGAACTTCCTTATGTCATCATGAGTACGCATGAACTTCGCAACAGCTTCCTGCACGGATGCGGAAATAAAGAAATACTGCTGCTTGAGCCTGAGCTCCTTGCCGGCATAATGATTATCATTGGGATAAAGGACCTCAACGATATTGCGGGCGAGATTCTCCTGCTCAACCGCCTTCTGATAATCACCCTTGTCGAAAGAATCAAGACGGAATACATCTACGGGCTCCGCATCCCATATACGGAGAGTATTTACTATGCTGTTGCCGTAGCCTACTATGGGCATATCATAGGGGATAGCCTTTACGCTCTGGTAACCTTCCTGGAAATAATTGTTCCTTCCGTTCTCATCCACACGGACATTTACATATCCGCCGAACTTTATCTCCTTTGCATACTCGGGTCTGCGAAGCTCAAAGGGATTGCCGTTCTCAAGCCAGTTGTCGGGAACCTCCACCTGATATCCGTCCCTTATCTGCTGCTTGAACATACCGTATCTGTAACGGATACCGCAGCCGTATGCGGGATAGCCTAAGCTTGCAAGGGAATCTAAGAAGCAGGCAGCCAGTCTTCCGAGACCGCCGTTTCCCAAAGCCGCATCCGGCTCTTCATCCTCTATCGCATCTATATCAAGACCAAGCTCTTCAAGGGCAGCCTTAACATCTTTATATGCTTTCATGTTTATCATCATATTTCCAAGAGCGCGTCCCATAAGGAATTCCATGGAAAGATAATAAACAGTCTTGGGATCCTTCTTCTCATACTGCTTCTGGGTCTCAAGCCACATATCCACCACCTGATCCTTAATTGCATAGGAAACAGCCTGGAAGACCTGCTGGGGAGATGCCTCCTCAAGCGTCTTACGGTAAAGCGTCTTTATATTGTAAAGGACGCTGCGCTTAAAGAGTTCCTTGTCAAAGGAATCTCTTAATGTTGCACCGGATGCCGATGTTACTGCGGTGGACTTTTTTGCTGCCATAGTTTACTCCTCTCAGTCTTTTATATTTTCATGTATAAATACACGCACTCTATTATATCACAAAAGCATCACTGTCCGCCATCCATGCGGACAAAAAAAGCGGATGGAATCCCCATCCGCTTCATTCTCTTAAACTTTATACAAGATCATTCACTGAACATATTCATAAGATCGCTTGCAAAGCTGGCGCCAACCTGATCCTTTTCGATACCGGAAAGGAATACATCGAATTCGACAACCGCAGCGCCGTCTGCACATATCACCTTGCTTATGGCTCCGTCAGCTTTGTGGCTCTCTACATATACCCTCCAGGATCTGCCATGAGCGCTGAAGCTTCCGATCTTCTCTATCGGGTAAAGGTCATCTCCGCCGGTGGCAAGGGTAGTCTCCTCTATATTGTAGCTGTACTTATAGGGAAGATTTACCTTTACGCCTATGGTGTAATCCTTAAAGCTTACATTATGCCAGGAATAAAAAAGTGTTCCCTTAAAATCAGCCTCGCCCAGAGAGCTTACCGGAACAGGGAAACCGCTAAAGCTTCCTGCCACGTTATCATGCTCGTGACCGGGTGCAAGATGAACGATCGGTGTGGGTGTAGGCTCTTCTGCAACAGCCTCTGCAACATTATCACTATCGGAAGCAACTACTTCCTCAACATCTGTGGAAGCGCTTCCACAAGCTGACAAACTTAAAACAGCTACGGTAACTAAAGCTAACAACATTCCCTTCTTTTTCATAATCTCCTCCATTCTCTGTGAATCCTTCACAAAATCAACGTTTGTTTTTTGTCTACTTTTCTTTGCATTTTGAACTATACAGCATTATAAACAAAATTGCAAGAGGAAATTTGTGAATTTATTAAAAAATTCTTTACGGAAATATTTTCGAAAAAAGAAGTTTAGACAATTTACTCTGATCCTACCTGTAGTAAAAATTTATAGCCCGCATCTCTTCGAGTTCTTCCTCATCACACCACACAGAAAAGCGCTCCGTCTCACCGCGGCAGTTCAATCCGGCTTCTTCGGGTCTTATCTTAAATTCCTGATCCTTATATACCACGTAAAAACTTACCTGCTTTGCCCTCCCTGCTTCCTTAAGGGACGCCATATCCGTGGGAGATACATTGAGTGCCATAAAGATATCGTTTTCCATGGGATAACCCATGAGAACCTCTCTGCCATAGGCAAGATATATGTTTGTATCATACTGACGCAGGTAAAGGGTAAGTTCCGGCGGTACCGCAGCTTTTAACTGATGCCCCTCCTCGCCTTCAAGTATGATGCGTGCAGTCTGCACCGCTTCCTCAGGCAGATGATATGGATTTTCGGATGCGCTTATCATATTCTGTTCCCTTGCCTCGCTGCCGTACATGCTGCTGCCTGCTGCCATGACAGCTGCCGCCATGATGATGAGTCCCGCGATCTTTTTCTTTCTAAAGACACGCTCTGCAGCAAAAGAAAGCACCGCTCCGGAAGGGATCAGCCAGAGCACCCTGTAATACGTATCGCCCTCGTCTATAAAACGCGCAAAGAGCATCCTTACATGGGGAAACATTGAGATCATAAGTATAGCTGCGGGAAGGTATACAAACAGAGCCCTGTTCTTCTTATCCTTTTCGCTTATGAGCAGGTAAATAAAAGCCGCAGCCACAAGGATAAAGAGCAGATGCTCCCCGGCATAGTTTTTAACCGTTATAAGATTTAATCTGAATACTTCCCACATAGTTTAAAGCATCACATACAGTATCATATAAAGCAGCTGCGGTATGCAGCATGCAAAGCCTTTAAGCGCAGTCTTTATATCTTTTTTTACCAGTGCCAGAATAAGGGCTCCCCCTGCCACGGCACCCGCGGATAATATGGTACCCAGGGAAGAGCACATTCCGCTTAATATCCCGGTAAGAATGAGCAGGAATACCGGGTATATATTTTTTTCCTCATCGCCAAGCTTCAAAAGCCCTGCAAACATAAGGGGTACGGCAACGCCCGCAAATACAGCTTTTCCCTGCCATGTCCTGGCTATGAGAAAATGTTCCGCGGTATATGCCGAAACATTTCCGTATATGAGAAATACTGCCATCATGCACATAAAAAACGGTATTGATAAGCTGTCCTTATCCTCTTCTTTTTTATAAAAGCCTGCTGCAGCTTCATACCAGCAGATAAAGTAAAGCGGTATGATAAAAAACGGCATGATGCTCTTTTGAAGTATGGTGGCATGTATGCCCGAAAAATCCGCAAGATAAGCAAAATAGAGCGGCAGCACCGCAAGGGCGTGACGATAGTCCAGTGCCGTGACGCCGCCCGTATAGGGAAGCATGGTGTACATGGCCCCCTGCTGTTGTGCTATCAGCGACTGTGTCACATAGTAGGCATTGTCGGTATCAAAGAAGTCATAGGCCGCGCTTCCGTAGAGTATATATGCAAGAAGCAGGGCAAATACGGCAATGAAGGGAAGATTCCTGCGGTTTAAGTATCCTTCTGTTCTTATCTCTTTTTTAAATATCCCTTTAAGCTCTTTTTTCTTTACGGCGTAAAAAATACCTGCGGCGCAAAGCAGAAATTCCGTAACGGAAAAAATGCCGCTGCAAAAGCAAAAACTCTTCTGTTTTATAAAGAACATGCATATTAAGGATATCAAAAAAAAGGCTGACATATCTATCAGCCACCCCGTTATAAATATCATATGCCATCTTTTTTTCTCTCCGGGGATCACATGCAGGAAAAGAAGACCTGCCGCAAAAGGCAGTATGATAAGCGCTGTTAAAAGCTTTAAACCGGATAAAAGAAGCTCCATCAGGATACTCCCGTCCTTTTTAATATTTCCAGGCAGGTGCGTCCGTTATGATAAGGACATTTCCAGGGTTCCGTAACGGGACGTCCCTGTATTGGTCTTCCGTCCTTATCAAGATCCTGATACCATTCGCCCCCCGGTCTTTTATCTGTCTGGAATTCCATTATATAATCCCACTGCGAAAGAGCCGCCTTAACAAACTTCTCTCTCATGGCAGAGCCTTCCGGATAACGCAGGGCCGCATTTAAAAAACCGTTTACGGTCTCTGCCTGCACCCACCATATCCTGGTTTCCTTTACCTTTCCGTTCTCTGCTTCCGCAGGAAGTGAATGACCGTCAAAGGCGTGCTCAAGTATCTCCTCTGCCATGACCTTAAGCGCAGGAGCAATCTCTTCCTTAAGCGCTTCATCATTAAGCATATCCGTCCCTTCGTCGAAGAGCCAGCTTGATTCTATATCATGCCCGTAGCTGGAAAGGTCTATGAGCGAAGCATAATCCCTGTCAAAGAAAACCTCCTGCCTTCTTTTCTCCAGATTCCATATATGCGTAAGAAAAATGTGTATCATCTCCCTGCACTTTTCTTTTGCACGCTCATCCTGCGAGACCTCGTAATACTTTGTATATGCTTCAAAAACATGAAGCAGGGTGTTCATGGTGCGTACGGCATTTACGCCGTTCTCCGAAAGCTTTTCGTTTGATGCTTCTGTAAAGCCTGCGTCAAAGGCTTCAAGATAACCGTCCTTATCGCGCATCTTACCTTCTATCAGATCAAAAAGCCCACGTGCCATATCAAGCGCTTCCCTGTTGCCCGTAAGCCCGTGATATGCGGAAAGCCCGTATATCGCAAAGGACTGACAGTAAGTATGCTTCCCCGTATCGAGAGGCTTTCCGTCATAGCTTACCGACCAATACACTCCTCCGTTTTCCCTGTCAAAAAAATTATCTTTAAGATATGCAAAGGCATGATCCGCAAGAGCCTTAAGTTCCGGCACCTTCTCATATCCTTCTTTTTCAAGGATGATGGCAGCTTCAGAAAAAAACCAGAGAATGCGGCTTAATAATATGCAGCCCTTCTCTGCTTTTCTGTCCGTCTTAAGATCATATGAAACATAGCCGTAAAAGCCGCCATGTTCATCATCCTTAAGCGCCGCCCAATATGGTATGATGCGCCCCGCAAGCTCTTTTAAAGCCGCGGCGCGCATCTCATTTAACTCTTTGCCAAAAAGAATTTCCAACGCTCAATCCTTTATCATCGCATGATATTCCTGGAGGCTTACGGGAACGCCCTCGCCCTTCTTCTCTGCCTTGATACCTGCAGCTGTAGCTCTTGCTGCTGCCATGGTGGTCATATAAGGTATGCGGTGCTTTATCGCATTCTGACGGATATAGCTGTCGGAAACCGCATCCTTCTTATCCGTGGGAGTATTCACGATAAGATCGATCTCTCCGTTTGTGATGGCATCTATGATATTGGGTCTGCCTTCATAGATCTTCTTTATCTTCTCTGTCTCTATGCCTGCTTCCTTTATCATATCATAAGTTCCGCCGGTCGAGAGTATCTTAAAGCCGTCCTCCGCAAGGCTCCTTGCGATCTCTATAAGCTCGGGCTTATCCCTGTCGCTTACGGATATGAGCACGGTACCGCTCATGGGAAGCTCGGTGCGTGTACCCTCTTCAGCCTTGAAGAAAGCGCGGCCCCAGTCTGTGGAAAGTCCCAGCACCTCACCGGTGGAACGCATTTCGGGTCCGAGTACCGGATCAACCTCAGGGAACATATTGAAGGGGAATACCGCTTCCTTAACACCATAGTAAGGTATCTTTCTGTCCTTAAGATCCGTAACGGGCGACTTCCTGCCTGTAAGAGGAAGTGTCATTATATCCGTAGCTGTCTGCACCATATTTATGCCGCATACCTTTGAAACCAGGGGAACGGTACGTGATGCCCTGGGATTTGCCTCTATAACATAGACCACATCATCCTCTATCGCATACTGCATATTCATAAGGCCCACAACATTAAGCTCTTTTGCGATCTTTCTTGTGTAATCCTTTATGGTCTCGATCTGCGCATCGGTAAGATGCTTTGAAGGAAGGATGCATGCCGAATCGCCGGAATGGATTCCCGCAAGCTCGATGTGCTCCATAACAGCGGGAACGAATACATCATTTCCGTCGCTTATCGCATCAGCCTCGCACTCTGTTGCATGATGGAGGAAACGGTCAATAAGTATAGGCCTGTCAGGTGTAACACCGACAGCTTCTGCCATATAAAGATCCATCTGCGCATCGTCGTGAACCACTTCCATTCCTCTTCCGCCAAGGACGTAAGAAGGACGGACCATTACGGGATAGCCTATCTTTCCGGCTAACGCCTTCGCCTCTTCAACCGTTACTGCCATGCCGGATTCAGCCATGGGAATGCCAAGCTTATCCATCATGTTCCTGAAGAGATCCCTGTCCTCTGCAAGGTCGATAGCTTCGGGTGTGGTACCTAAGATGTTCACGCCGTTCTTCTTAAGTGAAGCGGCGAGATTGAGAGGAGTCTGTCCTCCGAACTGGGTTATAACGCCCACAGGATTTTCTTTTCTGTATATTGCAAGCACATCTTCAAGTGTAAGAGGCTCGAAGTAAAGCTTGTCGGATGTATCGTAATCGGTTGAAACAGTCTCGGGATTGCAGTTTACG
Organism: Lachnospiraceae bacterium; assembly: GCA_017540265.1. Taxonomy (GTDB): domain Bacteria; phylum Bacillota; class Clostridia; order Lachnospirales; family Lachnospiraceae; genus NK4A136. The sequence goes on from JAFYBJ010000025.1 coordinate 31,196, forward strand.
ATGACAGTTTCAAAGCCGAGCTTCTTTAATGCAAATGCAGCATGAACGCAGCAGTAATCGAACTCAATACCCTGACCTATCCTGTTGGGACCTCCGCCAAGGATCATTACCTTCTTCTTGTCTGTATTTACAGGGCTTTCATCCTTTTCGATATTGTAGCTGGAATAGTAATAAGCGCTGTCCTTCGTGCCGCTTACATGTACGCCTTCCCATGCTTCAGTGCAGCCTGCTGCTTCTCTTGCATTCCTGATATCATCCTCGGATACTCCGCATATCATTGCGAGATATCTGTCGGAGAAACCATCCTTCTTTGCCTTTACAAGAATGTCATCGGCAGGAACCTTACCGGGTGTACGTGCACCGAAATCCTCATCGGAAGCACCGGGATGTGAAGCCTTTGCAACTTCCTTTTCCTCATCAACCAGCTCTTTCATCTGCTCTAAGAAGTACATCTTTATCTTTGTGAGCTCATAAAACCTTTCAAGGGAAGCGCCTTTTCTTATGGCCTCATACATAATGAACTGTCTTTCGCTTGTGGGATAAATGAGCATATCCAGGAGCTCATCAAGGCTCTTCTCATGAAAATCCTTCACATAGCCGAGACCGTAGCGGTTCTTCTCAAGGGAACGTATAGCCTTCTGGAAAGCCTCTTTGTAAGTCTTTCCTATGCTCATCACCTCACCCACGGCACGCATCTGGGTTCCGAGATGATCATCAACACCCTTGAATTTCTCAAATGCCCAGCGCGCGAATTTGATCACAACATAATCGCCGTCGGGAACATACTTATCGAGAGTACCGTATTTGCCGCATTCTATATCTTCAAGATTCAGACCGCAGGCAAGCATTGCGGAAACAAGGGCGATGGGGAAGCCCGTAGCCTTTGATGCAAGCGCCGAAGATCTGGAAGTTCTGGGATTGATCTCTATTATTATCACTCTTCCGGTCTTGGGATCATGTGCAAACTGGCAGTTGCAGCCACCGATGACCTGAACCTTGTCGACCACCTTGTAAGCCTGCTCCTGCAGCTTCTTCTGAACATCCTCGGATATTGTGAGCATGGGAGCGGAACAGAAGGAATCACCTGTATGCACACCCATGGGATCGATATTCTCTATGAAGCAGACCGTGATCATCTTTCCCTTTGAATCACGTACCACCTCAAGCTCAAGCTCTTCCCAGCCGATGACGGATTCCTCAACCAGAACCTGATGAACAAGTGAAGCCTGTAAGCCTCTTGCGCAGACGGTCTTTAACTCTTCAACATTGTATACGAGTCCGCCGCCGGCACCGCCCATGGTATATGCAGGTCTGAGTACCACAGGATAACCTAAGTCCTCAGCTATCTTTACGGCTTCATCCACGGAATAAGCCACCTGGCTGCGTGCCATTTCCACGCCCAGCTCGTTCATGGTATTCTTGAATTCTATCCTGTCCTCACCGCGCTCTATGGCATCCACCTGAACGCCGATGACCTGAACTCCGTATTTATCAAGGACGCCTGCCTTTGCCAGCTCGGAGCATAAATTAAGACCGGACTGTCCGCCGAGATTGGGCAATAATGCATCCGGTCTTTCCTTTTCAATTATTTCAGTGAGTCTCTTTACGTTAAGAGGCTCTATATATGTAACATCCGCAGTTTCCGGATCGGTCATTATCGTAGCAGGATTTGAATTAACAAGTATTATCTCATATCCAAGCTTCTTTAATGCCTTACATGCCTGTGTACCGGAATAATCAAATTCACAGGCCTGGCCGATGATAATGGGGCCGGAGCCTATGATGAGTATGCGGTGAATATCTTCTCTTTTCATTTTAGAGCGTCCTCCTTCTTTAGAAAACCAATTTGCGAAGTATTTTACTACATTTTTGCAAAGACTTAAATGATTAATTTTTTTTTGTGCGTTAGAACGTCTGAAGGAACTCATATCCTATAAGCGTAAGTCCCTTTGCGGGTGCCGTGGGACCGGCCGCCTCCCGGTCTCTTGCATCCAGGATATCCTTTACCTTTTCCGGTGCGATACGGCCTCTTCCAGCTTCCATAAGGGTTCCGGCTATTATCCTCACCATATTGTAAAGGAAGCCGTTGCCGCTTATCCTTATCACTATATCTCCGGGAGCGTTTCCTGCTTCGGTCTCCTCGTCCTCAAATACGGATTCATTCTCTATCTCTATGCTGTAGATGGTCCTTATCTTTGAAGGAGAGCTGCTGCCCGTGCTGCAGAAGCTTGTGAAATCATGCTCGCCTATAAGATACCCCGCTGCCCTCCGCATCTTTTCGATATCAAAACTGTTGTAGGTCCAGTAGGAATAAAGACGCTTTTGCGGGAGTTCAAAAGGAGCGCTGTAAATGTGATATTCGTAGGTCTTTATGGTATCACATTTCCTCGGATGGAAACCCTGGGGCACCTCTTCACCGCAGAGCACTCTTATATCCGGCGGAAGCACCCTGTTTAAGGCATAGGGAAGCTTTGATGCTTCTATCCTTGCGTGAGTATCAAATACCGCGAGATTACCGTATGCGTGAACGCCGGTATCCGTACGGCTTGCGCCTATGACCTCTATATCCTCCTTAAACACCCGTGAGAGCACCTCGTTTAAAGTACCTTCTATCGTGGGAGCTCCGGAAGCCTGCTTCTGGAAACCGTGATAAGCGGTTCCGTCGTAGGCGATGGTTAACATCATGCGGCGGAGAGGACGTTCGGGGGATGTGGAGTTTTTTTCTGTAGTTTTTTCTGTAGTTTTTTCTGTAGTTTCTTTCATGGTTATTGTAAAGATCCTTCGCTTCGCTCAGGATGACAAGCGTAGTGGCTGGACGACAAGCGTAGTGGCTGGATGACAGCGCTGCTTTAAAACGGACCGTATAAGCGTCAGCCTGTAATGCGGGGGATCAGGCTTCCCCAGAATACGATCGTAATAATATAAAATATAAATACCGCAAAGGCTGCGCCGTCACGCCTTGCATATCTTAAGGGATTCATCTGCGTGCGGCCCTCGCCGCCATGATAGCATCTGGCCTCCATAGCCATTGCCAGGTCCCCCGCCCTCCTGAAGGCAGATATAAATAAGGGAACCAGAACCGGCACAAGCGACTTCACTTTCCTGAATATATTTCCGCTCTCAAAATCCGCCCCCCTTGAAAGCTGGGCTTTCATTATCTTGTTTGTCTCATCCACAAGTATGGGGATAAAGCGCAGGGCAATGGACATCATCATTGCTATCTCATGCACCGGAAAATGTATGACCTTTAAGGGCTTCATAAGACTTTCAAGCGCAGACGTAAGCCTGGTGGGTGTCGTGGTGAGCGTCATCAGATTGGAACCGAATATCATCAGCATGAATCTTGAAAGCATCAGTCCCGTGCGTTCTATGCCCTCCCTGCTTATATTTATCCTCCACCATGAAAATACAGGCTCACCGCCCGTGAAGAAAAGATTCATAAGAGAAGTAAATATAAGAATGAACCATACAGGCTTAAGGCCTTTAAGGATATATTTAAAAGGCACTTTCGACACAAGTGTGGCCGAAAGCAGAAAAATAAAAGCGCATATATATACAGCCGGCGACTTATAAATAAAAAGACTTATAAGATACGCAAAGGTAATGATAAGCTTCGTGCGCGGATCGAGCCTGTGCACCGGCGAATCGGCATTATAGTATTTTCCAAGTGTTATATCCCGGATCAAGCCTTATCCCCCAGTACTCTCATTATCTCATCCGCTGCATCCTTTACATTAAGGATACCGGTATTCACATCAAAGCCTTTTTCCTTTAATTTAAGCATCACGCTTGTGACAGCAGGTACCGCAAGTCCCATCTCCTCCAGCTCTTTTGCGTGTGAAAAGACTTCAATGGGCTCTGCATCAAATACCTTCTTTCCCTTATCCATAACCATGATCCTGTCGGCATAGCGGGCCACATCTTCCATGGAATGGGATATAAGCACGATGGACATGCTCTTTTCATCCTTCAGTCCGCTTATCATATGAAGCAGCTCTTCCCTGCCTGCGGGATCGAGGCCTGCCGTGGGTTCATCCAGCACCAAAAGCTCAGGCTTCATCGCCAGTACACCTGCTATGGCTGCCCTTCTCTTCTGTCCTCCGGAAAGATCAAAAGGCGACTGGTAAAAACATTCATCAGACAGTCCCACTTTTTTGATGGTCTCATAAGCTGTGAGCTCAGCCTGTTTTCTGGATACACCGTTATTAAGCGGGCCGTAGCACACATCTTCAAATACCGTATCCGCAAAAAGCTGATGCTCGGGATACTGGAATACCAGCCCCACATGACCGCGGTATCTTTTCCTGTCATATTTTTTTTCAAAAATGGATTCGCCGTTAAAATATATTGTTCCCGACTTTGGCGTAAGCAGTGCATTTAAATGTTCTGCAAGCGTAGACTTTCCGGATCCCGTATGTCCGATAAGTCCGATAAACTCGCCCTTTTCTATCTTAAAGCTCACATCATCAAGAGCGCGCACCCTGTCTGCGCCGCCCTCATATTCATATATGAGATGATCGGCGATCAAAAGAGGTATTCTTTTGTCCTTATTTTCGTTATCCATCATTTCTTGCATTTCCGCGTATTGCAGCTATAAGCTCCGCCTCAGTAAGTATTCCGGCGGGTATATCAAGCCCTCTTTGCTTAAGTTCCCATGCCAGCTCTGTCACCTGGGGAACGGTAAGCCGCAGGGCCTTAAGTTCCGGCACTCTGGAAAATATCTCCTTTGGAGTCCCCTCCATCACAGCCTTCCCCTTGTTCATAACTATCACACGGTCCGCTCCCGTCACTTCTTCCATGTAGTGTGTGATGAGGATGATGGTAATACCTTCCCTGTTAAGCTTTTTTGCGGTCTCTATCACATCTTTCCTGCCGGCCGGATCCAGCATGGCTGTGGGCTCATCGAATATGATGCAGTCGGGATGCATGGCTGTTACTCCTGCAATGGATACGCGCTGTTTCTGGCCTCCGGAAAGCTTTACGGGATCATTTTTCCTGTAAGCATACATTCCCACCGCCTTAAGGCTCTCATCAACCCTTGCACGTATCTCATCAGCCGGTACACCGAGATTCTCAGGACCGAATGCCACATCCTCTTCCACAAGCTGTCCGACTATCTGATTATCGGGATTCTGAAATACCATACCTGCACATTTCCTGATATCCAGATGCTTTTCACTGTTCCTTGTATTCATGCCCTTTACAAGCACATTTCCTTCCGTGGGCATAAGCATTGCATTTATATGTCTGGCCATAGTAGATTTGCCGGACCCGTTATGTCCGAGTACGGCAATAAATTCCCCGGGCTTTACGGAAAGCGTAAGGTCATCCACCGCTGTGGTGATGCCTTCCACATTACCTTCCTCATCCCTGCGGATATAATCAAATGTAAGACTGTTTATTTCTACGATATCCATTATTTCTTTACTTAACAAAAGCTCCTTCCCGCGGACACATATCCCCGGAAAGGAGCCTAAATTCTAAGTGTTTTCAGTGTCTGCGCACTCTTTTATAGGAAGCGACAAAAGTAATTGCGTTTTCGCAGCATCAAAAGCCATATGTGCCAGCATTTTGATGCTGCGGGGATCGCAATTTCTAATGTCGCTTACTATAAGACTTATACCAGCTCTATGATGACCATCATGGCAGCGTCGCCCTTACGGGGACCCACCTTAACGATCCTGGTGAAACCACCCTGGCGGTCTGCATACTTGGGTGCGATCTCATCAAACATCTTTGATGTAAGATCTACCTTCTTGCGGCCCTTTCTCTGGTTTGTGTTCTCGGAATTAACTTCCGTAACACCGTAAAGAACCTTTAACATCTGACGTCTTGCATGAAGCCTTGAAGGATTGTCCTTCTTGATCTCCTTGTCGACCATCTCGTATACAGTAACCTTCTTACCGTCCTTAACTTCCTTTACGCGTCTGCCTTCGGCATCCTTCTGGGGAACCTTTGCCTTAACGGTAACGGTTTCGAAATTATCCTTTTCCTTTACTGCAAGTGCGATAAGGCTTTCAGCAATCTTTCTGATCTCCTTTGCCCTTGCTTCGGTGGTGGTGATCTTGCCGTTTAATATAAGCATTGTCACCTGGTTACGTAAAAGAGCCTTTCTCTGATCGGATGTTTTTCCGAGCTTTCTGTATTTTGCCATTTTTCCTTCTTTCCGGGCTGCGCCTTTATGGACTTACCTGCCCTTGATCTGCATACCGGTATGAACTGCTTCCGGTACTACTCCGTGGCGTGCCTTTTGGTCTTATCGTCACGTACCTTAAGTTTCTTAAACTATCTCGTCCTTTAAGTGGAGATTCTTCTCCTTGAGCTTTGCAAGCACCTCATCAAGGGACTTCTTGCCGAGATTTCTCACCTTCATCATCTCGTCGGAAGTCTTCATGAGAAGCTCATCAACAGTATTGATGCCGGCGCGCTTTAAGCAGTTGTAGCTCCTTACGGAAAGTTCAAGCTCATCTATGGAAATGGATGAGGAGCTCTTCTGTGTGCCCTCGGATTCGTTAACGAGAACCTGAGCCTGCTTGCCCTTGTCGGAAAGATTGATGAAGAGCTTTAAGTGCTCGCTGAGCACCTTTGCCGCAAGGCTGACTGCCTCATCGGGATGTATGGTCCCGTTCGTGAATACTTCAAGCGTAAGCTTGTCGTAGTCCGTAACCTGACCCACACGGGTATTCTCCACATTCATGTTCACACGCTCTACAGGAGTGTAGATGGAATCCACGGCGATGGAGCCGATGGGAAGATCATCTCTCTTGTTCCTGTCAGCGCTTATATATCCGCGTCCCTTTGTGATCACAAGATCCATTTCAAATCTTGCATCCTTGCCTGAAAGGGTCGCTATAACCTGATCCTTGTTTATGATAGTCACATCAGGATCGTCAATCTTGATATCAGAAGCCTTTATAACTCCTGTGCCTTCGAAATTGATATGTGCCTTCTTGGGCTCATCATTTTCGCTGTCATCACGGATAGCTAAGGACTTAACGTTCATCACGATCTCTGTCACATCCTCTTTAACTCCGGGGATGGCGGAAAACTCATGAAGCACGCCGTCGATCTTTATCTGGCTTACTGCAGCTCCGGGAAGAGATGCAAGCATTATCCTTCTTAAGGAATTGCCAAGAGTGATGCCGTATCCTCTCTCAAGGGGCTCCACTACGAACTTTCCGTACTTCTTATCCTCCGAGATCGTTGCTACCTCGATGTTCGGGCTGTCAAAATCAAATTCTAACATTAATTACCCTCCTTATGGCTGAAAGTTGTCTACGAAACAGCTGCTCTATTATTTGGAATAAAGCTCGACGATAAGCATCTCGTTTACGGGAACATCTATAGCGTCTCTTGCGGGAAGCTCCCTGATCGTTCCCTTCTTTGCTTCATAATCCACTTCCATCCACTCGGGAACGGTCCTGCCGGATGTTACTTCAAGGACATCCTTATATCTCTGAAGGCCTCTTGCCTTCTCTGTGAGCTCGATAACGTCCCCTGCCTTTATCTGGTATGAAGGGATATTGATCTTGCGTCCGTTCACAAGCACATGCTTATGAGTCACTACCTGACGTGCCTCTCTTCTTGTACGTGCAAAGCCCATACGGAATACCACACTGTCAAGCCTGGACTCAAGAAGTCTCATAAGGTTGTCACCTGTCATGCCCTTCATGCGGTCAGCCTTCTCGTAGTAGTTACGGAAAGGCTTCTCAAGAACACCATAGATGAACTTTGCCTTCTGCTTCTCTTTGAGCTGCAAGCCGTATTCGGAAACCTTCCTGCCGCCTCTGGGGTTACGGATGGATTCATTCACACGTCTGTCAAGCCTCTTGTTGATATTCTTCTTGCTTCCGTCAACTTCCTTGTGCCACTCATTTGTATGAGTATATTTCTCGACGCCAAGGTATGCAGGATCAAGACCTAAAGCTCTGCATCTCTTTAATACAGGAACTCTGTTGATTGCCATTTATTTTTCCTCCAAATGAATAATAAAAAGATTATACGCGGCGTCTCTTAGGCGGACGGCAGCCATTGTGAGGAACCGGCGTCACGTCGCGGATGCTGGTAACCTGAAGGCCGTTTGCCGCAAGGGCACGTATAGCCGCCTCTCTTCCCGAGCCGGGTCCCTTTACAAATACGTCAACGGTCTTTAAACCGTGAATGAGAGCAGCTTTTGTAGCTGTCTCTGCTGCCATCTGGGCTGCATAGGGAGTAGATTTCTTTGAACCTCTGAAACCAAGACCGCCCGCAGAAGCCCAGGAAAGTGCGTTTCCTTCAGCATCCGTGAGAGTCACGATGGTATTGTTGAAGGAAGCCTGGATATGAGCCTGTCCGTGTTCAACGTTTTTCTTGACACGCTTTGCTTTGCTCTTTTTAGCTGATGCATTATTTGCTGCCATTTTAAACTAACCTACTTTCTTTATCTGATTGATTATATGCTCTATGATTACTTCTTCTTGCCTGCTACGGTCTTCTTGGGACCCTTTCTTGTGCGGGCATTTGTCTTGGTCTTCTGTCCTCTTACGGGAAGACCCTTCCTGTGACGGACACCGCGGTAGCATCCGATCTCCTGGAGACGCTTGATGTTAAGCGCTACTTCTCTTCTGAGATCACCTTCTACCAGCATGTTCTTGTCTATCACTTCACTGATAGCCTTTACTTCATCGTCTGTCAGATCCCTGCAGCGGGTATCAGGGCTTACGCCTGACTCCTCAAGGATCTTGGATGCGCTCTTCCTGCCGATACCGTAGATATAGGTAAGACCTATCTCAACGCGCTTGTCTCTGGGCAGGTCGATTCCTGCAATACGAGCCATTTTGTTTTTCCTCCATAAAAAAAACCTGGTGAGCTTTTCCTTTCCCGGAAGGCCTTTTGCCCCATGCGGGATATGGTACAGGAAATGCTGTTAACAGTTACCAGCTGACTGGGCTTCTTTAACAGAGATATATTTCACCGGGGATACGGTGCTTTACCTCTCTTCACAGATGCCGGTATCCTATGGATACTTTGTTCCGGGCTGTTCCGGATATCAGCCGTAAATGCACGGCGCCACCATAAATACGCCTCACATTTATATTTGACCGGTTCATCCTTTGACGGAAGGATGACCGCAGCCGCCTTACGATTACGTGCAAAAACTAAAGCTTATCAGCCCTGTCTCTGCTTGTGCTTGGGATTCTCACAGATTATCATGATCTTCCCTTTCCTCTTGATGACTTTGCATTTGTCACAGATAGGCTTTACTGACGATCTTACCTTCATAATGCTACCTCCTTTCAGAAAAGTCCGCTCTCTAGTATACTACAGCAAGTTCAGATAATCAAGGATAAATTTTTATTTATTTCTCCAGATGATACGACCCTTTGAAAGATCGTAAGGTGAAAGCTCCAGCGTAACAGTATCACCGGGAAGTATCTTGATGAAATTCTGTCTGAGTTTCCCGCTGATAACAGCAAGTACCTCATGCCCGTTCTCAAGCTTTACCCTGAACATGGTATTGGGCAGCTTTTCTGTTACCGTGCCTTCGATCTCAATCACATCCGACTTTGACATAAATCCCTGATCCTCCTAAATCAATCAACAAGGGAGAGTATTTCCGGCTCTCCGTCCGTAATAAGTATTGTATTTTCATAGTGAGCAGCAGGACTCCTGTCCTGGGTCACTACTGTCCAGTCATCCTCTTTCCAGTCTACATCGCCCCTGCCTAATGCTATCATGGGCTCGATGGCAAGCGTCATGCCTGCCCTTAACATCGGTCCCTTCCTGTTCATGTGGAAATTCGGTATCTGGGGTTCCTCGTGAAGTGAAGTTCCCACGCCGTGTCCCACAAGATCACGGACTATGCCGAAACCGAAGGGTTCAATATAATCGGCTATCGCATTCGATATCTCATAAAGATGATTTCCGGCTACAGCATGCTTTATTCCTTCAAAAAAACTGTTCCTTGTCTCATCGATGAGCTTTGTGAGCTCTTCGGATATCCTGCCAACGCCGTATGTCCTTGCGGCATCGGAATGATAACCCTTATATATCATTCCGGCATCTATCGAAATGATATCACCTTCTTTAAGTATTCTTTCCTTACTGGGTATCCCGTGAACCACTTCCTCGTTTACGGATGTGCAGATATTCGCGGGATATCCGTCATAATTCAGAAAATTCGAAACGCATCCGCAATCTTTAATGAAAGCAGCTGCAGCCCTGTCGAGATCCAAAGTTGATACCCCGGGCTTTATAAGCTTTGCCAGCTCATTGTGCATCTCACCGAGCATACGGTTCGATTCACGCATCAGCTCAATCTCTCTTGCCGATTTGATCGAAATAGCCATTGCTTTTTTCCTTCTTTCTGTCAGCCGAGAATGCTGCAGATATTTGCAAATACATCCTCTGAAGGCTTCGTGCCGTCAACCGTCTCAAGTACATTTCTTGATGAGTAGAATTCGATGAGAGGTGCGGTCTGTTCATGATAAACCTTAAGCCTGTTCTTTACTGTTTCTTCTTTATCATCGTCACGCTGTACCAGCTCGGATCCGCAATTATCGCATATGCCTTCTTTCCTGGGCGGAATGTGAACGATGTGATATGTGGCACCGCACTTAAGGCATGCGCGTCTTCCCGACATCCTGTTAACGATATTCTCATCGGGAACATCAACATTGACAGCTTTATCAATCCTGTCCCCGTTCTTTTCAAGTTCCTTCTCAAGAACCTCCGCCTGGGGAATGGTTCTGGGGAAGCCGTCCAGTACATAACCATCTTTGCAGTCATCCTTTGATACCCTGTCAAGAAGGAGACGTACGGTGAGCTCATCGGGTACAAGCTCGCCCTTGTCCATATAGCTCTTTGCTTCTTTACCGAGATCGGTGCCTTCTTTTATGTTAGCCCTGAAGATATCACCCGTTGAAATGTGGGGTATACCGTATTTCTCGGCTATCATATTTGCCTGTGTGCCTTTTCCGGCGCCGGGAGCGCCTAACATGACTAACTTCATACCAGCTCATCCTCCTGAAAAAATGCATTAAGTGTCAAAACCGAAAGCACACCATGCACCGCAAGCGGTACATGGTGTTTAATCAACGATCATTATCTTTATCATGAATTGAGGAAGCCTTTGTAATTCCTCTCAACCATCATGGTCTCAACCTGATGTATCGCCTCGATCACAACGCTTACGATAATGATAAGGCTGGTTCCTCCGAAGGTTACATTAGCTCCGAAGATACCGTTGAATACGATGGGTATCGCAACAACGATGAAAAGACCGATAGCTCCGATAAAGATTATATACCTGAGTATGCTGTTAAGATACTCGGTTGTGGAACGGCCGGGACGCACGCCCGGGATAAAGCCTCCGCGCTTCTTCAGATTATCGGAGATGATCACCGGATTGAAGGTGATAGCCGTATAGAAGTAAGCGAAGAAGACAACAAGTACGATATAAAGCACTACGCCCAAAGTATATACAGGCTGCTCTTTGTCAAACCAGTAATTGCTCTGAAGGAGTTTGAACAGTCCGCCCCAGAATCCTGTGGTGGGTGTCTTTCCGAAGAGCGTTGCGATGACAACCGGGAACTCCATCAGGGATGAAGCGAAGATGACAGGCATAACACCGGAGGTATTGACCTTAAGCGGTATGCTGTTTGTATTTCCCGTAGCAGCTATCCTGCTCTGATTGCTCCTGCCGTTGTAATGAACGGGGATCTTTCTTACGGCATCATTAAGTAATATTGTGAGAACAATGGTAGTAAGTATAACGCCGATGATTATCACAGCTGCGAGTATCGCTCTTCCCAGATTGGAAGCAGTGGTCACAAACTGTGCGAAAAGCCCGGTTACATCACTGGGTATCCTTGCGGTGATGTTGAAGAGAAGGATGATGGAACTTCCGTTTCCTATTCCTTTCTCAGTTATCTGCTCTCCAAGCCACATTACGAAAGCCGTACCTGCGGTGAGGGCTGCCATTACGCTGATAACGTTTATGGCATTGTACTGCTCAAGCAGTCCGTCTCTTCCGAAGCCAACTGCCATGCCGAGTGCCTCAAGCACTGCAAGGCCGATGGTCGAATATCTCGTAACTTCGGAAAGCTTTCTGTGGCCATCCTCTTCCCTGCTCATCTCTTCGAGAGCGGGAATCGCTATGGTAAGCATCTGCACCACGATGGATGCCATAATGTACGGCGTAATGCCGAGAGCAAATATCGACATGCTCGTAAAGGAGCCGCCGGTAAAAGCATCAAAGAAACTGAAGGCATCAGAGCTCTGCTGCGCAAACCACTGTGCAAAGTAATCCCTGTTCGTTCCCGGAACAGGAATCTGGCTTCCGAGCCTTACTATCACAAGTGCAAGAAAAGTATAAAAGATACGTTTGCGTATATCAGGTATCTTAAATGCATTTACAACAGTCTTAAACATTAAACCACCTCAGCGCTGCCGCCTGCCTTTTCAATTTTTTCCTTTGCCGAAGCGCTGAATGCGTTTACCTTAACGGTGAGCTTCTTTGTAAGCTCTCCGTTTCCAAGGATCTTTACGCCGTCAGCTGCGTCTTTGATAACGCCCTTCTGCAGTAAGGATTCTACAGTAACCTCTGCTCCGTTGTCAAATACCTCGAGACGGTCCACATTGATAGCAACGATCTCCTGGGTATTCCTGTTCTTGAAGCCCCTCTTGGGGATACGTCTGTAAAGGGGCATCTGACCACCTTCGAAACCTATCCTGGGTGCTCCGGAACGTGCCTTCTGTCCTTTATGACCCTTACCTGCAGTCTTTCCGTTTCCGGATCCGTGTCCGCGGCCTCTTCTGAAATTGTCGCTGTGTACGGAACCTGCTGCGGGTCTTAAATTAGATAATTCCATTTGTTAATCCTCCTTAAGCCTCTTCCACTTTAAGCATATAGCCTATCTGCTGAATCTGCCCTCTGGTGGCCTCGTTATCCGGAAGAGTGACAGTCTTGTGCATCTTTGTAAGCCCCATGGCCTCGACTGTCCTTCTGTGCTTGGGAACCGCACCTATGGGAGACTTTACCAAAGTAATCTTTAATGTCTTATCTGCCATTTCTCTAAACCTCCTGGTAGAGAGCCTTACGCTCTGATATCGCCAACGGACTTGCCGCGCTTCTGTGCAACTTCCTCAGGGCTCTTTAAGCCTGCAAGCCCTGCGATAGCCGCCTGTACGACGTTCTGCTTATTGTTTGAACCTAAGGACTTGGTACGGATGTTCTTTATGCCTGCCATGTCGCAGACGATACGCGCGGGACCACCCGCGATGACACCGGTACCCTGGGGAGCCCTCTTCATAAGAAGAACTGAAGAGCCGTACTTACCTATCTGGTCATGTGTGATGCTGTCATTTTCATCTCTGGCAACTGTTACGAGATGCTTTGTTGCATCCTCTTTGCCCTTTCTTATAGCCTCGGGAATCTCGGCAGCCTTGCCGATTCCTGCGCCCACATGCCCGTTGCCGTCGCCTACTACCACAAGAGCTGAAAATCTCATGTGACGTCCGCCCTTAACAACCTTTGTGACACGCTTGATGGAGACTAACTTATCGTTTAACTCAAGTCCGCTTGCATCGATTATCTCGTTTCTCATCGTAATTCCCCTTCCTTAGAATTCTAATCCGGCTTCTCTGGCCGCATCTGCAAGCGCCTTTACTTTGCCGTGATAAAGATAGCCGCCTCTGTCAAACACAACTTCCTTTATGCCTGCATCCATTGCTCTCTTTGCAATGAGCTTTCCAACATAAGCAGCTGCCTCGGTATCATTTGTCTTCTCAAGCTCGGACTTTGCATCCTTCTCAACCGTTGATGCTGCGCAGATCGTCTTGCCTGCTTCATCATCGATCACCTGAGCATACATATGCATGTTGCTGCGGAATACGGAGAGGCGGGGTCTGTTTGCAGTGCCGCTGTAACGGTTACGAAGCCTCTCATGCTTCTTAACGCGGATCTTCTGTCTTGATTCTTTGCTGACCATTTTTCTCGCCCTCCCTTATTTCTTACCGGTCTTGCCGACTTTGCGTCTGATGGTCTCATCAGCATACTTGATACCTTTGCCCTTGTAAGGCTCAGGTCTTCTCTTATCCCTGATCTCAGCCGCAAACTGACCAACCTTTTCTTTGTCACAGCCCTTGACGATGATAAGATTCTGGCCTTCAACAACTGTCTCAATGCCTTCGGGATCCTCCATCTCAACGGGATGTGAATATCCTAATGTAAGGGTAAGCTTCTTGCCCTGCTTTGCAGCTCTGTAGCCTACGCCGTTTACTTCAAGCTTCTTCTCGAAACCATCGGTAACGCCCGTAACCATGTTGCTTATGAGCGTTCTTGTAAGACCGTGGAGAGATCTCATTTTCTTAAGATCGTTAGGTCTTGAAACCGTGATCTCCGCACCTTCCTGCTTGATCTCCATCTCAGCGGGAAGAACTCTCTCAAGGGTACCCTTAGGTCCCTTTACAGTCACTTTGTTATTTTCTGCAATGCTTACCGTAACTCCGGCAGGTATTGCGATTGGCATTTTTCCTATACGTGACATGCCCGTACCTCCTGATATTATTTGATAAACCTGATTACCATATGAATGCCAGCACTTCTCCGCCGACACCCTTCTGTCTTGCTTCCTTATCGGTGATAACACCCTGGTTTGTTGAAAGGATAGCTACACCTAAGCCACCCAATACCCTGGGTATCTCGTCCTTGCCGGCATAAACACGAAGACCGGGCTTTGATATCCTCTTGATACCTGTGAGCACTCTGTCGTTCTTGTCTGAACCGTACTTTAATGCGATGTGGATAACGTCAAAGCCGCCTTCCTGTATCACATCATATTTCTTTATATATCCCTCGTCTAAAAGGATCTTTGCTATCGCAAGCTTCATCTTTGACGAAGGAACGTCAACGGTATCATGCTTTGCAGTATTAGCATTGCGGATTCTTGTAAGCATATCCGCGATGGGATCACTCATTGTCATCTTTTTGTCCTCCTTCTTTACCAGCTTGCTTTCTTAACGCCCGGGATCTCACCGTTGCTTGCGAGTTCACGGAAGCATATCCTGCAGATACCGTATTTCTTAAGAACGGAATGCGGTCTGCCGCATATTCTGCAACGTGTATATGCTCTGGTTGAGAACTTAGGTTTGCGAGCTTGTTTAACCTTCATTGACATTTTAGCCATGAAAAATTCCTCCTTAATTGCGGGCTGTAAGCCTTACTTCTCGAAAGGCATATTGAACAGCCTCAGTAACTCTCTTGCTTCCTCGTCGGTCTTTGCAGTGGTAACGATTATGATATCCATACCGCGAACCTTGTCGACCTTGTCGTATTCTATCTCAGGGAAGATTATCTGCTCTTTGATACCGAGAGCATAATTTCCTCTTCCGTCAAAGCTGTTAGGGTTTACACCTCTGAAGTCACGCACACGGGGAAGAGCAAGATTAACGAGCCTGTCAAGGAATTCGTACATCTTCTCGCCTCTGAGTGTTGTCTTGCAGCCGATCGCAAGGCCTTCACGGATCTTGAAGTTTGCGATGGACTTCTTAGCCTTTGTTATCACTGCCTTCTGGCCGGTGATAGTTTCCATATCAGCTACTGCGCCTTCCAGGGCCTTGGCATTATCCTTTGCCTCACCTACGCCCATGTTTATGACGATCTTCTCGATCTTGGGGATCTCCATGACGTTCTTATAACCGAACTTCTTCTGCATGGCATCCATGATCTCGCTCTTATACTGATCTTTTAATCTGCTCACTTTACATTCCTCCCTTAATCGATCACATCGCCGGTGGATTTTGCGAAGCGGACTTTCTTACCGTCCACAACCTTGAAGCCTATCCTTGTGGGATTGCCCTTCTTGTCCACATACATGACATTGGAAATATCGATAGGAGCTTCTTTTTCAACAATGCCGCCCGTCTGGTTCGTTGCTGAAGGCTTCATATGCTTTGTGACCTTATTGATGCCTTCCACGAGAACTCTTCCCTTCTCATGGTCGATCTTAAGGACCTTGCCTTCCTGACCTTTTCCCTTTTCTGTATCGCCTGCGATAACTCTAACGGTATCGCCAACCTTAATCTTTGTCATTGCCGTATCCTCCTTATAATACTTCCGGAGCCAGGGAAACGATCTTCATGAAGTGCTTCTCACGAAGCTCCCTTGCTACCGGCCCGAAAATACGGGTTCCGCGCGGTGTGAGGTCATCCTTTATGATGACTGCCGCATTCTCATCAAACTTTATATAGGATCCGTCTTTTCTGTGTGCGCCCTTTACGGAACGTACAACGACAGCTTTTACAACATCACCCTTCTTAACTACGCCTCCGGGTGTTGCATCCTTGACCGAAGCAACGATCACATCACCTATCTCGGCATACCTCCTGGTCGATCCGCCGGAAACACGGATGCAGAGGAGCTCTTTTGCGCCGGTATTGTCTGCGACCACCAGCCTGCTTTCCTGTTGTACCATGATCTATTCTCCTTCCGAATCTTTAAAGATTACTTCGCCTTCTCAACGATGCTCACAAGTCTCCATCTCTTATCCTTGGAGAGGGGTCTTGTCTCTGCAACCTTTACGGTATCACCGATATGAGCTTCGTTATTCTCGTCATGAGCCTTAAGCTTATAGGTCTTCTTTACGATCTTTCCGTAAAGAGGATGCTTTACGTGGTCTTCAACAGCCACGGTGATGGTCTTTTCCATCTTGTCGCTTACTACCTTGCCGGTACGAGTTTTTCTAAGATTTCTTTCTTCCACGATGTTTCTCCTCTCTTAAGCTTCCGCTCTCTGCTTCACGCTCAGCACTGTCTGGATGCGGGCGATGTTTCTTCTTGCTGCCTTTATCTCTGCGGTGTTGTCGAGCTGATTTGTCGCATTACGGAACCTGAGGTTGAAAAGCTCTTTCTTTGCATCAACAAGAGCATTGCTTAATTCATCTTTGGTCTTGCCTTCAAGTTCTTTAACATAATCTTTATTTTTCATCGGATGCACCTCCGTCTACGATCGCATCAAGATCAGCTTTGGAAATGATCTTGCATTTGCAGGGAAGCTTGTGAGATGCAAGGCGGAGTGCCTCTTTTGCGGTCTCCTCGGGGATTCCGCCGATCTCATAGAGAACGCGTCCCGGCTTTACTACAGCTACCCAGTACTCAAGACTTCCCTTTCCTGAACCCATTCGGGTCTCAGCAGGCTTTGTTGTTACCGGCTTATCAGGGAATATCTTTATCCATACATGACCGCCTCTCTTTGTGTAACGTGTCATAGCTATACGGGCAGCCTCTATCTGATTTGACTTTATCCAGCACGGCTCTGTAGCCACAAGGCCATACTCACCGTAGGTTATCCTGTTACCTCTCATAGCCTTGCCGGCCATGGTGCCGCGGAACTGCTTGCGGCGCTTTACTCTCTTAGGCATTAACATCTTCGCGTCACTCCCTTCCGTTTGAAGCCTGAGCGCTTCCCTTATTTGTCTTTGAAGGAAGAACCTCACCCTTGTAGATCCAAACCTTCACGCCTATCTTACCGTAGGTTGTGTCAGCTTCTGCAAAACCGTAATCGATATCTGCACGAAGTGTCTGCAGAGGGATAGTACCCTCACTGTAGAATTCGCTTCTTGCTATATCAGCACCGCCAAGTCTTCCGGAAACGCAGGCCTTGATACCAAGAGCGCCTGTGATGGAATTGCCGCGGTTATCCTTCTTCATTGTCCTTGTCATGCAGCTCTTTACCGCACGTCTGAAGGATATACGGTTTTCAAGCTGTGAAGCGATGTTCTCTGCAACAAGCTGTGCATCTGCATCCGGCTTCTTAACTTCCTGTACATCAAGGGAGATATTCTGTCTTCCGATGTACTTCTGGAGAGCCTTCTTTGTTGCCTCGATTCCTGCTCCGCCCTTTCCGATAACAACGCCGGGCTTCTGTGTGTATACCACAACCTCAGCCTTGTCACCCTTACGGGAGATCTCTATCTTTGAGATACCTGCAGAGTAGAGCTTCTTCTTGAGATACTCACGGATCTTGTGATCCTCTACCAGGAAATCAGCGAACTCCTTCTCGCTGTACCATCTGGAATCCCAATCCTTGATAATGCCTACGCGGAGGCCATGAGGATTAACTTTCTGTCCCATATTTACTCTGCTCCTTTCTCATCAAGAACTATAGTGATGTGGCTCATTCTCTTCTCGATCCTGTAAGCCCTGCCCTGTGCTCTGGGATGGATCCTCTTCATGGTAGGTCCCTTGTTCGCATAGCACTCAGCCACATAGAGGCTGTCAGCGTCCATGCCGTTGTTGTTCTCGGCATTTGCGATCGCGGAATCAAGAAGCTTCTTGATGATGGATGAGGCATATCTGGGATTGTATTCAAGTATAGCCTTTGCTGTGGTAACATCCTTGCCTCTTATCGCATCAAGCACGAAACATGCTTTCTGCACGGAAACCCTTGCATAGGAAAGCTTTGCAGAGGGCCTTGTATCTTTTTGCGAATTTCTCTCTCTCTTATACTGAGATCTATGTCCTTTAGCCATAGTTTATCCTGCCCTCCTTAACCTACGTTCGACTTCTTATCTTCCGCCTTGTGTCCGCGGAAGGTTCTTGTCGGAACGAACTCACCGAGCTTATGTCCGACCATATCTTCTGTTACATATACAGGCACATGCTTGCGTCCGTCATAAACCGCAATCGTAAGTCCCACAAATGAAGGGAAGATTGTGGAGCGGCGTGACCAGGTCTTGATCGCCTGCTTCTTGCCCGATGCATTCATGGCATCAACTGCCTTGAGTAAGCTCTGATCTGCAAAAGGGCCTTTCTTTAATGATCTTGCCATTTCTTTGCCTCCTGTTTTCTATCCTGATCACTTGATCGCTCTGCCGTTGCGGCGTCTTACGATCAGCTTGTTGGAATGCTTCTTAGCCTTTCTTGTCTTAAGACCGAGAGCAGGCTTGCCCCAGGGTGTCACAGGGCCGGGACGACCGATACCGGTCTTACCTTCACCACCGCCGTGAGGATGGTCATTGGGGTTCATTACGGAACCTCTGACAGTAGGACGGATGCCCATGTGGCGCTTGCGTCCTGCCTTACCGTAATTGATAAGGTTGTGGTCGCCGTTTCCGAGTACACCGACAGTTGCGCGGCACTCGATGGGAACCATTCTCATCTCGCCGGAGGGAAGACGCAGTGTTGCGAACTTTCCTTCCTTAGCCATGAGCTGTGCGCTGCCGCCTGCAGCTCTTACCATCTGTCCACCTCTGCCGGGCATAAGCTCGATATTGTGGACCATGGTACCGATGGGGATCTCTGAAAGGGGAAGGCAGTTACCTGTACGTACTTCCGCATCCTTTCCGTTCATGATCTTTGCCCCTACCTGAAGTCCTTCAGGAGCGAGTATGTAGGACTTTTCACCGTCTTCATAGCAGATGAGCGCTATATTTGCGGTTCTGTTGGGATCGTATTCGATTCCCACTACCTTTGCAGGTATGCCGTCCTTGGTTCTCTTAAAATCTATGATCCTGTACTTCTGTCTGTTTCCGCCGCCGTGATGACGAACTGTTATCTTTCCCTGATTGTTTCTTCCGGCATTCTTTCTCTTGGAAGCTATGAGGCTCTTTTCAGGAGTCTTCTTAGTGATTTCCGAGAAGTCGGAGCCCGTCATGTTTCTTCTTGACGGTGTATATGGGTTATATGTCTTAATTCCCATCTTAAGTTCTCCCTTTCTTTATGTTTATTATCGCACTTTTCTGTGTTTATTCTTAAGGCTTACAGACCTGCAAAGATCTCTATGTCCTTGCTGTCCTCGGTAAGGGTGACGATAGCCTTCTTTCTCTTTGCTGTCTTACCGGTCACCATTCCGCGCCTCTTATTCTTGCCGTCCATGTTTATGGTATTAACCTTGGCAACCTTTGTGCCTTCAAACATCTTCTCAACGGCTTCCTTTACCTGGCTCTTGTTAGCCTCGGGATTTACAAGGAATGTATATTTCTTATCTGCCATACCGCTCATGCTCTTCTCGGTTACAAGCGGCTTTAAGATGACGTCGTAATATTTTATATCAGCCATTATGCGTACACCTCCTGGATCTTCTCTGCCGCATCCTTTGTAAGAACAAGAGTGCCGGCCTTCATGATGTCATACACATTTATGGTCTCGGGAAGAGCGAGCTTTGTGCCCTCTATATTCCTTGCCGAGCATACGACATTCTTATCATTCTCCTTAAGTACCACGAGAGCCTTATTAGCCTTGATGTTTCCGAGAACCTCGGCAAATTTCTTTGTCTTTATCTCGTCCATCTTAAGCTCGTCCACTACGATGAGCTTTTCGTTTGCAAGCTTGTCGGAAAGAGCGGATCTGATCGCTGCTCTCTTTTCCTTCTTGTTCATCTTAAGGGTGTAATCTCTGGGAACGGGAGCGAATACAACTCCGCCACCCTTCCACTGGGGAGCCCTGATGGAACCCTGCCTTGCATGGCCTGTTCCCTTCTGTCTCCAGGGCTTCTTTCCGCCTCCGGATACCTCAGCTCTTGTCTTTGCCTTCTGTGTGCCCTGCCTGTTATTTGCAAGCTGCTGCACGACCGCGAGATGTACCAGATGTTCGTTTATCTCTGCACCGAAAACCGCATCGCTTAAGTCGATCGTGCCTACTTCCTTACCTTCCATGTTTACAACAGATACTGTAGCCATTGTAAGATCTCCTCCTTTCGCTTAAGCTTCTGCCTTGATTGTCTCTTTGATGGTGATGAGAGCCTTCTTTGCTCCGGGTACGGCACCCTTTACAAGGAGAAGATCCTTATCAGCATCAACTCTTACAACTTCAAGATTCTTTACTGTTACCTCTACCGAGCCCATGTGTCCGGGCATGTGCTTGCCCTTGAATACACGGCTGGGAGTTGAACAGGAACCGTTGGAACCTGCATGTCTGTGGTACTTTGAACCGTGCATCATAGGTCCTCTGGACTGTCCGTGACGCTTGATCGCGCCCTGATAACCCTTGCCTCGTGAGATCGCGGAAGCATCCACTTTATCACCTGCAGCGAAGATATCAACCTTTATCTCCTGAGCGGGAGCATATTCGTCACAGTTTTCAAATCTGAACTCCCTGAGATATCTCTTAACAGGAACGCCGACTTTCTTGAAAAGTCCCTGGCCGGCTTTGTTTACGCCGTGGCGGTGGATCACTTCCTTCTTGCCGCCCTTGTCCCTGTTGATGATCCTTTCCTTTGCATCGCCGAAGCCTACCTGTACAGCGCTGTAGCCGTCATTCTCAGGTGTCTTCACCTGTGTTACCACACAGGGGCCTGCCTTTAAGACAGTAACCGGGATCAGTGCCCCGTCTTCGTTAAAGATCTGTGTCATGCCGATCTTTGTTGCCAGTATTGCTTTCTTCATTCTTCAGATTACCTCTCTTTCTGATTCTGCTAAAGCGGTACAGCGCATCCTTCTCAGGAGCAAAGTACATAAAGCCTGCAGAGGTTTGTTTATATTTCTTCATCCGTCTTTCCTTTAAGGAAGCGGTATAAAGCTTTATTATTTCATCTTGATCTCTACGTACACACCTGCGGGAAGATCCATCTTCCTTAAGGACTCGGTGATCTTTGATGAAGGGTTGATCACGTCGATGAGCCTCTTGTGGGTTCTCTGCTCGAACTGCTCTCTGGAATCCTTATATTTGTGGACCGCACGCAGTATCGTGACAACTTCTTTCTTTGTAGGAAGAGGCACGGGACCGCTTACTGCTCCACCGTTCTTCTTCACTGTGTCGATGATCTTCTTAGCGGCCGAATCGATCAGCTGATGATCATAAGCCTTTAAGATCACTCTCATTCTCTGGTTTGTCTGCATAAAAAAAGTCTCCTCTCTGATTATACAAGCGGCGACTGTACAACTTGGGTCAGGGCATTTCCCTTTCCACTCTCCCGTGTGTGTCCTGCACTCTCTTTAAAAAAGACGCAGAACCACGCGTCGTTTCCGGTCTCCCGGACGGTTCCCTGTATGTACAGTGACTTGTCGTCAATATTTTTGCGGGCTTTTAAGCCCGTCATCGACATTCGCTCCGCGTAAAAACCTGCATGCTCCTTATTCTTTCGGTGCTGCAGCAACCTTACGCATCTCAGCTATCATGTCACAGCAAACGCAATTATACGACAGAAAAAAATAAATTGCAAGGGGGAATTTTTATTTTTTTCTGTCACTAAAATTATTATATTTTTTACACTACCTTCACAGCCGCGGGCGCCATATGCTTGCCCATACGCTCCGCCACGAAGCCCTGCAGTGCTTCCGTATCTATCTCTTTATCAGCCTTTACATCCACAGCGAGATTAAATGCGTTATTCTCACCGTATTCCACATATGCCTTTGTCTCTTTTATGCCGGGGAAGGTACAACAGAGCTTCTCCAGTTCAAAGAGATTCGGGAAAAATCTCCCCATAAGGGTCTCGCGGAGCACTATCCTTCCTGCCTGGTACAGGGCTTCCACTTCACCTGCCGGAGTGATCCTCGCTTCTATACCGGTATCATAAAGGGTTCCCGGGGTATAAGCGCTCTCGATAGCCCCCAGGTCATCGGAGGTCTTGATATCCAGCAGATAAAGCCTTCCCCATGCACCGTAAGGCTTCTTCCTTCCCTGCTCATCAAGGATATAGGGCATAACATCCGCATCTTCGCTCACACCCTTTGCGACAGGCAGTCCCAGAGATGCGTTGAGCTTTCCCGCCTTAACGGTAAAATGTCTGGGATAAAGCTTGGGACTTATATGATACTTAAGCCTTCTTGCAGATCTTTCCTCGGACATGGCAAATATCACATTGTCCATTGCTTCCATAAATACGGAAAGCATCTCCCTGTCGTAGCGGTTCTCCCAGTAACGCAGCTCGTATACATATCCGCCGTTCCTTGCGTGTATCATAAGATGGAAGGGCAATGAATCCAGCTGGAGATGCAGTGACTCCGCAGGCTCTCCGCCTATCTGGGGTATGGTAAGGATATCGCCCTGATACTGTATGAACATCTCATCATTATGCTGTACAGGCATAGGGCATTCCATGGTATGGAGTATCTGATCCGCGTTCCTCTTTACCATATCCTTTACGCTCTCATGGGGCACTCTCCTGTATCTGAAAAGATATGTGACAAAGAGACATCCCGCAAGCCTCATCCATCTTCCGTCCGTACGGCCGCTGTGTATGCTGGATACCACCACATCATCACCCATGCCCCATACGCCTGCAAGATAGCTGAAGGCAGAAAGGAACACTGCATTTTCAGAAACCCCGTATTCGGTGCAGTAACCGCGCACGGTCTTTGTATCAAGGCTTTTAAACTTACCGCTTAACACCGCATTATGGGAGGTGTTAAGGTCATAGCTGTCCTTCTTTGCAAGTATGCTCCTGTCCACCCTGTAGTCCTTGATGAGATCCTGATAGAAAGCGACATAGCTGTTCTTTATGCCCTTTTCTTCCCTGTCGCAGTCATCTAGAATATATTCATAAAAAGTATAATCCGATTTCTTCACTTCCCTGCCGAGGTAGAGATTGCTCAGATCCTCAAGCAGGATGTTCATGGTCATGCCGTCGCCGATGATATGTGCCACGTCAAAGAGGATGTATTTTGCGGAAGGAGTCTCATATAAGCCAAAATGATAGAGTTTCTCTCCCTTGGTATACATAAAAGGAACCAGCAGGGTCCTTCTCTTTTCCTCCCATTCCGCATCCGACATGGACATGAATTCTATATCTATAGCCCTGTGGTCATCACGGAAGTTTGCGAGCATTCCCATCTCCGTGGGCTGTATCACATCATTTAATACGGGATGGATCTCAAAGAGCTTATATATGGCATCCCTCATCCTCTCCATATCTATCTTTTCGTCAAGCTTAAAGAAGAAGGGAAGATTTGAAGTGGTGTTGCCTCTCATAACGTAAGCAAAATACATCTGCAGCTTGGTAAGGGGATAAACCTCGCGTATGCTGTAATCCACGCCGTTGTCGACATTCTTCTCTTCCTTAAGGATCGCGAGCTTTTCTACCGTAGGGTTCTTTACAAGCTCCGTAAGGGTGATGGAAAGACCGCACTTGTCTTGAAGCTCCGTTATCAGCATCACGCTGGCAAAGGAATCGAGGCCGCAGGCAAAGAGATCCGTATCAATACCGAAATTCTTATGCGCCAGGCAGTGCACGCAGGCATCGTATATCTGCTTCTGGTCTTCCGTCTTAGGGAGCTTCGCCTCTATGCCGTTTTTCTTTCTTGCAGCCCTTTCCTTATCAAATTCCTTACGTATTATCTTCTTTGAGCTGGTCTTTAAGAAAGGAACTTTACGCATCGAGGTCCTCAGTATCCTCTTGTAATTCGGCAATCCCTCATTTATACGCTTTACAACATTTTCAAGCTCGGCGTGCACATCCTCTGCGCCTATGCTTTCCGCATATTTAAAATCCGGATATATCTCGCACTGCAGCACGTCATCGTCTCCGAATACCACTATTTCCTGCACAAGAGGCTCAACGGCAAAGAGACCCTCAAGTTCCTCGGGCGCCACATTCTCACCGTTGCTGAGCACTATCAGGTTCTTTATGCGGCCCGTAAGATTGATGAAGCCTTCTTCATCCACATAACCCGCATCTCCGGTCTTAAGCCACCCGTCCTCGGTAAATGCCTCTGCGGTAAGCTCCGGCTCATTATAATATCCCTTCATCACAGAAGGGCTCTTTACCTGTATCTCCCCGTCTTTAACCCTTACTTCACAACGCTTTACCACTTTTCCTGCAGTAGTCACCTTATCGGGCCTGCCATAATCCGGCGACGAGATAAGAGGCGAGCATTCCGACATTCCGTATCCCTGGCCTATCATGATGCCGGCGTCCACATATTTAAGGGCAAGATCCGCAGCCAGACCACCGCCGCCGCAGACAAGCCTTTTCAGATTCTTTCCGTATACACGATGAATAAGATCCTTTGCCGTAAGCTCGCTGTCCTGCTCAGCCATAAGCGCTATCTTATTGTAAAGGGCCTTGGCAACCATGGGCACCATATGTATCACAGTAGGCTCAAACATGAGCAGATGTTTTGTAAGCATGGAAAGCGGGCCGTTTAAGGCAACGGTGGCGCCCACTGAAAGCGCGATAAGGAAATCACAGTTTATGGCAAACACGTGATGTATGGGAAGTACATTAAGATATATAGCAACATCTTCCGGCTTCTCGGGAACTTCCTGAGAAAATACGTTATCCGTCATATTGCCGTTTGTGAGCATCACACCCTTACTCTTCCCACTGGTACCGGAAGTAAAAAGTATCATGGCAACATCTTCAGCCGATACGGAAGATTCATCACCCTCTGCCGACCAGGATTCTCCCGAAAAACGCACATCCTTTAATATATCATTTAAGTTGGGAACCTCTTTTACGGACTGGAGCGAATAGTATTCCTTTATATCGGGACACAGCTCCTTAACAGATGAAACTAACGGTTCATACTCCCAGTCATAAAAAAGTACATCCACATCGGAACGTATCAGGCTGTCCGCCAGATGATCCCTGTCCAGCTGTATATCCATGGGAACCACTGTATTTCCGGACCCCATCACCCCAAGGAGCACAGGCAGATAATGGTGACTTGAAGCGCCAAAGATCGCAATTTTTACAGTCCGTCCAAGCTCTGTCCTCATACGGTTTGCAAAGGAACCCACTATACGGCAGAGCCCCGCAAATTTCTCATAGCTGATATCATAAATAACATCATTTTTATCATACCTGAGATAAGATCTTTCCTTAAAAAGCTCCGCAGCCTGGTCGATCATATCCCTGATAGTCTTTACGTTTTCATAAAGCAGTACTTCTGTATTGTTTTTCCCCATTTTTCCCTCTCTGTTTTTTACATTGTTTACAGCAGCAACACTTCTGATACTTCGCGATACTTATGATCACAAAAAAGTATATAATATCCTTTAAATAAAAAACAGTATTTTTTACGACTCCGGAGGCATATATGAACGCAGAAGAAAAAAACACGGAAAACTACGACATCCACCCGGATTTCGAAAAACTAAAAAAGATCCCCGTAGCCGATAGTCTGTCTAAGCTCCGTTCCCTGCAGATACTCTTCGGAAAGCGCATGTTAAGGGAGCATGCCACAACGGGATTTACGGTAAAAAAGATAAATTTCAGCTCGGAATTCTCAAAAAACAAAAAGATCCCCGCACTCATCTACTCCTCAAGAATGCTTGAAAAAGATGAAAAAGCACCCTGCCTTCTCTGGATACACGGAGGAGCCTTCTTAATGCCCGCACTCCCCTACCATTACCGCTTTGCAAGAACTGTCGCAAACAGGATACCCTGCCGCGTGATAATGCCCATGTACGATCTGGCTCCCGATAAAGTTCCACCCGTTCAGCAGGAGGAAGTATTTGAAGTCTATAAGAAGCTTGTTGATGATCCCGAAAGCTATGATATCGATCCCGGAAAGATCATAGTCGCGGGAGACAGCGCAGGCGGCACCCTTGCCGCAGCCCTCTGCCTTATGGCAAGGGACAGAGGCTTACGTATTCCCTTGGCCCAGGCTCTCTTCTATCCAAGCCTCGATGTCAGGATGGAATCCGAATCCATGAAAAAATATCCGGATGTGCCCATCTGCAATGCCGAAGCCATAAAGGTCTATTGCGAGCTCTGCCGTCCTGAAGAGTATTACGGCAGCAATGATTACAGATCTCCCGCGGAAGCCGCATCATTAAAGGATATACCCACTGCCTACATCGAGACCGCGGAATTTGACGCCCTTCATGATGACGGGATCGATTACGCAAAGAGGCTTAAAGAAGAAGGCTGCAAAGTTCTTCTTAACGAAACAAAAGGCACCGTCCATGCTTTTGAGATAGCAAAGAACAGTGCCGTTACAAAAAAGATCCTGCGTCAGAGACTGAAGTTCATGAGAAAGATCTTTGGCTGTTAAGCCTTACCCCGTTATAGTCTCTTTTATAAGCGCCAGCTCATCCTGTGTCACTTCGCCGGGCTTCCATAAGATATTCTGCATGTCATCCTTATATCTGGGTATCATGTGCAGATGGAAGTGCTTAACGGTCTGGCCTGCAGTTTCTTTATTGTTCTGCACGAGATTAAGACCATCCGCATGGAGCTTTTCCATAAGCCTTGCGGAAAGCCTCTTTGCAAGCACCATTGCCTGTGCCGCAGTCTCCTCGGGAATTTCAAAGAGATCCTCATAATGATCCTTCGGTATTATGAGGGAATGTCCCTTCGTTGCAGGTCCCAGATCAAGTATCACCTTAAAGAGCCCATCCTCGTATATGCACTGGGAAGGGATCTCCCCTGCCGCTATCTTACAGAAAATACAATCATCTTTCTTCATTACATACCTCCTCTATGAGTTCCATTATTATTTCTATAGATCTGTACTGGGGCGAGCCCTCCATGTTTTCTATGAAAGTCTGCTTTGTGAAAAACAGTTCATGCACCGCTTCCGTAAGCGCCTCGGCATCCAGATTTTCTTCCTGCAGCACCATGCTGTATCCCTGTTTCTCGAAGGAATCCGCATTTAGTATCTGATCCCCTCTTGAATTCTTCGCGGAAAGCGGTATCAAAAGCGCCGGTATCCTTAAGGAAAGGAGCTCAGATATGGCGTTTGCACCCGCTCTCGAGACCACGATATCCGTTATGGAAAAGAGGTCTTTTAATTCACCCTTTACATATTCAAACTGCTTATAGCCTTCTTTCCCGATAAGGAGATTGTCCATCTTATCCCTGCCAGTTAAGTGTATCACCTGGAAATCCGGAAGGAGCCCTGGAAGTGCTTCCCTTACCGCTTCATTTATGGCTGCCGACCCCTGGCTGCCTCCCATCACCATAAGCACCGGCTTGGAATCCTTAAAACCCGTAAGCTTATAGGCCGCATCCTTATCGCCTTTTCTTAATTCCTCCCTTATGGGAGAACCTGTAAGCACCGCCTTCTCTTCCGGAAGATATTTAAGCGTTTCCGGAAAATTGCAGCATACTTTTTTTGCCACGGGTATGCAGAGTTTATTTGCAAGGCCCGGCGTCAGATCCGATTCGTGTATGATGCAGGGTATCTTTAACGATGAAGCCGCCCTCACCACCGGCACCGATACAAAGCCGCCCTTTGAGAATACCACATCAGGCTTTATCTCTTTTAAGAGCTTCCTTGCCTCAGAGTAACCCTTCACCACTCTGAAGGGATCGGAGAAATTCTTAGGATCGAAGTATCTCCTGAATTTTCCCGTGGCCACGCCGTGATAGGAAAGCCCCGTATCCTCTATCAGTTTTTTCTCTATGCCTTCATAAGAGCCTATATACTCTATCTCGAAGCCCCTCTCCTTAAGATGCGGTATCAGCGCCAGATTCGGCGTTACATGTCCCGCCGTTCCGCCCCCCGTGAGCACTATCTTCTTCACTGTTTTCCTCCTTTCAGGAGATCTTCCATAAAGGGAAAGAGCTCATCGAGAAGTCTCAGATTCGCCATCTCTCCTCTTGATATTATCTTACCGTTTAAGAAGCTGCCGTTAAAGGTACCCCGGCCTTCGGTTATCTGTGTAAGGGTCTCTCTTTCAAGTTCAAGCTCCATATCGGGATTAACCGCCTCTCCGTATCCCGTTACCAGCTCCTTTCCTTCCACCCTTAAGGTAAGGGACTTTCCCGCATCCTTCATGCTTATCTTGTATTTAAGGTCCGTCCCCGCCTTCGGCTTAAAATGAGCCTGGAAAGCAGCCGGTATCGCACCGTCCTCGCTCTCCCTGTTCCCTAAGATCTCCTTAAATATATCCGCAAGCTCCTTTATGTCTTCCTTCTGCTTCTCCACATACTTTTCATCGGAAGCATATTCCGAGAGCTGTTCCGTTTCCTGCTGGGTATATCCCGTATTGAGTGTCCTGTAGGTCACCTGCCTTACCACTCCCCGTGAGCTGGGCAGATTCTTTGTCCTGCGGTTTATGGCTTTATATATATTCTCGGCCGCATCTTCGATGAGCTTCCTGTATGTTTCATTATTCTCAAGCTCTGCAGCCTCAGGCGCATAGCCGGAGATCCCCTGGCAGGTGATACCTCCTAAAGATATCCATGCATTTATCAGATCCAGCTCGCCTTCCTTTTCGCCGTAAGTGGTGGACATCACCACCGGCGCCATATACAGCTGCTTGATATATTCCTTGTCACCGTAAAACCAGCAAGAATCCAGGAACTGCGCCATGTATCCGCCGCAGCCGTGCCATTCCACGGTAGAGGCAAGTATCACACCGTCCGCCTCCTTAAGTGTCTGGGGAAGCTTTGATATGTTCGACTTCTGGTCAAAAAGATCATAGCGATCCACCTTCACATTCAGCTCTTCGAGCACTTCAGCCATACGCTTTATCACATAAAGCGTGGGATCGCCTATGAGCCCCCTTCCTCCGTAATATATATTTATCTTCAAGCTTAATCCTCCTCCCTGCTGCCGCTCTTCTCCCCTTTAAAGGATCCGAGCACGGAGACAATCCCGCTGATAATAAAACCTGCCGCAAAGCCTCCCGCATGGCACATGTAATCTATGGATGAGGCGCCGTCCCTTCCCGCATAAAGCATAAGGAACACCGCTATCATTATCCTGATGAGATTCCCTTTAGAGCGCATCTCCTTTGATAAGAGCATTATGGCTACTATCGCGCCCGTCACTCCGTATACCGCTCCCGAAGCCCCCAGTCCGTAGAAAGCTTCGCCCTTTAGCGTATGACTCCAGACCGATACTATGCCTCCGGCTATCCCGGAGATCAGATATATCATGCCGGTAAATGCTCTGCCGCACTTTTCTTCCAGCATCGAACCTGCGGCATAAAGCACAAACATATTATTTGCTATATGCAGTATATCCGCATGCAGCAGGCTGTAGGTAAGAAATCTGTACCATTCGGCCGGAGTGCCAGATATCCCTTCTTTCAGCATAAGCATACGTTCGTCAAATATGCCGCTTTCCTGGGTTATGTACATCATCACATTCGTAAGTATAAGACCTGCTGTAAGCCAGGGCACGAATATATCCTTCTGCTGCTTCTTCTTCGTTACCGGGACACCTTCCCTTGCAGGAGCCTTTTCCATGGCATCCATGGTTTTCTCGGACTCTTTTACAAGATTCTCTCTTGCAGGCATCTCAAAACCTTCTTCAAAAATATATGTCCACAGCGGCATCTTAAGCCCGTAAAAATCCTCCATCGCGCCTTCCGGAATAAAAAGCCTCCCGGATACCGGTTCGATGAACCATTCGTTATCCGCCGCAGTTTCCATCCTCTGGACCACATATGCGTAATCAGCATTTATAAGTCTTAGGAAATGGATATCCTTATCCCTGCCGTAGCCTAAGCGGCGCCTGTGTTCTTCCTCAAATGCAGCGAACTGATCGTTACTGCTTGCCGCCTGCATCTCATCATAAAGACAGATAACATTGATCGCAAAGTTCTCTTCCTGCACAAAAGAAATGTACCTGCCGTCGGCAGAACACATATAGGCACGATAGCCGATCTCACTTAAAAAATCATTTACCGGACGCATCTTTTAATATCTCCGGCAGTTCGAAATTTTCGATATACCGGAGAAAATCCTCCTCTTTTACGGGCTTTGAAAAATAATAGCCCTGAAAATAATCACACTGAAGTTCAAGCAGCTTCTTTATCTGTTCCTCTGTCTCCACGCCTTCCTGAACCACATGTATATGCAGGCGTTTCGCCATGGAATAAGCATTTTTAAGCACCACCTCTGCCTTTTTGTTCTTCTCCGAAGACCAGAGTATGCTCCTGTCCATTTTCACTATGGCAAAGGGAATATTGTAAAGGTATGAGATATTGGAATATCCCGTACCGTAATCATCAAGCGAAAGAGACACTCCGTGCTTTTCAAAACAGTTTATATTATCAACAGCGGAATTGTCGCTTATCATCGCCGAGGTCTCCGTGATCTCGAAATTGATATGAGCGGTATCAAGGCCGTATTCCCTCATTATCCCCAGGAACTCCTCAGCGAGCCTGTTCTTTGCGCACTGCACCGCGGAAAGGTTCACCTCTATATAATCAATGCCTTTTTCATCAAGGTGATTATCCATATAGAAGCTGCATACTTTTCTGAGCACTATCTCTCCTATCTCAAGTATATAGCCTTCCCTCTCCGCAAGCTTTATCATATCCTCCGGAGGCACGAAGCCGTATTCGGGGTCAAAGAGACGTATTAACGCCTCTGCTGCCGATATGCGTTTTTCCTTTGTGGAATAAATAGGCTGGTAAAAAACTTCAAAGCTCTTATCCCTAAGTCCCCTCTTTACCGCCTCGAGCATCTGCTCTTCCTTATCCTCGCCAAGCAGGCTTTCAACGCTCGCTGAAGCATAGGTAGCAAGCGTAAGGCTGTCATAGTTCTTTAATAAACGCCTGAAGGAATCCATATCCGGCACATCCTCGGGGCAGAGAAGCAGCATCACATCCGCGGAAAGCATTGACTCTGCCATGGACAGACGCCATATGGATTCAAAGCGCTGTTCTATTTCCCTCTTAAGCCTCTCAGCCTCTTTCCTGTCCACATCATGAATGCGCACCGCCAGCACATCCTTATCCTCTCTGAACACGGTGCAGCCTTCACGGAGATAAAACGCAAAATCCGCCACCTGCTTCATCAGGAAATCCGCCTCCTGTCTGCCTAAGGATTCCCTCACCACATTGAAATCATGAACCCAGATCAGAAATACCGCAAAGGATTTTCCCAGTCCGTAATCCTCTGCAGTAAAACGCAGCAGATATTCCCTCCTCATGGTGTCCGAAGCATCATATACTTCTTCGGGCTTAAGCACCGTAAAGAGCATATCCGTCATGCAGAGCGAGGCCACGAAAGGCGCAAACCTCACCCCCTGTATGCCCTGCTGCGCGGAAAAACCCATCATTATGATAAAATTCGCGACAGCAACATGTATCACCGCAAGCTTCTCCCTTGCGGCATGGTGCCTGATACCTGTCCATACAGTCAGTATCATATAGTATGCCGTAAAAAGGTATAAAGAATAGAGCGTCAGAGGTTCCCTGCGCATCTCATAAAGCCCGATCCGCAAACCGCCTCCTTTTACCGCAGCTGCGGTCACGATAGCAAGGAAAGGCAAAAGAGGCCAGTAAACCAGCATCATCTTGCCTTTTGAGATCCTTCGGGACGATGATTCAGCCATAGCTAAAAGATATCTGGTAAACAGCGTCATAAATAAGAGTTCTATAAAGAGATATGACGCATTCGCCCCGTATACCACTACCGGAGACATCCTTTGGGTGGTAGACGGCATCAGCACATAAAGCGCGGTAAGGCCTTCCAGAAAAATATATACGATCAGCGACAGGAGTGTTATGTAATAGCAGCGGTAAGATTCAAGTCCCGTGCGGCGCTTGGTCCTGAAAGCCGCAAAGAGCAGGCAGGCAAGGGCGAAGGCAACCACATCAAGGCATACGTTTGCGCTCATGCTTCCTCCTCCTTTCTTTCACTGCCGTTCACTAAAGCAATAAAGCCCTCCGCATCAAGCTGTTCATAGAAATAATTGCCGGTAGCATAATCGCAGTCGGCATCCTTTATCATCTTATAATATCCTTCATCCTCTATGCCGCTCACCATGGTATCCATTCCCAGATCATGGGCAAGCTCTAAAGAGGAACGCATGGTGATACCTGCTTTTCCGTTTGTCATCGCAGCCTTCACCACGGATCTGTTTATCTTTATCACCTTCACGGGCATCTCATAGACCATTGCTATATCCGTAAAGCCGCTTCCGTATTCTTCAAGGCAGAAGCACACGCCGGACTTATCCAGATCGAACATCGTCTTTTTAAATACAGCCGTTGAATTTGACAGGGTGGATTCGGAAAGCATCAGATATACGCTGTTGCTTTTTATCTCATACTTCTTCATATCCTCGAGCAGCCTGTCAAAGAGACCGTACTGCATCGTCATGGCCGGATAGATCCTGATCCCGATAAAGCCTAACCCCTTTTCGTAAAGCTCATTATTCCTGACATATGAGCAGACCTCATCGAATATCATTTCACTTACCTGCTTGATATGACCGCTGCGCTCCGCAAATTCAAATATTTCCTTATCGTACACATATCCGGTTTCCTTATCATAGAAGCGCACGGCAGCCTGCAGGCCATATATCCTTTTTTCCCTGAGGGAATAGACCGGAGTGTATCTCATCTCAAGCCCGCCCTTATCTATGGCTCTTCCCAGAGCGACGCCTATCTTTCTCTTTCTTGAGATCTCCTCCAGATCAAAATCCCGCACTCCCATCACTTTTGAGCTGATGGAATTTGCCACGAACTGCCTGAGCACTTCATAAAGCACCTGCTCATCCTGTATCTCATCGGGGAGCCTGAGCCTTAATATCCTTAAGTCCAGCTTTACATCCTTACCGCCTATCTTCCACGGTTTTTCAAATCTTTCTTTGAGCTGCTTTATCGCCTCATCCACCGCGCCGGGAGCCGGGAAATCAAATTCCAGATTATACTCACCCGGTCCGCAGCGGTATATCATACCTTCCGTATTGAGGGTGTTTAAGAATACCAGCAGCTCATTCACAAATGCCCTGTCGGGCTTTTCTCCGGCAGGCCCTGTCTGCCCCTCGACGATGACATCCACGATATCAAATCTCTTCATTCCGAGAAAGAGCTCGTGCATCCGTTCAAAATACGCAGCCTTGCTGTATGCCGGATATTCCAGATCCATCTCTTCCCTGGGATTGTGGATAAAAAGCAGGAACATAAGGAGCATTACGGATATCGACGCCGTTTCCAGGGAAGAATCCGGGATAACAAGCTGCAGCAGCATTGATGCAATGCAGAGCCCCATGCCGATGCCCATTACACTTAACTTCCTGCCGGGTATCCTTTCTGCATGCTTTATGAGCATTATTACGGCAAGTCCCAGATAATAAGCTGCCGCCGCATATATCATGAATATCTTATCCCCTCTCGCGTATTCGCCCTCCGGTGAGAAGCTGTATATCCAGTGAGTCACCGGATTGGAAAGGATGGCGGCAAGCGCAAAGAGAGCAGGCAACACTATCACTGCCTTTAAACGGGTTGATACGTTCTTCCATGAGTATAAATATGAACCGACATAGAGAAACGATGTGAACACCATAAAGAAGTGGCTTATGAAATAGACATAATTGCAGGCATTTAAATACACCGTCACATCTCCGCCCATGCTTTCAAAGAAATTATCTGCAAGGGATGCGATGCCTGTTATGCAGTTTAAGGCCGTAAGGAGATTGAAAAGCCGGTTTCTGATGCTGCGTATCCCGGATGTCACACGCAGATTGATGAGTATATAGGTGCATATGATCACCGATGACAATGAAAATGCATTAGATATACTCACGGCTCACCCCTCCTTTCTCTGATCATAATAATCCAAGCTATATTTTACCTTATAGTAGAAAACGCTTCAAGAAGTGTTGTATAATAAGACAGTAAATACCTGAGGTGACCGCTTATGATGAATTATATCTTTTCAGCCTGCGCGGTGGCTCTTTCCGTGTTCTGTCTGGTGTATACCACAAAGAACAAAGTAAACCGCCGCAGCCAGCGCTTTGTTTTTAATCTGCTCCTGCTCAATCTGTGTGTTGCCACATCCTTTGATATCGCCGGCAATTTCATACAGAGGCAGGCTCCGCTTTCCACGGAATTTTATTATCTCCGTATAGTGTGCTCATATATCTTCTTTATGATCCACAATACGCTCTCCTGCGGATATACCCTTTATCTTATAAATGTAAACGGCATAGGTATAGGGCGGAAGAAATTCTTCTATTTCCTCCTGCTGCTGCCTATGATAGTCGCAGAGACCCTGATAGTAACAAACCCCTTTACCGAAGCCCTCTTTTACTTTGACCGGGCCGGGGTCTATCACAGAGGCGATTATATGGTGATGCTCTATCTCACCTCCTTTATCTACCTCTTCATCAGTTTTTACTACATGATCAAATACCGTAAGGCCTTAAGCCACGGCGAAAATATAATGCTGCTCTATTTCTTTACCCTCACCATCCTCGGCATAGGCATACAGGCCCTGTATTTTAAACTGCAGGTGGAGGCTTTCTGTGAAATGCTCGCCATGCTCGCCGTGATGCTCACCCTGGAAGATGAGGACAGGGATATAGATACGGCATCCGGAGCTTACAACCGCGGTGCCTTTATCTCCGAAAACAGAAGGCTGATACAGACCGGTCACGAATATTCCGTGATCAGCCTGAATTTCATGAACCTGCGCTTCTTCTTCCGCATGCTTCACTACGAGGAGCAGAGTGATCTGCTGCATATGATAGCCTCATGGCTTGGTTCCTGTGCTCCCGGGCTCTCCGTATACCGCCTGTCGGATACCAATTTCACGCTGATATATTTAAACCGGGATCATGAGAGCCTTGAAGAACTCGCAGATAAGATAAAGGACCGCTTAAACAGCGGCTGGATGTACAAGAAAGCCCAGCTGGATTTCAATGTGCTCATGAGAATCGCGCGGGTTCCGGCTGATGTTACGGATCCCGAGCTTATGACAGAGCTTGCGGACGAAAGCGACCATATAGAAAAAAGCGGCGTAAGCGTGCAGCGCGGCTCCGATCTTTACTTCTTAGCAAGGCGCGTACAGGTGGAGGCAGCCCTCCGCGACGCCATAAACAATAACCGCTTCGAGGTTTACTACCAGCCCATATGGCTTGCCGGCACAGGAAAGATCTATTCCGCAGAGGCGCTGCTTCGCTTAACGGATCCGGAGCTCGGTTTCCTCCCGCCCGATGAGATCATCCCCATAGCTGAACGAAACGGACTCATAGGTGAGATAGGACGTATAGTATTTGACAATGTATGCCGCTTTGTCGGTTCCGAAGAATATAAGTCACTGGGGCTTAAGTACGTGGAGGTAAACTTAAGCATCTACCAGCTCATCCTGGCAAATACAAAGGAACAGTTCGAAAAGAGCATGAAGCAGTATAATGTCACCTCGGATCAGATAAACCTGGAGATCACCGAGACCGCTTCCCTTTCCGCGGCATCCACGGTATCCGCTTCCATCAACGAGTTAAAGAACGCCGGCTTCCGCTTCTCTCTTGACGATTACGGCACCGGATATTCAAATCTCACCTATGTCATAGACATGGATTTCTTAAATATCAAATCCGATAAGGGCCTGCTCTGGGCTTCGGATAATGACGTGAATTCAAGACACCTGCTCATGGATTCCATACGCATGATGCGGCGTCTTGGAATGAACGTGATCCAGGAAGGCGTGGAAACAAGTGAGCAGCTTGATCTGGTACTGGATGCAGGAGCAAATCTCATCCAGGGATATTATTT
Source organism: Lachnospiraceae bacterium (assembly GCA_017540265.1). Taxonomy (GTDB): domain Bacteria; phylum Bacillota; class Clostridia; order Lachnospirales; family Lachnospiraceae; genus NK4A136. Next base: position 67,526 of record JAFYBJ010000025.1, read on the forward strand.
TTCAAAGCCCTTAAGGGAAAAAGAATTCGTTGATTTCGTAAGAAAATTCAATGAGCACCCGAAGAGATTCTGATGGACAGGGAATACTTCCATGAGTAAAGGAAACACCGCAAACAAAAAAATATACAAAAGGTTAAAGCGTACAGGTATCCCGGGTACCATTTTTTCGTTTATCTTTTATACTCTTCTCGCGCTGCTTATCATGTTCCTTACCGTATGGCAGTTTACAAAGTACATATTTGTGACAAAAATGGAGCATGAATATAAGGATCTGCAGCTTTTGGCAAAGACCGGTGTGACAGCCTTTGAAAACGGTACAGCAGAAGGTTTTGACGAATTGATCTCTCTTGATTATCTCATCACGGACAGAAGCGGCAATGTGACCGCAGCCTCCGGAGAAGATACCAGGGCAGGTGTAAAAGAACGCGTAAAGTTTGATATTGATTCGGAGTTCATCGATATCTACATGGACAAAGACAATATCTATTACTATATCGATCATGACGGAACCCTTGCATTTGATTTTCCCGCGCTTCTGCTTAGCGGAAGAAGGGCGCTCTATTATCCTGCGCCCGAGCAGACAGCCGCCATGCAGGATATCTCCGATAAGGAAGTTAAGCTTTCAAAAAGCATCATATATTATCCCGTATGGATGTCCGTGGATATGGGGGATACTGAACAGAGCCTTGTCGCAAAGACCTTCTTTTCTTTAAACTTAAGGGAATTCTATCTTCTGATCGAGATAGCGGCAGTCATTGCAGTACTTATAATGTTCCTCCTTCTTTCAATGTTCATAAAGTCCATAAAGAATATCATAAGGCAAAAAAGGACGATCAACTATTTCTACACCGACACCGTAACAGGCGGCGGGAACTGGATCCGCTATCTTATAAAAGGAGATGCCCTCTTAAAGAGTTCATGGAACCGCAAAAAGAATTTTGCCGTAGTCAATCTTGTATTTGTTAATTACAGGAATTATTGCATCTGCCATTCAATAGAAATGGGCGAAGAGATGCTTAAGCAGATCTCCGGGATCATCACCTCAAGCCTTAGCAAAAAGGATGAGATGTGCGCCCACAGCTCCTCTTCGAGCTTTGCACTCATCTTAAGATACGTAAATGACGAGGAGCTTGATGCCCGTCTTAAAGGCCTTATAAACAGGCTTGAGCAGACAGGCACCGGTCACAAATTCACCTTCCAGGCCGGCGTCTCCATGATACAGAAATCAACCGACAGGAACGGTTATCCCGTAAAGCGGAAAGATATCGATCTTGAAAGCGAATATAATAACGCCTGCACGGCGCGTGAGACTCTCGCGGATAGCGGTGAATCCGGCATCGCTTACTTTGACGAGAAGATAGTATCCGAGCAGAAATGGTTCGAGCAGGTTCAGGAGAGACAGAAAAAAGCTCTGGAGAATGAGGAATTCCTGGTATATTACCAGCCCAAATACGACCCCAGGACCAATACGCTTAAAGGCGCCGAAGCTCTGATAAGATGGCAGTCGCCGGATCTGGGCTTTATCTCCCCCGGAAAGTTCATCCCCATCTTTGAGAAGAACGGATTTATAGTCGAGATAGATCATTACATGATCAGGCATGTGGCCGCAGACCAGAAAAGATGGCTGGATGCGGGATTTAAATGCGTACCTGTTTCCGTAAACGTTTCCAGAGCGCATTTCATCGAAAGCGACCTTGCCGAGCAGATAAGAAATATGATCGATGATGCGGGCTGCCCTCACGAGCTTATAGAGATCGAGCTTACGGAAAGCGCCTTCTTCGATGACAAGAAAGCGATGATAAATACTATCAACAAACTTAAAGGCTACGGCTTCCATGTTTCCATGGATGATTTCGGTTCGGGATATTCATCACTCAATTCACTTAAGGATATGCCGCTTGACGTCCTTAAGCTGGATGCGGAATTCTTCAGGGGTGATTTCACAGGAGACCGCGGCGAGATAGTGGTATCCGAAGCCATAAAACTTGCGAAAAGCCTTAATATGAAAACGGTTGCCGAAGGCGTGGAAGTTAAGGAACAGGTGGATTTTCTCGCAAAGGAAGGGTGCGATATGATACAGGGCTTTTATTTCTCAAAACCTGTCCCCTCCTCCGATTACGAGAAGAAGATGGGCAGGCCGGAACAATAAAAAATCGGCGCGACAGGATTTGAACCTGCGACCTCGGCGTCCCGAACGCCGCGCTCTACCAAGCTGAGCCACGCGCCGCTGTGAAAACAGCAAAAGCTATTTTATAATATCCGGCATCAGATGTCAAGATAAGGAACCGCTTCCGGAAAGGTTCCTTATTTTATGTAAATGTATATTTATGTTATAAAAAAGCCACTTATATGGATAATTTTTGGAGTTACTGTGCATTGAATAAATGCAGACGGCCATCATATAATTATGACAGGAAAGAGTATATATAATCACATGATATATACAAGGAGGAAGACATGTCACTTTCAGATCATATGTTCAGCCAGATCATGCTTGACAATCCCGAATGGGAAGGCTTTACGGGACGCCTTTGGAAAGAGGAGTGCAATGTAAGGGAGTTCATCACTTACAATTACACCCCCTATACAGGCGACGAGAGCTTCCTTGAAGGTCCCACGGATGCCACAAACAGGCTTTGGGCAAGGCTTCAGGAACTTCAGAAGGAAGAAAGGGAAAAAGGCGGTGTGCTCGACTGTGAGACAGAGGTGGTCTCATCACTTACCGCTTACGGTCCCGGATATATAGACGAGTCCATGAAGGAGTTAGAGCAGATCGTAGGCATACAGACCGACAAGCCTTTAAAGAGAGCTTTCATGCCCTTCGGCGGCATCAAGATGGCTGAGCAGGCTGCGGAGCAGTATGGCTATAATGTTGATCCGAGTTTCCATAAGATTTTTACGGAATATCATAAGACACACAACCAGGCAGTTTTTGACGCTTACACCCCCGAGATGAGGGCAGCCCGCCGCACACACATCGTGACAGGCCTCCCCGATACCTACGGCCGGGGCCGTATCGTGGGTGATTACAGGCGTATAGCCCTTTACGGCATAGACCAGCTTATTGCATGGAAGGAAAGAGATAGGGAGAATTGCGGTGACGGCATCATGACAGATGAAGTGATCCGCCGCCGTGAAGAAGTTTCCGATCAGATAAATGCATTAAAAGGCATAAAAGCGATGGCCGCTATCTACGGCTGCGATATCTCAAGGCCCGCGAATACCGCAAAGGAAGCTGTGCAGTGGCTTTATTTCGGCTACCTTGCAGCTATCAAGACACAGAACGGCGCCGCAATGTCGGTGGGCCGTGTATCCACCTTCCTTGATATCTATATCGAGAGAGACTTAAAGCGCGGCACCATCACGGAGAAAGAAGCCCAGGAGCTTATCGACCATCTGGTGCTTAAGCTGCGCATGGTGAAATTCGCCCGCATCCAGAGCTACAATGAGCTCTTCTCCGGCGATCCCGTATGGGCTACGCTTGAAGTGGCCGGCATTGGTATGGACGGACGTCCCCTTGTCACGAAGAACTGCTTCAGATTCCTCCACACCCTTGAGAATATGGGACCTTCACCCGAGCCTAATCTCACTGTCCTTTATTCCTCACAGCTTCCTCTCGCCTTCAAGGAATATGCTGCCCGCATATCCGTGCGCACCAGCTCCATCCAGTACGAGAATGACGATGTGATGAAGCCTGTGTGGGGCGATGATTATTCCATCTGCTGCTGCGTATCCGCAACACAGACCGGCAAGGAGATACAGTTCTTCGGCGCCCGCGCAAATCTCGCAAAGTGCCTGCTCTATGCAATAAACGGCGGAAAGGATGAGAATCCTAAATTTGCCGATAAAGAGACCGGCGCGCCCTTCCAGGTGGGCCCCGCGTATGCGCCCATCACCTCCGAGTATCTTGATTTCGATGAGGTGATCGAAAAGTACAAGCTGATGCTCGACTGGCTCGCAGGACTGTATGTGAACATCTTAAATCTCATACATTACATGCATGATAAATATTACTATGAGGCAGCCGAGATGGCTCTCATAGACACCAATGTAAGACGCACCTTTGCGACGGGTATCGCAGGCTTCTCACACGTGATCGATTCGCTCTCGGCCATCAAATACGCAAAGGTTAAGGTTATCAGGAATCCAAAGACCGGCCTTGCCGAAGATTTCGAGATAGAGGGTGATTTCCCCAGATACGGTAATGACGATGACAGGGCGGATAATCTGGGCGTATGGCTCTTAAACGAATTCATCACGGATATAAAGAAGAGACATACCTACCGCGATTCCGAGCCCACCACTTCCATACTTACCATCACATCCAATGTGGTATATGGCAAGTTTACGGGCAACACGCCCGACGGACGCAGGGCATGGACACCCTTCGCCCCCGGTGCAAATCCTTCATACGGTGCAGAAAAGAACGGACTCCTGGCATCACTTAATTCCGTTGCAAAGATACCCTATGTGTGGTCCCTTGACGGCATATCAAACACCCAGTCCATGAACCCTTCGGCTCTCGGCCATAATGAGGACGAGCGTGTAAAGAATCTGGTACGCGCCATGGACGGCTATTTCTGCCAGGGTGCGCATCACCTGAATGTGAACGTCTTCGGCAGGGAGACACTGCTTGATATCATGGAGCATCCTGAGAAACCCGAATATGCGAATTTCACCATCCGCGTATCCGGCTATGCAGTGAAGTTCATCAATCTCACAAGAGAGCAGCAGCTTGATGTGATAAACAGAACTTTCCACGAGACGCTTTGAGCACCACAGCTTACATACATTCCACTGAATCTTTCGGGGCCGTTGACGGCCCCGGTTTAAGATTCATCGTTTTTTTGCAGGGCTGCCATATGCGCTGCAGATACTGTCACAATCCCGAAACCTGGGAAGTCATGGAAAAAGATGCTGCGGGATCATCGGAAGAAAACAGATTAAAAGACCTTGAAAAACGAGGGATAAGGGTTTTAAGAAAAACACCCGAAGAGATAATGAAACAGGCTCTGCGCTATCGTCCGTACTGGACAGACGGCGGCGGCATAACAGTAAGCGGCGGTGAAGCGCTGCTTCAGATTGATTTTGTTACGGAGCTCTTTGAACTTTGCAGGAAAGAAGGAGTAAACACCTGCATCGATACCTCGGGGAATCCTTTTACAAGAGAAGGCGTATTCTTTGAGAAATTCAGGAAACTGTGCGAACTTACGGATCTGTTCATTCTGGATATAAAACACATCGACGATGAAGCGCATAAGAAGCTCACCGGATGCAGCAATAAGAATATACTCGATATGGCCGAGTATCTTTCCGATAACGGAAAAGAGATGTGGATAAGGCACGTGCTGGTTCCCGGCATCACCACATTTAAAGAAGATCAGGAAAGGCTGGTCGCATTTATTAAGACCTTAAAGACAGTTTCAAAGGTGGAGGTTCTTCCCTACCACCGCATGGGCGTACCGGAATACGAACGCCTGGGGATAAAATACACTCTCCCCGATACCCTCCCCCCTTCAAAGGAAGAGCTGGAAAAAGCAAGGGCATTACTGGAAATATAGCGCTTGCAAAGTTATCAGCCACCGCTCCCGACCTTTTCAAAATCAGCCTTTGGATGCTTGCATACCGGGCAGATAAAATCATCGGGAAGTTCCTCTCCCACATATTCATATCCGCATACAACACAGCGCCAGACAGTCTCCCCGTCAGGCGTCTTGCCCACCTTTTCCGGCTTTGGCTTTATGTTTTCCTGATAATATTCGTATGTACAGGAAGGGCTGTCACTCAATACGGTCATAAAAACAGGTTCACAGATAAATAAAGTATGAGAGCCCAGATCCATCTCCTTTTCAACCTTAAGGGAGAAATATGCATTTGTACCCTCGGTTATATACGGTATACCATTTGCCGCGAGCTCATAAGAGTTCTTCGAAAAGTCCGCAAACTTATCCACTTCACGCCCGGATTGAAAACCAAACCTTTTAAACAGTTCAAATCCGGCATCCCTGCTTATCACGGAAATATTACATATGCCCGTTTGCCTGAGCAGCTCGTGGGTATAATTGGCTTTGTTTACAGCCACAGAGATCCTGTTCGGTTCGGATGCCACCTGAACAGCCGTGTTGATGATGCAGCCGTTTGCTTTCTCCCCCTGCTTAACGGTACATATAAACAAACCGTAAGAAAGGCTGTACATGGCTTTGGTATCCATAACAGGTGCCCCCTTTACTTTTCCTGCAGGATGCGGGACCGGATCTCCATCCTGAAGAGCCTTGCGCTTTGCCCTGTATTCAACTATTGGGAGATCAGCCTGCGCCAGATTCTCTCCTATCTTAAGCCCGCTCTTTTTCGGAAGCTGGGTTTCAACGATACGCTTGTCCTGACGCTCGATAACCTTGTTGGCTGCACTGCCTAAAGCGGCGATCATCCTGTCTATCGGCTTCACGCCTGTGATCTTATTGTAAAACCGTAGTGAGATTATGGAATGCTCATCATCTACAGGTACAAAATATGCAAGTATCTGTATCTTATCCGTAACATGATTCAGCCACATATTCGGAAATTTAAAATTCAGATTGGTTGACTTTATATTGCTTTCATCTGCGGTCCCCGGCTTTTGCCCGGTATCAACTTCGTTATCCGCACTGGTCCGTAAAGTCAGCGGATCTATCCATTCCACCTTAGGCCCGTTACAAAGTGTTTTATTCCCTCTGCCAATGGTGGTACGATGCACAAAGGCAAGATGTGACACATCAAGCTGATTCTCTATAACCCTTGAATAATCAACTCCCCATTCATCATCCATGTGACTGTAGACAAATGAAGGATCGGTTATAATATCAAAACAGACCGGCTCACTTTCAGGCTCTCTGTCGCCGTACCAGATAAAGACGATCCCTCCGATCTCTCTTAACGGATATCTCTTCAGATCAAAACGGCTGTGATCAAGATCAGATGCCCTTCCGTCAGACGGAACATAGATGCATTTCCCGTCAACATCATATTCGATTCCATGAAACGGACAGCTGATATTCCCGTCCTTTATGCAGCCCTTTCCGAGATCCGCCCCCCTGTGTGCACAAAGACTTGAAACGCATCCCGCCCTTCCCTCTTTATCACGAAAGAATAGCAGCTCCTCACCAAATCGTCTGGCCGCACAGATTTTCCCCTTCCTTACGCTATCCGAAGAAAGCACCGCATACCATTGATTTTTTATCATAATAAAAAGCCTCGTTATATTTCTTTTATTAACATAGATACTGTCTGTAAAAAATTCAATACCTTTATCAAATTCCTAATACATTCCGGCAATCTCCCGTATATTCTTTTCATTCCGGAGTTCTTTTAATCTTTCCGCAGAATTATCCAAGCCGGTAACCCCCTTTTGCATTGATCTATTTAGACTCTTTTTCCGGCAGGATTATCTCCGGCATTACTGCAGCGATTTTGGATGCCGCGCCTTGCGTATGATAGATTTCTGCCAGTCGTTGTTTGCTGTACTGATAGACCGTATTACGAGTTATCTCTGCAAGATACGAGCTGTAATATTCCTCCCAGCTCATAAATGCCTTACTGTCTGCGTACAAATATGTCTTTTGCAAAATTTCCTTCGGTACATCCATAAATCCTGCACTCAAAATCAGATACTCGAAAGATTCCGGTGCATACAGGGTGCAGTTAATATTACTCGTTTCCAAATATCGAAGGACCTTCCCTATCTCCGAGCCAAAGGCAGCGCCGTCTACTATGACCAATACTGTTTTGTCTTGAACACTTCGAATACTGTCATAAACATTGCTCTTTCCATGGGCGGAAACGCATCTTCCACCATAAAGCATATTGAAGTATTCATATCCGGAATTGGAATCCTCCGTGATTACTGCTTCCGCCTCTATTGTCCCCTTCGTATCAAGATGATACAGTTTGTACATTTCGTTGTATATTCGTTTATAAGTTTTATACTTCTGTGTATCCGATACATTTCTTAGACCATAGATTTCGTCGATACTGTATGGAAGCTGGCTTAAATCATCCCGTGATACGATCACAAAATAGTTATCTGAACCCTTAACTAATTCCGCAAATCGATGGGAGCGAAGAAAACCTGCGTTTTCATCTATAAATACGATTTGACTGTTCATGGAAGACAGTCTCAGTTCCCAATCTACCGCTGTGAGCACCGTACATTTTACATCGCAGATCAGAGTAATACCTGACGATGCTCCATTGGTTTCATTCTCCTGGATCAGACGGATCAACTCCGTTTTCCCTGTCGCGCTGTCTCCCCTGAGAATAGTTATGTTTCGCTTAATTGTAAGGAAGTAATGGACCTTATTGTTATATACTTCTATCTCATATTTTCCAACCATGACACTGCCTCTTCACAGGAGATGATGATCCATCACCGCTTCGTTCAATTCTTTCATTGAGTGCACGATCTGGTGCAGATTTACGATCTCAATATCAAAACTATCTTTTCCAAAGTTCATCAGATAGCCCAATCGAATTGTCAGATTTTTCTCCTCTCCAATCTTCAATATCCACGGAGCACAATTGTCTCCGCAGGCTGACGCATTAAAGATATGATCCGAATCAAACCTCATCAAAATCAGTGTTTTTACACCGCCGGAAAGCCGCTCAGTTGGGATCGCGCCTAAAAACGGACTATCAATCAGTCTTGGTCCGACAACCTCGGATCCGTCTATGTCCTTAATTACCTGTTTAGAAAACGAATCAGTGATCCATTCTTCTTCATAGCTATTGTTAAAAAATACATCCGGATTAAAGATGTATTTTCCGGATTCAATATCTCCATAATATATGCTCAACATAGCATTTGCCTCACTAAGTTCATTTTTAATAACAGATTGATACCCAGTCAACCGTACGTACATCTGTAGTAATCTGATCCATTTGCAACATTCTCCTTTCATAACTCTAAAAAACTCGTTAGTTTTTTCGACTTATTAGAGTATGACAGCTTTAATGTTACAATGGTAGGCGGATGGTTTGACTCTTACCTTTGAAGGTATACACACAGCCGTTGTATTAAACTTCTTCATAGATCCCTCCTTCTTCTTGCTGTTTGATAGATAACTTTATAAGAATACACCTGGATTGTAAACTTCAAACCATGCGCCTGCCTATAAAATTATCGCCGTTTTTTAAACAGCTTTTTTCAAGCTTCAGATATACTGTCTGACCATGGCATCGATCGTCAAGACCATCCTGATCAATAACACCTTTGCATTCTGTCCCTTGAGGCGGTTCTGCCATTACTGCATATCAGTTTAGCCCGAAGGGGTTTCCCCCTTGCATCCGTTCAGCATATGTGTTATATTCATTTACATCTCGGGGATCCTCCCCGAAGCAAAATGGATATTCCATCCATTTTTTATCCAATAACAAATAATCAACGTTTTATGA
>JAFYBJ010000026.1 GCA_017540265.1 Lachnospiraceae bacterium
ATCCGGTAGGGGAACAGCCGTGAAGGAAAGACATCCTTATTTGTTCTTTATCGCAGCGGTCTGCATTGTACTTATAACTGCCATCATGGCAGGAAACAGGGCAAAGGCCGTATCTCCCGAAGCGGAAGGCTATTATAAATATTACACTTCCGTTTCCGTCGAATACGGAGATACGCTTGAGCAGCTTGCAGTTAGATATAATAACAGATCCATAAAATCAGACAGTGATTATATCAGTGAGATATGCAAGATCAATTCTTTAGATAACAGGGATAAGATAAAGAGCGGTGAAAGCCTGATACTTCCTTATTATTCGGAAACCTTCATCCGTTGATATAGAGCCGCATGTAAAAAATAATCATTTTTTAAGCTTCACCATATTGGCAGCCATGCGTTTCTTATCATCATCCATGGAGGCATAGTGCTTTCTTGTGGTATTTACATCCTTATGGCCGAGCACGGATGCGACCAGATATATGTCGCCGCTTTCCCTGTAAAGGGCAGTGCCGTATGTTGATCGCAGCTTATGCGGCGTGATCTTTTTTAAAGAAGTAACGTATGATGCATATTTTTTAACCAGATTTTCCACAGCCCTTACGGAAATCCTTTTTTTCTGCATGGAAAGGAACAGGGCATTTTCACTTCCGGGAGCAGCTATAAGCTTCATACGTTCATCCATATATTCGGACAGCGCATCATATACCTCATCTCCGAAGTAAACAGTAGCTTCGTTTCCGCCTTTTCGTACTATGCGTACAGCACCGTTATCAAAATCCACATCCGTTATATCCAGGCCCACACATTCGGATACACGGATACCGGTCCCAAGCAATAAGGTTACTAAAGCCACATCACGTACAGCGTTTTTTTCATGATATTTAAGTTCATGAGCGCTTGACTGTCCGGAACCGTTTTCAACCACTTCAATAAGCTTTGAAGTCTCATCGGAATCAAGCCTTATGATATTTTTATCATGTATCTTCGGCACATGTACAATGGATGCGGGGTTTGATCTGATAAGCTCAGATTCATAATAATAATTATAAAAACTGCGAAGAGATGAGAGTTTCCGCTTCTTACCGCGCTCATCATTTGTATGTTCCGTTCCGTCTGCGCCTGTATAATACGTCAGATATTGGAGATAGTTTTCGATATCAAATTTTTGAATATCTTCGAGGGCTTTAAGTGGAATATCCTTTATATCGTCATATGAAGGCTTTAATACATTTTCATTGATATATCTGAAGAATATTTCAAGATCATATGCATAAGCAACAAGAGTACGGGGAGCTACATGATCAGTCATTCCATTAAAAAAGATCAGGCAGAATCGGGGGAGAAGTGCTTCAAGTTCCCTTAATTTTAAGATATTCTTTTTTTTAATATCCTCATGATATGAGTACTTCTTCACATCAGCCATTCTGCCGGTCGCTCCTGTATTAATATTTCTTTGGACGGTAAACCAATAGGCAATCAGATTAACATAAAAATATTATCATCATATTCTCTGCAAAGCAAGACGATTTATGGTAATATATAAAAGATTGCGTGTATATTATACTGAGTAAACTTCAAAAAACGGAGGTCATCTCGTGAGATTTAATAATAAAGGAAATAAGTATATTTACTGGGGCCTAACCTTATTTCTCTCCTTAAGTGCGGTCATATTATTTGCTGTTATGATGTTCAATTTTGGCAGCGTTATCGAAGCACTGGAAAAGATCGTTTCCATCTGTATGCCTCTTATATACGGACTTGTTATTTCATTTCTGCTCAGTCCACTCATCAATAAACTTGAAGCTTTTATATACAGCAGGAAAAGCAGCAGCAATATCTTTAAGGACAAAAAAACAGGCGAGGATCTGCCTCCTTTAAAACAGAAAAGTATTAAGGGCCGTGTCAGGGTTCTCTGTATTGCAGTAGTTTATATACTGTTTATTTTCATGATATACTGGTTTTTCTCGCTGGTGATACCTGAAGTTATAAGCAGCATTGAAAACATAACAAAACAGTTCCCTGAATACCGGAGGAATTTTCTTGAATGGTTAAAGCAGGTTCTGGTGAAATATCCGAATCTCGATGATAATGTAAACAGATATCTTCAGGAAAATGACGGAAAAATAAATACCTGGATATCAGAGCATATACTGGGACGCGCACAGGATGTTATATTAACTCTTTCAACCGGAGTATTTAATATTGTAAAAGTTCTTTTCAATCTTATCATGGGGCTTTTGATCTCCATATACCTTATAAGCAGCAAGGAAACCTTTATAGGCCAGTTTAAAAAGACTTTATATTCCGTTTTAAAGCGTGAGACCACAAACGCACTCCTTGACAGTGTTCGTTTTGTAAACAATACTTTCTTAGGTTTTTTCGGCGGTAAGATAATTGATTCATTCATAATAGGAGTTCTTTGCTTTATACTTACTTCCATCATAGGTACACCTTATGCTGCACTTGTTTCCCTTATAGTGGGTGTTACAAATATTATCCCGTATTTCGGGCCTTTTATCGGCGCCATTCCAAGCGCTTTACTTATTCTTATGATCGATCCAAAGCAGTGCCTTTATTTTGTGATAATGATCCTTATACTGCAGCAGCTTGACGGTAATGTCATAGGGCCCGCGATAATCGGCCAGTCCACCGGGCTTACAGCATTCTGGGTTATATTTGCGATAACAGTCTTTGGCGGTCTCTGGGGACCTTTGGGTATGCTTGTGGGTGTTCCGCTCTTTGCTGTCATATATACAGGCATCAGATCGTTTGTTGTCATGAAACTTAAAGAGAAGGGGCTTCCGGAAGGGACTTCTTCATATGTTCGGATCAGCCATATCGATGAGGAAGGTAATTTTGTCGTACTTCCCGAAGAAGAAAAAAAGAGGGCTGTAAAAGAAAAGAAAAATCAGAAAAACTGACATATGGATATAAATACTTTATCCGGATATTTAAAAAAGCGCTTCGGAGAAAAGATCTACAAATTATCTTTAAGCAGCGGCTGTACCTGTCCAAACCGTGATGGTTCGGCGGGTTACGGCGGCTGTATTTTTTGTTCGGAAGGGGGTTCGGGAGATTTTGCCCAGCCATTTATGCCGGTAAAAGAACAGATAAATAACGCAAAAAAACTTGTAGATGATAAATTTCACGGAAAAACATCAGCTAAAGACCGTAAATATATCGCTTATTTCCAGTCATTTACCAACACCTACGGCGATCCTGATAAATTGTATACAATTTTTAAAGAAGCTGCCATGGAACCTGAGATCGCTGCAGTTTCAATTGCTACAAGACCGGATTGTATACAAGATGATATATTGGAAATGCTGCTTAAACTAAAGCAGATCAAGCCTGTATGGATCGAGCTTGGGCTACAGACAGTATCGGATGATACAGCACGTCTGATAAACCGCTGTTATGAAACGTCCGTATTTGAAAAGACTTATCACAGGCTTAAGGAAAACGGTTTTGAAGTGATAATCCATCTGATATTCGGACTTCCGGGTGAAAATGAAGAAATGATGTTAAAATCCGTAAGATATGTATCTGATCTGGAACCGCATCCTGACGGAATAAAGCTGCAACTTTTGCATATATTGAAAAATACAAAGTTAGCGGAATATTTTGAACAAAATCCGTTTCATATATTATCGCTGGATGAATATACGGATTTATTAATAAAAGCACTTGAGATAATTCCAAAAGATATCGTTATACACAGACTGACAGGTGACGGACCTAAAAATTTACTGATAGAACCATTGTGGAGTGCGGATAAGAAAAAAGTATTAAATCATATAAATAAAGCTATCCGTGATCATTAAGTCATCAGGAGGAGTTGTTACTCTCTATATACAACTATTCGCAAAACGAAAGTTTAACGAATAGTTGCAGTGAAAAACACGCTATCAGATAACCCCGGATAATTTTTCAGCCAAAAGTCCGATCCTTTCATACGTTACCATACGGCACAGACTGTCCGTGAATTTCCCGTATTTGCGGTAAAGAAAATTAAACAGGAAATATGCGGGTCTGATCTCTTTTGCTTTTGGGCAACGCCTGATGATATTTTTAAAACTGTATATATCCTTATATATCTTAAGATAACCATTGTATAATTCCTGACGCGTCATACCTTTGGGTTTATAGACCACATGCGCAGTATTATACAGGGAAAGGTTCTTTGTAAGTATCCGTCCTTCTTTGTTCATTCTGTCGTACAAGGCCGTTCCGGGATAAGGTGTAAGAATATGGGAAGTTACCGTCTCTATCCTGTTTTTTACGATCCAGTCCAATGTTGTTTTAAAGGTTTCTGCCGTATCTCCGTCCAGCCCGAATACGAAGCTTGCATTGATCATTATCCCTCTGTCATGGATAGCCTTTACAGCCCTTTCATAATCCTTTACATGGTTCTGAACCTTATGCACTCCGTTTACCGATGCAGGGTTGATACTCTCAAATCCGATAAACAGACTCTGGCAGCCTGATCGTTTCATAAGATCAAGCAGTTCCTCATCAAAAGCTGCATTTATTGAGACCGCAGCGCTCCATTTGATATGCATCGGCTCGATTACATGCAGAAATTTACGTGTCCATTTTGGATTTCCGGCAAAATTATCATCAATAAACATGATATGCCTGGTATGGACCGCCCGTATATCGGCAAGAACATCTTTTATCTCACGGTTTATAAACTGACGCTCTTTCGCACTGTTATAACAAAAATCACATTTGAAGGGACAGCCGCGGCTGGTATGGACCACGTTGCAATACAGGTAATCCCACTTGTTTACAAAGTCGTACGCCGGTGATACCAGATCCTTTCCTGTTAGCGGCCGTTCACAGTGATATACCTTTTTAAGACTGCTATTTTTAAAATCTTCTATTATCTGAGGCCAGGTCCCCTCAGCGGCGCCTACGCAGAATACGTCAAAGGCATCCTTTGGGACCAGATGATAAGCAGTAGTGATATGGATACCGCCTGCGACCACGATACTTCCTTTTTCACGGAAACGCCTTGCGATCTTTATCGCCCTGGGGAGCGTATCGACGGTTACAGAGATCCCCACGATATCCGGTGTATCTTCATATCGTATGCGTCCTATATTTTCATTTTCCAGTTCGACCCTGTTTTCATCCCGTAACAGATTAACGATAGTAAGCAGGCCAAGAGGCGGAGCCATATGCAGTTTTATTCCGGTATCCATAGGCCGGCGTAACATCTTAGGCTGGATAAGCTTAATATACAGACGTTTCATGAAAATCATATCTCCCCGTCGCTTAAGCCATGATTAAGGATCTCGTTATACTTTGCATTGGCTTCTTCACTTGCTTTCTTTTCACGCCATCTGTCTATATCGCTGCAGATGGCAAGCATCTCATCAACGATGAGCTCTGCGCTCACCGGTTTTACATTATAAAGATAGCTCATCATGCGATCCATTGCCTTAGGACTTCCTAACTGCCTTGCTATCTGTTCGCCAAGCTCCTCAGGGAAGCCCAGATCCTTTATCGCTAAAATAAGTTTATCCCTGCTTCTTGCCCATTCCATCCTGCTGTCCATATTATCAAATCTCCGCGAAAGTTATAGGAAACGAATTAACAGATTATATTTTTCCTTATACTCTTATCATATTTTTCGTTATTATTGAACGAATGTATTCCACAGTTTTTTCTTTTATTCCTGTTTTTTCGGCAATTGAAGTAAAATTATCGATTGAGACACCTACCTCGCTTATAATATCTTTACAGCGTCTTTCTTTAATACCCATTTTTTTGCCGGCTTTAAGCAGATCTGACAGATCAAAATCTGTAGTTTTTCCATTTACAGTCATCTGATGTGCCCGTAACCATTTGTTATCCGGATTATATGAAAAAGTGATATCATATGCAGGCGACAGCCTCCAGGTTCCGCTTTTGTCCATAATAAAGGAAACATTCTTTACGTGATCATCCTGGTTGACCGCCAGGCAGTTAAATACCATCCTGCGATAGAACTGATCTATCTCCTTATGAAAAAGCCCTAATTCTTTCATATAGGAAGCGGCCTGCTCGTATCCGCACAGTCCGGCCTCCTGATAACTGATATGTGTGAGCGCGCCCAGTGATTGCATATGAAGCTTCTTACCGGCCTCTCTGTCAAAACGCTTTGTCATAAAATGATGACAGCCTTCAGAACTGTATATTCTGCATGGACTCATAATAATTCCTGCATTCTCAGCCATAAGATAATAAGCATATTCTATCAATGTGTATTCAGGTTTATCTTCAATACCATGATCGCCATTTTTTAAAACATTATCAAACTTCATCAACCAGTAATCATACCCGGGCCAAGCTGCAATTGTCCTGATCTGATCTCATTCGTATCCTCGTTCCAGGCTATTAAAGCTTTAGCCCTTGCCCCGCCGGCAGATGTTCCTGCCTGTACTAATTGTGAATATGTCAGATTATCAGAAGCGTTTAGGCGTATACTCTCTTTTCCGGATAATACATCTGAAGCAAAATTAACCATTGAACTGACATTAATTTTCTCATCAATATCATTTATATCCGTGATCGCGGGAACATATTCCAGTGCGCCCATTCCCCGCTTTCCGGTGTAACAAAGCCTGTCGATCGCAGTAAAATCCGATAATGATCTTCCCATGGACATAAGCCACTGTTCTATGACGGCATTTCCGAATCTATCCGGTAAAGAATCTGCAACTAAACCCGGCATCCCATAAAAAGGGGTTCCGGTTAAATACGGAAATTCATACACATTTCTTCCAAGCGGCATACGTATCGGCGACAATTCTATTCCGCTATCAGCAAAATCCCTGTCATATTCAAATGCTGCATAAGCAGCAGAAGGATCCTGATGAATTATGCCTATCCTTGTTCCCCATAAGAATACCTCTGCTGTATCATTCAATTCTCATCACCCCATTTAAATCCCTTTTTTCCGGATCTTTTTCCGACTCTTTTAGGTGTGTTCTCTGATCTGTCAAGATAAAAAGCAGGTCTTTTGGTTTGATCGGGAATAAGATTCTCAATATTATCACCCAGCCCCAATGCCAGCAGGATCTTGAATAAAATGTCAGTATTCACGGCCTCTCCCTGCTCTAATCGGGATATACTTCTTTTGGAAACGCCTGTTTTATCTGCCAGCTCCTGTTGTGACATTTCTTTGAAAATCCTGTATATTTTTATTTTTTTTCCTAATTCTTTAATGAGTTCCTCAGAATTGTTATGATCAGCCATATCCAAACGCCATTCCTGTCCATTTAATGCGTATATATAACGCAACTAGCCAAAACCGTCTACTTATTTTGTATCAAAATCAACTTTCCCTGTCAAGCCTTACTTCCCCTTACTTCTGCTTACTTCTGCCTTTAAGCCTCTCTAACAGTTCCGTAAAATATTCCGGCAATTTTGAATCGAAAAAAACATCCTTACCGCTTCCGGGTTCCTTAAAGCCAAGTGTCTTTGCATGCAGCACCTGTCCGTTAACATTTGTGAAATTTTTTTCTTTTATGCCATATAAGGGATCACCTACTAACGGGTGACCAATGGAAGCCATATGAACCCTTATCTGATGTGTCCTGCCGGTTTCCAGCTTACAGGCAATATGCGCATAGCCGTCAAACTGTTCCAGCACTTCATAGTGCGTAACAGCTCTTTTCCCTGAAGGAATACATGCATATTTCATCCTGTCGGATGGAGACCTGCCAAGAGCTTTATCGATAGTGCCCGAACTTTCTTTGAAATTCCCGTGCACCAGAGCCTCATATTTACGTTCTATGCTGTGTTCTTTAAGCTGCGCTGCTATCACTCTGTGGCTCTCATCATTTTTGCATATTATAAGAAGGCCTGTTGTATCCTTATCAATGCGATGTACTATTCCGGGTCTCAGCACTCCGTTAATGCCGGAAAGATCTTTTGTATGATACATGACGGCATTTACAAGAGTACCTGAAAAATGCCCGGGTGCGGGATGAACTACCATTCCCCGGGCTTTATTGATTATCATATAATCATTATTTTCATATACAATATCGATTGGGATATTTTCAGGCGCTATATCCGGAAGAACGGGCTCCGGCAGCTTAAGAAGAAGGTTATCATCACTGCATAAACTTAAGGAAGGCTTAAAAGCCTTCCCGTTGATCAGCGCATCGCCGTTTTTTATAAGCTTTTGAAGGTAGGTTCTCGAACAGTCAGGCATAAGCATTGCTAATATCCTGTCTGCCCTCTCGCCTTCATATTCTTCTGAGATTATAAAACTGTATTCCTGCATCTGATGAAATTAAATAAGTGTTCTGGTCACCTTCGGCTTGTATCCTGTTTTTTCAAGCTCTTCAAGTATCTTTTCCTTATGCTCGGTACCGAAGGCCTCTATTGTGATACGAAGCTCAACAGCAGATTTCCTGTTGGTAGTAACAAACTGATTGTGCTCAAGTTTAATAACATTTCCGTTCTGTCCCGCTATCACACCTGCCACTCTCTGCAGTTCTCCCGGCTTATCCGGAAGCAGCACGGATACGGTGAATATACGGTTTCTGAAAATAAGTCCCTGCTGGACCACGGATGACATTGTTATCACATCCATATTTCCGCCGGAAAGGATTGATACTATCTTTTTACCGCGGACATCAAGATGCTTTAAGGCCGCTACCGTAAGGAGACCTGAATTTTCAACGATCATCTTGTGATTTTCGACCATATCAAGAAAGGCAACGATAAGATCTTCATCATCTACAGTGATGATATCATCCAGATTCTTCTGGATATACGGGAATATTTTGCTTCCGGGAGTCTTTACCGCAGTACCGTCTGCTATGGTATCAACCGTAGGAAGAGTAACAACCTTGCCTTCCTTCATTGATGCCTTCATGCAGGCTGCTCCTGCAGGCTCCACGCCTATCACCTTTATTCCGGGCTTTAAGAGCTTTGCAAGTGTTGAAACACCGCAGGCAAGTCCGCCGCCGCCTATGGGGACAAGTATCACATCAACAAGCGGAAGTTCCTTTATTATCTCCATGGCAATGGTACCCTGACCTGTCGCAACCGTCAGATCATCAAAGGGATGGATAAAGGTATATCCGTTCTTTTCTGCCAGTTCATAAGCCTTTTCGCATGCCTCATCATAAACATCGCCGTAAAGCACCACATCTGCACCGAAATTCTTTGTGCGGTTTACCTTGATGAGCGGCGTGGTTGTAGGCATCACAATAGTAGCCTTCATGTTCTTTTTCTTTGCGGCATAGGCAACGCCCTGGGCATGATTGCCGGCAGAGGCTGTTATCACACCCTTTGATCTTTCTTCCTCGCTTAAGGTGCTTGCCTTATAATAAGCGCCTCTTACCTTATATGCGCCGGTAAACTGCATATTCTCCGGCTTAAGGTATACCCTGTTTCCTGTAAGCGCGCTTAAATGATCACTGTAGATCAGTTTTGTCTCAAGTGTAACTTCCTTTACGATTTCGGAAGCCTCTTCAAATTTTTCAAGTGTCAGCATCCCGCTCATCTTTTTCATCTCCTTCGCTTTTGTTTTCTTCATCATCATTTCTTTCAAAAAGGGCACGCACATAAGCATCGGGATCAAACTTCTGAAGATCGCTTATATGCTCGCCTACACCTATGTATTTAACGGGAACTTTTAATTTAGCCTGTATTGCCACGGCTATTCCGCCCTTGGCCGTACCATCCATTTTTGTGAGTATAATACCCGTGAGCTTTGTTACATCATTAAAGTCCTCTGCCTGTCTTAAGGCGTTCTGACCGGTAGTTGCATCAAGCACAATAAGATTTTCCCTGTGAGCTTCCGGATATTCCCTGTCTATTACCTTATTCATTTTGGAAAGCTCGTTCATCAGGTTCTTTTTATTATTTAATCTTCCTGCCGTATCAACAAGTAAAACATCAACACCTCTTGCTTTTGCGGCTGAGACAGCATCAAAGAGGACGCTGGAAGGATCTGCGCCTTCCTTTCCGCCTATAAGAGGAACGCCTGCTCTTTCGGCCCATATTTTAAGCTGGTCTCCTGCAGCTGCTCTGAAAGTATCTGCGGCAGCAAGCATCACATTTAAGCCTTCACTCTTAAAAGATGATGCAAGTTTTCCGATCGTAGTTGTCTTTCCTACGCCGTTTACGCCTATCACAAATACAATGGATTTTTTTGTCTCAAGGCTGTAAGCATCCTCCGGCAGCGCCATTGCCTCCCTGATATCGGCTACTAAAAGCTCCCTGCATTCGGCAGGTCTGACAATACGCTGTTCTTTAACCTGTTCCTTTAAGCGGTCAAGTATCTGCTCCGTAGTCTCAACGCCAAGGTCACCCATGATGAGTATCTCTTCAAGCTCATCATAAAAATCATCATCTATCTCCTCGGCTCCGTTAAAAACAACATCAAGGTTATAAACGAAATTATCCCTTGTCTTTGCAAGGCCGGCCTTAAGACGTGCAAAAAATCCCGGCTTTTTTTCCGGCTTCTCCGCAGGTTCAGCAACTTCCTCAGGTTCAGCAACTTCCTCAGGTTCTGTAACTTCTGAAGGTTCTGTAACTTCTGAAGGTTCTGTAACTTCTGAAGGTTCTGTAACTTCTGAAGGCTGTTCATCTCCTGCAGGCTCAATCACTTCTGCGGGCTCTATAGCTTCTGCAGGATTTACGATTTCCGCCTCTTCTTTTTTATTTTTTCTCCAGAAAAACAATCCCATATCAGTCGTCTAATTCCTCATTTATAAGATTTACGGATACAAGTGTTGAAACACCTTTCTCCTGCATGGTAATACCATAGAGCCTGTCAGCTTTTTCCATGGTACCGCGTCTGTGTGTTATTACGATAAACTGCGTATGCTCGGTAAGCTTGTGCAGATACCCTGCATAGCGCCCTACATTGCTCTCGTCTAACGCTGCCTCTATCTCATCTAAGAGACAGAAGGGTGAAGGCTTTAAGTTCTGGATGGCAAAGAGCAGCGCTATTGCGGTAAGCGCCTTCTCTCCGCCGGAAAGCTGCATCATATTCTGCAGCTTCTTTCCGGGGGGCTCAGCATTTATCATTATGCCCGCTTCAAGAATATCCTCATCTTCAAGCAGTTTTAGTGAAGCATTTCCGCCTCCGAACAGCTCCTTGAAGACTTTATTGAATTCTTTGCCGATCTCATCGAATTTCTCCGTGAACAGCTCTCTCATGCGGCTGTCAAGTTCTTCTATTATACCCTTTAATTCTTCCTCCGCTTTTATAAGATCATCATGCTGGGCCTTAAGGAAGGTATAGCGTTCCATCTGGGTCTGGTACTCCTCGATGGCATTGACATTTACATCTCCCAGCTTCTTTATCGCATCCTTAAGCGCGTCCTTATCGGTCTTTAACTTTGAAAGATCGGTAAGATCAGGATCCTTTAAGCCCTCTGCTTCATTCATGGTCAGCTCATATTCGGACCACATATAGCTCTTTAAGCCTTCAAGCTCTTCATCAAGACGTTTCTTCTGCTCGCTTAAACGGAAAGCCTCTTTATCAAGATCGTTAATATGACCGTTCATATCTTCGCGTCTTCTGATAAAGCTCTTATTCTTTTCGGAAAGCTCTTCACGTTTGGAAGTAAGGGAATCAAGCTTATCCTTCGTATCGCTTTCCGCAGTATATGAAGCCTCTATGGTCTTCTTTACCTCTTCGATATTATGAGTTCTGTCTTCTATCGTCTCACCGGCCTTTTTTATCGCCTCTTCTGTCTCGGTCTTTTCGGTGCGCCTGCTTTCGATCTCGTTAATTATGCGGTTAACACCGGCCTGTTCGTATTCCTGCTTCTGAATGGCTTTTTCAAGCGCAACTTCTTTTTCGGTCACTTCCTGATTCTTTGCAAGCTCATCATCCCTTAAAGCCTCGAGTTTTATCTGAAGCTCTTCGATCTCTTTAGTAAAGCTTTCCTCATCTCTTGCGGAATTCTTAAGATCCTCATCGAGCTTTAAGCTGTTTTCCTTAATATCAACTACCTGTTTCTCGATCTCTGACTGTTCTGCATTCAGATCTCCGACACCCTTCTTGGTTTCGTCTATCTTTTCCTGAGCCTTCTGGAGATTTAAGTTTGCAGTGTTCATCTTGATAAACTGAGCCTGTATCTTTGATTTTGTCTCTTCATTATCAAGCCTTAACTTATTACGCTCTGCTTTTATATCTTCTATCTCTTTTAAGCAAGTGTCGATCTTTTTAAGGGAAGCTTTTACCTTTTCATCCAGTTCTTCCATCTCCCTGCGTCTTCCCAACAGGTTTGAATTATTCTTAAAACGGCCGCCGCTTATTGCACCTCCGGGGACCAAAAGCTCTCCGTCAATCGTTACCATCCTTATCCCGTAACGGTATTTCCTGGCAATCTTTAAGGCATTATCCATATTGTCCACTACAAGAATGCGTCCGAGCATGCTTCGTGCCACATCCCTGTATATCTCTTCCGTGTCAACTATGGTATCGGCAAGACCTATGACGCCGGGTTCATTTAAGGATTCCGGATTCTTAAATTCCTGAGGGTCCTTTATGGATGTAAGAGGAAGGAATGTAGCTCTTCCGCCCCTTACTTCCTTAAGATAGGAGATCATCTTCTTTGCGGTCTCCTCATCTTCCGTGACGATATTCTGTATATTTCCGCCAAGAGCGGTCTCTATGGCAGTCTCATATTTCTTTTCTGTCTTGATGATATCCGCAACAACACCTATGATGCCGCTTACCTCGGCCTTCTTTTCCATTACCTGCTTGACTGAACCGCCGTAGCCTTCGTATCTTTCGGTAATATTTGCGATGGCATCATAACGGCTCTTGTCTTCATGGTAGATCACCTGGGTGTCCCTCAGTTCTTTATCCTTATCAGACAGCTCCGTATGTATTTCTTCAAGACGTTCTTCCGTATGGCTCTGTTTAAGATTAAGATCCTCAAGTTCCTTATTTATTTTTTCAAACTCTTCTTTCAGGCCGGCTATTACAGTCCTTTGCTCTTCTTCGTCTGATTTTGCCTGAATGAAACGTGAATTGATCTCTGCTTTACGCACCTTTGTGTTTTCAAGCATGGTGTCATAACGTTCCTTTTTGGATCGTGTCTCGGTGCGCATATTGAGAAGTTCGATGATCCTTGCCTTCTTATCCTCTATTGATGCGTCGATCGAAGAAATATTCTCCTGTATCGCATCAAGCTCTGACTTCTTTGAATCTCTTTCATTTTTTATCGCATCCAGCTCATCATCTGCAGCGCCCTTATTCTTTGAAAGATCGTCCTTCTCTCTTTCTCTTTCAAGTATTTCGGTATCAAGGGTCTCAAGTCTTTTTTTGTGCTGCGCTATTGAAGCCTTTGCGGAATTGATCTGTTCCTCAAAGACTTTTATCTCGCCCTCAAGTCTTGTTCTGGCAGAACCTGTATCACTTAAGGAATTTCTTGTTTCCTCTATCTCTTTATCCAGTTCTTCAAGAGACTTTTCTATCTCCTCATACTCAAGTCTTATATTTTCAAATTCGGCTTTTTCCCTTGAAAGATCTTCATTAAGGATGGAGAGTTTCTTATCCGTTTCGGCCTTAACGCCTTCTTTTCTGTCCGTTTCTAAAAGGAAATAATTAACATCAAGGCGCTTAAGCTCCTCCCTGTTCTTTAAATATTCCCTGGCTTTTGCGGCCTGTTTTTCAAGAGGTCCCACATTGCGCTCAAGTTCGGATAAAATGTCATTTACACGGGTAAGGTTTAACTTCTCGTGTTCGAGTTTTTTTAATGCCGCATCTTTACGTTTTTTGAATTTAACGATACCTGCAGCTTCATCAAAAAGCTCACGTCTCTCTTCAGGTTTGCCTGAAAGAATACGGTCGATCTGACCCTGTCCGATTATGGAATATCCTTCCTTACCTATACCGGTATCGTAGAAAAGCTCATTAACGTCCTTTAAACGGCAGATGCTTCCGTTTAAGAGATATTCACTTTCGCCGGACCGGTAAAGCTTTCTGGTAACGGTCACCTCATCAAAATCCGTCTGAAGGGAATGATCTGAATTATCAAGGGTAATGGAAACAGAAGCATAACCCATGGCGGGGCGGGTCTCCGTACCCTGAAAAATAACATCCTGCATGGATGCGCCTCGAAGCTGCTTTATGCGCTGTTCTCCAAGTACCCATCTTACGGCATCGGCGACATTTGACTTACCTGAACCGTTAGGCCCCACTATGCCCGTGATGCCCTTCTGAAATTCAAAACGTAATTTATTTGCAAAGGATTTAAATCCGTGTATTTCTATACTCTTTAAATACATCTACATACTCCTGAGTGCAGCTCTTGCCGCATCCTTTTCTGCATTTTTTCTGTTTGAGCCGGTACCTTCCGATACGGCTTTTCCATCTATAAAAAGGCTTACCGTAAAAGTCTTTTCATGCTCGGGACCGCTCTCGTTTATAAGTTTATAAACTATGTCGTTTGAACCTTTTGCCTGTACCTTTTCCTGAAGTGCGGTCTTGGGATCATGCATTGCCAGATGTCCCGCTACATCGTCAAGTACTATACTGTTTATCAGCCTGGCTGCCTCATCTTTCCCTCCGTCAAGATAGATGGCACCTATAAGCGCCTCCATTGCATCCGAGGTGATGGAAGGCTTTTTTCTTCCGCCGCCCTGCTCTTCACCTTTCCCAAGAAATATCAATTCGCCAAGGCCTATCCTTGAAGCGGATATGGATAAGGCTTCCTCGCATACAAGGGATGCCCTTAGAGTCGACATTCTGCCTTCGGGCATATCCGGATAATTTGTAAAAATATATTCCGAGCTTATAAGCTCCAAAACCGCATCCCCTAAAAATTCAAGCCTTTCGTTACAGGCTTTTTTATTTATCTTCTTTTCGTTTGCATAGGATGAATGCGTAAGAGCTTCATTTATAAGCGACTTATCCTTAAAAACATAGCCGATGCGTTTCTCAAGCTCCGGGATAGCGGTCATTATCTCATTCATTCCCGTTCTCCTTTTTTTCGGCTACTCTTTTTTTTATGACTGCCAGTGCGTCTCCTACAGTAAGAAGAGAATCTATATCAGTCTGTTTAAGGTCAATATCCAGCTCATCTTCCACACATTTAAGTATCTGGGCTATATCAATGGAATCCGCCCCGAGCTCATTTTCAAAAGTGACGCTTACGGATATTTCCTTGCTGTAAACGCGCAGGACCTTCTCTACAGCGCGTTTCAGTACATCATATTCACTCATTCGATTCTTTCCCTCATTATAAAAAACAATAACTTAAATATTATATAAAAATGAGCGCAAAAAAACAAGCGCACCGCTGATAGCGATGCGCTGATTTCTTCATCTGTTACGGCAGAAAATATTACCCTACGGCAATGATCTCCTTTTTGTTATATGCACCGCAGGCTTTGCAGACACGATGGGGCACCATAAGTGCGCCACACTTGCTGCATTTCACAAGTGCGGGAGCAGACATTTTCCAGTTTGCTCTCCTCTTGTCACGCCTTGCCCTGGATGATTTATTCTTGGGACAAATAGACATCTTTAACACCTCCCGTCCTTAAAAAATCGCACTCGACTATTATATACAGATGTATATATTTTTGTCAACAACAAATCACATACCATTTTGTCCGGTATTTCCTTCATTTTCTTTTTCCCATTTTTTTAATGCTTTTTTATCCTGCCATATTATTATTCCGGCCATTGTTCCCAACATGGCAACAAAGAAAAATGCCGTAATACCGATCAGAACAGCGCAGAATATATATACCATACGAAGATCTTTGCCGGAAAATCCTCCCTGATCATAGTGATCATCATGATCATCATAATCTATATCGGCGTCATGATCATCATACGTGCCGGGAGTGGGATATAAGGGTTCATCTGTAAATTCTTCATGATCACTGTCCGTGGAATCATAATCTTCATGCCCTTTCTCATCGAGCCCGACAGAAACTCTTATATCATCGGCGTACAGATCAAAACGGGGATTTTTTACGGGATTGTTAAGCCCTACATTATCCAGAGTATCCTGAAAGCTGTCCTTAAACTCTGCATTCACAAGAGCTAAATACAGATCTATTCCCTCGTCCCTGTCCTCAAGTATCCTGTCATACAGCTCATATACTGCAGAAACCGATAACGAATAACTGATATAATAAAACGGAGACTGGAAGGTATGCGGTATCTCGGTCCATTCACCGATCTCTCCCTCATTCATATATCCGGCGCTTCCAAGATAATAGCTGTTATAATATTTTAAACTTCCGTATTTTTCACAGCAGTCGTAATAATAGCTGTTTAACTCCGATATGGTAAGACCATCTTCGTCCTCATATACCATACGCTGGAACTCATCTTCCTTTACTCCTTCCACAGCGGAATAAATAAGGTTGAAGTGGTTGTAAATATTCATTGTATCGCCGAAATTTCCATAGATATCCTCTGCATAATCCTGGAAGAGCAGTTCAAGCCCCTGGGAATGTATCTCTGCAAGATCGAGATTGTTTTTGCTGTAATACCAGGTCTTATCGGACTGATAATACATCTGGTTGTAATGACCGAATTCATGTATCAGTGTCCTCATATCGGAGGCATTTCCGTCAGCGCAGTTGTAGAGGAATGGAGCATTATAACCGCATACCCCCACGGTAAATCCGCCGGGTGCCTTGTGTTCGCTTACGGATATATCATAAAGCCCGTGCTCTGTCATATAGTCATATGAAAGCATCAGATCCGATGAGATCTCGGGGAGATGTTTTTTCAGTTTCTCGAGACATTCATCTTCTGACATCTTCTTCTTTAACATTGCACTTACTTCATCTGCGTGCTCGTTATATAAAAGATCATAGAGCTCTTCCGAAAGCGGCACCAGATTTTGTGCTACTCCCTCCCTGTAAGAATCCAGTTCATCGGGAGTATAGTCTCTTTTGTATATCTTGTCATAAGCATAGTATATATAATTATCATATCCGTAGCTTTTTGCTATTTCATTTCTTATTCCTACAAGCTCAATAAAAAGCTCTGCCTTCTCTTTATTGCTGGCATTTTCGATCTCGGATAAACCTTCCATATACTGATAGTAATCGATCTTACCGTTACTTACCGCTTTCTCTATCGTCTCTTTATCATATTCGTTTCCGTCTATTTTGCAGGTATATTTTTTTAAGCTGAGATCATCGTATTTCAGACTGAGCTCTGTTTCCTTCTTCGAAAGCTCCTTCTGTTCATCGGTCATATTTTCATATTCAAGTATATCCGCCCATTCTCTGTCATCGTTTACGCGTTCTTTAAGTGCTTCACTGCAGGGGCTTAAAGCAACCGTTTTATACGACTGCATTATGATATCACCGCATTCATCCGCAAGGGTACTGTAGTATTTTACTTCCTCATCATATTTGTCATCATCCGCATAAAGGCTTGAATTTATATTTGCAATGGTATAGTTCCTGTTTAATTCATTTGCGAAATCTTCCATTGCCGTTATCACATCCATTACCGCATCGGAATTTGCAGCATCTGAGGTAAGTTCTCCAAGGCCTGAGACGATATCCTCAAGCTCAGATTTCTCAACCCTTTTATACTCAAATTCACTGAAAGAAAGATCCGTATGCTCTGCCCTGTCGGTAAGAACACCGTCATGAGCACCTGAAGCATAAAGTCTTATATCTTTTTCGGAAATAAAAACCGTAATGACTGTTATAATAGCAAGCAGTGTACGTGTTGCCCTGTTTTTTCGAAACATATCAAAACCCTCGGTAATATATGATAAAATTATAAAGATTATTTTAACATAATATACAATAATTTGTCATTCAGGGATTATATATGAAAACATGCGGCATCATAGCTGAATTTGACCCCTTTCATAACGGTCATAAGATTTTAATCGAATATGCAAAAAAGAAACTTGGGGCAGACAGGGTGATCATCGTAATGAGCGGCGATCATGTACAGCGGGGGATCCCTGCCTTTACGGATAAATATTCAAGAACGGCTTCCGCCCTAAGCTGCGGCGCGGATCTTGTGCTCGAACATACTGTTTTCTTAGCCACGGGAAGCGCGGCATATTTTGCGGACGGCGCGGTTTCATGCCTTGAAAAGACAGGTGTATGCGACATGCTGCTTTTCGGTTCGGAAACGGGTGATATAGAAACACTTAAGCAAAAAGCTGCGGCCTCCATTGATATGGCCGAGCTTTCCGCAGATCCCCCTGCTCCGAATGATATTCTGGCAATTGAATATCTTAAGGCTCTTACGGAAAAAAACAGTTTTATCGAGCCTTTTACAATAAAACGTGACGTTGTTACCCATGACGGAAATAAAGCCGCAGGCAATATCTCAAATTCCTCTTTCATAAGGACTAAATATATTGAAAACAGGAGTTTTTCAGGTCTTGAGCGTTATATGCCGGGATCATCCCTGGATCATATGACAAAATATCTTGATACCCACCGCCCCATGACCATGCTCTCATATTCGGATCTTATGAAATATGCACTTATGCTCGGATATGAAAAAGGCTACAGCGTTTATTTTGATATATATGATGATCTTTCGGATAAGATAAAGAAAAATCTTCCCGGATATGAAAATCTCTCATCCTTTGCCGTTCGTTTAAAATCAAGGGATATAACCTATACCCATATATGCAGGGCTCTTCTGCATATTTTGCTGGATATAAAAAAAGATGATGTCAGAAAACTGATAAAAGACCACGGAAGCTGTGCTTATTTAAAGCCTCTGGGTTTTAGACGTTCATCAGACGACCTTTTAAAAGCCATAAAAGAAAAGGCATCCGTGCCTTTTATCGCAAAGGCTGCGGATGCCGGAAGGATCCTTGATGAAGAAAGCATGTATTTTTATAAGAAAGATGTATTCGCTTCCGACTTATATGAGATGACAGCCTCTGTATCCGGCTGCTTTGTATCCGATATCGGGAAAGCGCTTGTTATAGTTTAATTCTTGAAGCTGTGCACCGGTGCGGGGATCCTGCCTTTTCTTCCGATGAATGCGCTGCAGTCGAAAGTGTTCACGGGCATCACGGGAGCTCTTCCTAACAGGCCACCGAATTCAACCTGGTCACCGACCGCCTTTCCTGCGGCGGGTATAAGCCTTACAGCTGTTGTCTTCTGGTTTACCATGCCGATAGCCATCTCGTCTGCGATTATTCCGGAAATGGATACCGCAGTGGTATCTCCGGGAACTGCTATCATATCAAGTCCCACAGAACATACGCAGGTCATTGCTTCAAGTTTTTCCAGAGTGAGCGATCCTCTGAGTACAGCATCTATCATCCCCTGGTCTTCACTGACTGGAATGAATGCTCCGGAGAGCCCGCCTACATAGGATGATGCCATTATGCCGCCTTTTTTTACCTGATCATTTAACATCGCAAGCGCGGCAGTGGTGCCGGGAGCTCCGGCGCTCTCCAAACCGCATTCGCAAAGTATATCCGCAACTGAATCCCCGATAGCAGGCGTAGGCGCAAGTGAAAGATCTATGATACCAAAGGGCACACCTAACATCTCGGATGCTTCTTTTGCCACAAGCTGTCCCACTCTTGTTATCTTAAAAGCTGTCTTTTTAATTGTCTCGCAAAGTACCTCGAAGCTTTCGCCTCTTACCTGCTCAAGCGCTGTTTTAACAACACCGGGGCCGCTTACACCCACATTTATCACGGCATCCGCTTCCGAAACACCATGGAAAGCTCCTGCCATGAAAGGATTATCATCCGGCGCATTGCAGAATACAACAAGCTTTGCGCAGCCCATGGAATCATTTTCGGCAGTCATTTCTGCCGTTTCCTTTATGATCTCGCCCATAAGCCTTACGGCATCCATGTTTATGCCTGTCTTTGTGGAACCGAGATTTACGGAACTGCATACCCTGTCAGTTGAAGCTAGAGCCTCCGGAATGGATCTTATAAGAAGCTCGTCAGCTGTTGTCATTCCCTTTTGAACCAGAGCGGAAAATCCGCCTATGAAATTAACTCCTGTTTCCTTTGCTGCGGCATCCAGAGTCTTTGCAAACTTTACAAAGTCCTTTGAAGTCCTGCATGCACCTGCACCGGCTATGGCAGCAGGTGTAACGGATATACGCTTGTTCACTATGGGAATAGCGTACTTTTTCTCTATCTCTCTGCCTGTCTTTACAAGATCTTTTGCAACTGTCGTTATTTTTTTATAAACCCTGTCACAAAAAACATCTGTATCGGAATCTGCGCAGTCAAGAAGGCTTATACCCAGAGTGATGGTCCTTACATCCAGATTTTCCTTCTCGATCATTTTATTGGTCTCAACGACCTCATGAATATTTATCATAAAAACCTCATCAGAAAAAATATACTGTTATGACATCAGACTCTGTGCATGGAATTGAAGATCTCTTCTCTCTGGCATTTGATCACCACGCCTATCTCCGAACCGATCTGAGCAAGTTCATCTGATACGGAATCAAAAGATTTTTCCGAACCGTTTAAGTCAACGATCATCATCATGTTAAAGTAATCCTGAACTATGGTCTGGGATATATCAAGAATATTGATATTGTTTCCCGCAAGATAGGTACATACTTTTGCGATAATGCCTACGGTATCTTTTCCCACAACTGTTATTATCGTTTTTTCCATTTCCTTCATCCTCTCATATATCTGTTATCATGCCGGCTTCATCCCTTCCCGAAACATCTATGGGAAAATCATCGCCGTGAAATTCATTTGCACTCATCTCTATCTCGAGCCTTACTGCCTCAAGCGCAAGCTCCGGCATATTATTCTCCCTGCTCAGATGACTTAAAAAAACATGTTCCATTTTACCGCAGAGTATGGAAGATAAAAGTCTTCCGCCGGCCTCGTTTGAAAGATGCCCCCTTTTCCCGAGTATGCGCTTCTTTAATTCGTACGGATAAGGCCCGGTCTCGAGCATGCGTATATCATGATTAGCCTCTATATATACGATGTTTAACTCTCTTAAAAAATCTATTGTCTGTTCGTTATACTCTCCAAGGTCCGTTATCACGGCAGCTTTCTTATTTCCGGAGCTGAACCTGTAAGCAACGGGATCTGCCGCATCATGGGAGATGCTCATGGTATCTATCTCCATATCACCTATCAGGAAATGTTCGTCATTCTTTATGGGATGAAGAAGCCCTGTATCAAATTCCCCCAGATCCCTTGTGTTTTTTATGCCTTCGATCGTCCCCGGTGTGGCGTATACGGGGACAGGATATTTTCTTAAAAATACGCCCAGACCTCCGATATGATCCCTGTGTTCATGGGTTATAAGGATCGCATCCAGATCAGCGGGTGAAACCTCTGCTTTCTTTAAACCGTTTTCAATTTTCTTTCTGCTTACGCCTGCATCAACAATGATATGCGTATGATCCGAACCTGCATAGATGGAATTTCCGCTGCTTCCGCTGGCAATACTCATCATTCTCATGATGTCTTATCTTTCCTCCCAACGGACCACTATCTTATCGCCTGTAGAAAGTTCCTGCATATATGCGGCATTTGATCCGTTAAGTGTGGTAACCAGATTCCTTCCGCCGGAACTTTTTAAGTCAAAATCTATATGGTCAAAGATATCAACGAAAACATATGAGCTCTTACCTGTAAGTTTTATATCATCCCCGTTTACATTTACTATAAGGGTGCGGGGAAGAACTTTTTCAGTCACTGCTTCTTCATAAGCATCCTCTTTATCGGGATACTCTTCCTCGTCAGGTTCATCATCTTCCTGTGCTGATACATCGCCCTGACTCATTCGGTCATTATTATCACCAGAGTCAATGGTATTTTTTTTCTCCGGAGCCTCATATACTTCTTCCTTAAGCCCCCATTTTATGGAGAAATTATCATAAACCGGCGTATCGTCATCAGCGATCTCATTATTAACCCTTATCTCTGTGCCCTTCTCAAGAATAACATCCATGAATTCTCTTACTTCTTTAACGGTATAATGATCGCGCATGATTATCTCATCGCCGTCTTCGATATTGTAATATGCTGTTTTTATCTCACCGTTTACTTCGGCAAATTTAGGGAGCAGAATGCGGCTGCCGTTTACCGTAACAGGTATGAGGGATTTAAACTCGGGAAGCTCGGCAAGTGTAAGCTCAGCCTTTTTGCCTACCGTGGATTCCGTAACCTTTATAACATCATTTGCACGTATCGGAGTATGCATATCCGCAGCCTCTCCGTTTACTATTATAACGGCAGGGTCTCCGGGCTCGCCTCTCTTTATCGCGCTCTTTCCGTTAATGAAATAATTAAGCGCCGGTCCCCTTTTCGGGAAAAGACCGTCATTGGGGAAATCCGCATGCATGGCGGCATCCACCACGGCAAGATTTCCGCTGTCGTATAATTTGATATATTCCTCATTAAAAGTAACATAAATGAAATTTGCACTCTGTTCGTAATAATTCAGACATATGCCCACAGGGGTTACAAGCCTTGAATCTTTTTTCACATCATCCTTATAAACTATGCGCCCCATAACCTCTTCACCGCGTACGGCAACACGTTCCGCGATAATGCCCAGGTGCTCGGAAAGCTTCTTTGTATAACCTTCAATGGTTCCGCCTCCGCCCACAACAAACACGGCACTTACAGGCTTTCCTCCGTTTAACTCTTTAAACTTTGCAGCAGCAGCCTCCGCCATTTCGTCGATCTTTCCGTCAAGGAGTTTTAAAACATCCTCCTTTGAAACCTTTTGCGGAAGCCCCATAATATCTTTATATTCCACGGTATCATTTTCCGAGATACCGCACTTTATCTCTTCGGCAGTATTGAAGTCAACCAGATATTCCGAAGATATCGCCTCTGTAAGGCTGTCTCCGGCTGTAGGGATCATGCCGTAGGCAACCACGCAGCCATCTTTGGTGATGCAGATATCTGAGGTTCCCGCACCCACATCAACGAGTCCTATATTCAACATCCTGTAGCTTTCGGGTATTGCTACGGATATGGCCGCTATAGGCTCAAGTGTCATGTTGACGACACTAAGCCCCGCGAGTTCCACCGACTTATATAAGCCATCCACCACATCGTCCGGAAGAAACGTAGCTATCATGTCACAGCCTATCGACGATGCCTTGTGATTTTCAAGATTACCGATCTGATAGCCGTTTAAATAATAACGGATAACAGAATTGCCGACACAGTAAAACTTAAGATCCGTATCATTATCCTTAAGAAACTGTTCATAGGCTTTTTCAACGCCCATAGATGTAAGGGCAGCCACATCTTCGGCTGTTACTGTCTTTTCACGGTCAAGCTCCCATGTAACATTTATGTTTTCAGTCTTAAGTACGCGTCCTGCGGCAGCTATACAAACATCCGTAAGCTTTACGAGGGTTTTTTCCTCGAGCTTGTGCTTAAGAGCTACAATGGAATTGCTGACGGCATTGATATCATGTATCTGTCCGTCAAGCATGGCCCTGGTGGTATGCTCCCTTGATTCCTGGGCGAGAACATGAAAGATATCGCCCTCCCTGTATCCGACGGTGCCCACTATGCTGCGGGTCCCGATATCAAGGCCGAAAACAAGTTTTCCCTGTTCCTTTAAGTTTATTACTTTTTCTTTCTTTTCTTCTGTATCAGTCTTTTTTCTCATTTTTAAGGATCCTGTCGATCTGTTTCATTGTTGTATATATGGAACCGCTGTTGTCTATCATACGTCTGCAATTATTCTTAAATTCTTCTTCGGAAAGCTGAGAGGCAAAGATATCATCGATCTTTTCATCACTGTAACCCCTGCTTTCCTTAAGCCTGGATCTGCGTATATCCTCAGGTACATATACATACCAGAGCTCATCGAGTATCTCATCATAGCCCTCTTCTATAAGAAGAGCCGCTTCAAGGATAAAGTATTCCGTACCGTCTTTTTTCTTTTCATCAAGCTTTAGCCTGATATAATCCTTAACTGCCGGATGGAGTATGGAATTAGCCTTTTTTCTTGCTTCTTCATCCGAAAAGATGAGAGATGCAAAGCTTTTCTTATCAAGACGGCCGTCTTTTAAGAGTATCCCTTCCCCGAAAGTCTTTAAAAGCATATTATAGCAAGGCTGCCCCGGCTCTTCAAGAATATGCACAGCCTCATCCGCCTTTATGCAATATGCCCCGTAATGATCCCTTAAATAATCCACCACCGCGGATTTTCCCGAACCGACACCGCCTGTGATGCCAATGCTCTTCATTATTTCACCTCATACAGATCTGCGCCGCTGTGAGCGGAAACGATCAGGGAAACAGGCATATCAGCCGCCTTTTCCATCTCTGTTTTCAATATCTCCAGAACTTTTGTTTCTTCCTCTTTTGGTGCTTCCACTAACAGTTCGTCGTGGATCTGAAGTATGAGCCTTGATCTTAAACCTTCCGAAAGAAGCCTGTCATAGACCCTTATCATAGCGATCTTTATCACATCAGCCGCAGTTCCCTGAACGGGAGCGTTCATTGCGACCCTTTCTCCAAACTGCCTTTGCATGAAATTCGAGGACCTAAGCTCAGGTATCGGCCTGCGTCTTCCAAAAGCCGTAAGGGAATAGCCCTTTTCCTTCGCCTCGGACTTTGCCCTGTCAAGATAAGCCTTTATACCGGGATAGGTTAAGAAATATTCATTTATATAATTTTCGGCTTCTTTTTTTGTGATGGAAAGATCTTCGCTTAAGCCGAAGGTGGATATACCGTATACAATGCCGAAATTAACGGCCTTTGCATTCCGCCGTTTAAGTTCATCCACTTCATCCGCGGGGATATGAAATACTTTAGAGGCAGTTATGGTATGTATATCCTCGCCGCTCTTATAGGCTTCTATCAGATTCTCATCACCTGCAAGACTTGCGAGGATCCTTAGCTCTATCTGGGAATAATCGGCATCAACAAAGACAAAACCATCTTTGGGTTTAAACACTTTTCTTATACGTCTTCCAAGCTCATAACGCATGGGAATATTCTGGAGATTGGGCTCGGAGGAAGACAGGCGTCCCGTAGCCGTTACACACTGGTTTAATTTTGTATGTATCCGTCCGTCTTCAGATATATAAGATGCCATGGAATCCGTATAGGTGGATTTTAATTTTGCATAAGTCCGGTATTCAAGAATATCCCTGATTATTGGATTTTCGGGAGCAAGCTTTTCGAGGACATCGGCTGCGGTGGAATATCCGGTCTTTGTTTTCTTGCCGCCCTTAAGTCCCATCTGTTCAAAAAGTATCACGCCCAGCTGTTTTGGCGAATTGATATTGAATTCCGTACCTGCCTGAAACCATATCCTCTCTTCAAGTGTTTTTATTGTCTTGTCAAGCTCTGAAGAATATGCGGCAAGCTCCTTACTGTCAGCCCTTATGCCTTCATTTTCCATTCTGAAGAGTACATAAGAAAGAGGAAGCTCCATATTCCTGTAGATGCCGTCCATATTCTGTTCTTTAAGGATACTCTCAATACGTTTAAACGAATCCAAAAGATACTTGCAGATGAGCGCTTCTCTTTTTTTATATGCATCATTATCTTTTAAATACGCCTCTTTGTCGCTGCATTTCCCGAAGCTTTCCTCAAAAGACTTTATCATCTTTCCCGAATATGCGCTAATGATATCTTCTGCAGGATATTTTCCCTTAAGGGGATCGATAAGATAAGCTCCTATTGCAGCGTCTTCAAAGCATGAAACAGCATCCATTGCGCTTAAGTTTTCCTCGTCATAGAAATATCCGTAAATTCCTTTAGCGCTAAGGCAAAGGAAACGTACACCCTTATCTTTTAATGTTTTTAATCCGGAAATATCAGTAACTGCCGCGGCGTCCTTTTTGCTTTCGTATACGAGGAATTCATTCTCCGAAGGAAGCACGCTTAAGGAGATCAGTTCACCAACTGTGATGTCTGCAAAAATCTCATCAAAAGATTTTATTTCTGCGGACTGAACTTCCGTAATGGCATCAGCGGATACCGATGCATCAAAACGGCTTAAATAGCTCTTTAACCCAAGGCGCCTGCATATCATATAAGCTTCCTTTGTAAAAAGTGCGGGCAAAGGCGCATCTTTGGGACCTGCAGGCAGTTCGCAGTCAGTCTTTATGGTTGCAAGAAAAAGGCTTAGATCCGCAAGGTCTTTATTTTCCTTTAAGCTTTCCCTTATGGATTTTTTGCTTATTTCTTCCACATTTGCAAAAATATTTTCAAGAGAACCATAGGTTTTTATAAGCTCGACGGCTGTTTTTTCTCCAACCTTCGGCACTCCCGGTATATTATCGGAAGCATCCCCCATAAGCGCTTTAAGTTCTATGAACTGCCCCGGGGTAACTCCGTATCTTTCTTTCACATCCGCCGCAAAATAATCCTCTATCTCGGTACCGCCGCGTTTGGTCTTGGGGATACGGATCTTTATATTGTCACTGGCTATCTGTAAAAGATCCCTGTCTCCGGAAACAAGTGAAACACTAAGTCCTTCTCTTTCACCTTCTTTTGCAAGTGTTCCGAGTATGTCATCTGCTTCTATACCTTCTTTGGATATGATCTTAATACCCATGGCCGTAAGCAGATCTTTTATCAGCGGAACCTGTTCTCTTAAGGCATCCTCCATGGGCTTTCTTGTTCCTTTATAAGCGCTGTAAACCTCATGCCTGAAGGTGGGGGCATGCTCATCAAAAGCAACGATCAGATAATCCGGCTTTTCCTCATCCAGTATCTTAAACATGATATTAAGAAAACCGTATACCGCATTGGTATGTATACCCTCCGAATTTGTAAGCTCCGGAACCCCGAAATATGCTCTGTGCAATATACTGTGACCGTCTATAAGAACAAGTTTTTCTGCCATAATATCTCCTGTTTTATATGAAAATAAGCCCTGATAAGAAATAAAAGATCATGAACAGTATCACCACACCTGCCATGCCGTAGAGTGTTCTCAGTATCCCTTCTTTGCGGCACTTCGAAGTTACTTGCGCAATCATTTTCTCATACTCCGGAAATGCTTCCGTTCCGGCGCGCATGCCGCTTATGAACAGATATCTGCTCTTTAGATCCGCACTGCAGGCTGCGCAGCCTGATACATGATTAAGAAGCGCCTTAGTCTTCCTGTAATCAAGTTCTCCGTTTATAAAATCCGTGAAATATGTTCTTTGATCCCTGCAGTCAATTATCATATGATAAAACCTCACTGTCAGTATAAGCTCATCTATCTTAAAATTCAAATGCAGATAATTTCTTCTTGAGAATAGTTTTCCTTTATGATAGTATAAGGTTGCTTTTGTAAAAGTATGCCGGCGTGTCGGAATGGCAGACGATGCAGACTCAAAATCTGTTGCGGGTAACCGCGTGCGGGTTCAAGTCCCGCTGCCGGCATTTTCCATTATTCCCCCAGAGCAGCATATATACGCTTTATTCTTTCATTTTTTTTGTGCCATATATATTCCAAAGGCCACGGAAGCTCTGTTATATACTCTCTGTCGCACAAGGCAAGCTCCATGATCCTTTTACTTAATCCATCAGGATCCTTATATTTCAATACACCGAATCCGGTTTTGATATATTCGGGAATA
Organism: Lachnospiraceae bacterium; assembly: GCA_017540265.1. Taxonomy (GTDB): domain Bacteria; phylum Bacillota; class Clostridia; order Lachnospirales; family Lachnospiraceae; genus NK4A136. The sequence continues at coordinate 27,500 of JAFYBJ010000026.1, forward strand.
TCATGATCTGAGGGGACCATCTCTATGCGCTTAAAGCTTTTCCTCCCGTATTCATTTGTTTCTTCTATGAAGTCATAGCGTTTACCGGCTGAGTAGTCCGGTTCATTTAAAAGAACTGTCCTGTTTTCCAGAAGGTACGACCAGATCTCATTTTTTATAACATCTTCGGATAAAGGATACAATAACTCCCGCCTTATATCCGATATCGTCATTTCCATGTCAAACATACGGCGGATGGCTGCCCTTCCGGCAAATTCAATGCTTATATTATTTAGTGCCCTGTTAAATATCTTCCCGTTATCCATTTCACAAAAATCTTCCTTACGCATAACATCTTATCATAATAAAACCTTTACTGCACTTATCCCTTTTTTATAAGTCTTTATTCTGATATAATAACTTCCTGTGTGTCTTTATAACATGATAAGTATCATCAATTTTTAATGAAATGAGGTTTTTATGTCAGAAGAAATAAAGGAAGAACTGAACAAAGAGGAAAAAGATGAAACTGTTAAAGAAGAAACAGTTAAAGAAGAAACAGTTAAAGAAGAACAGACAGGCGGTATAAAGCTTTCTACTGCCCTTCTTATAGCGCTTGTTGCGATCATCATCACAGCCATGATCGTGACAGTTGTGATGAAGCAGAATAAGGAAAATATCACTTCAGGCGATACTAATGCATCAGGATCTTCAAATGAAGGTTTAAGTACGTCTGAGCTTATCTCTCCCGCTGACAGCGAAGATACATATATTCCTTCCGTTCCTACATCCGAGGAGCTTAATCCCCTTTCGGAGGAAGAGATAAAGGAAGGTCTTGGAAACGGAGATCTGCTAAAGCTCACATCATCAAAAGGCACTGCCGTATATTTAAGAAACTATAAAAATACTGAAGCATTTAAGGCAAGCGTATCCTATGACGAGTCCGATGTGGACGGTCTTATACTCCGGGATGTCTTAAGCAAAAAGGCTGAAGAAAAAGAGCCTGACCACGACGCCGCCGCCACAAACGATGTGGTGAGCATAAATTATGCAGGAAAGATAGACGGTACCTACTTTGACGGAGGCACTGCTAAAGATCAGATACTGACGATCGGCGCCGGTGGATATATCCCCGGTTTTGAAGACGGCATAATAGGAATGAAGGAAGGGGAAACAAAGGATATAAACGTGACTTTCCCCGCTAATTACGGTTCTGAAGATCTTGCGGGAAAGAATGCTGTCTTTACGATCACCTTAAATAAGATAGTAGCAACCCTTTCCTACCCGGAACTTACCGATGAGTTAGCTGTCGAAGCAAGCAACGGAAGATTAAAGAACGCAGAAGAATTAAGGAATTATTTCAGGGAAGAGCTCGCAAAGCAGAATATATACAATTTTATGCTTGAAAAGTTCTGTATCGCGGATATGGACGAACAGGCTGTTATGGATATTTACTTCCCTGTCATAGATGAGTATAAGAGACAGGCCGAGTCCGTAAGCATGGATCTTGCAACTATAGCAATGATGTATCAGGGCACAGATTTAAAAACCATGAAAGACAATATAATGAATTCCTCTGCCCAGCAATATGCGTTAATGGAACTCTATGATGCCATCGCGGAGGATGCAGGACTTACCCCCTCTGATGATGATCTTTTAAAACTTGCAACTGACAACGGTTATTCCGATCTGGAGGCCTTTTATTCAGGAACAGGCACCACGGAAGAAATTGCAAAACAGTATATTCTTATGGATCAGGTTTTAAATTATCTTTTGAGCCTGACCAAATAAAAAATACCAAAAACAAGGAGAGAGAATTATGAAAAAGAGAATGTTAACACTTATCGCGGCAGCAGTACTTGCTGCTTCAGCCCTTACGGCATGCGGGAATGCAGCGCCCGCGGAAACAGAAGCAGAAAAGACAGACTTCGATATCATAAAGGAAAGCGGCCATATGGTCATCGGTATCACCGAATACCAGCCTATGAACTATTATGATGAAAACGGCACGCTTACCGGTTTTGATACCGAATTTGCCATTGCAGCCTGCGAAAGACTCGGAGTTGAGCCTGAATTCCAGGTAATTGACTGGGATACCAAGGAGACCGAACTTAAGAGCCGTAATATAGACTGCATCTGGAACGGCCTCACCGTTACCGAAGACCGCAGGGAAAATATGGATTTCACAAACACCTATCTCGCAAACAAGCAGTGCGTTGTAATAAACAGTGCAAATAAGGATACTTATACCGACCTTGCTTCCCTTGGTACCGCCATACTCAGCGCCGAATCGGGCTCTGCCGGTGAAACAGCCATAAGCTCAGCTTCGGAGCTTTCAGGAGCTACCTATACAGCAGCTGCATCCCAGGCTGATGCCCTTCTTTCATTAAATGCTGGAAACTGTGATGCAATTGTTATTGATTACACCATGGCTAAGGCAAGCTGCGGCAACGGAGACTATGAGTCTCTTATGATGGTTGAGAATATAGCTCTTGAAGATGAGCTCTATGCGATCGGATTCCGCAAGGGTTCTGATGCAACAGAGAAAATGAATACGGTAATCGCTGAAATGCAGCAGGATGGCAGTCTTAAGGCTCTGGCAGAGAAATATGAGCTTACAGAGCTCTATGATGCTGCCCTTTCCGAATAAGATGCAGGATTTTATAAATGTAACAATTAAACTTGCGGAAGGCTTCGGGACAACGCTTGCACTGTTTTTTCTCACACTGGTGTTTGCGTTGCCCTTAGCACTCCTGTTTGCGGTTTTATCCAGAAGCCGTTTTAAGCCCGTATCACTTATTATGCGGGCTTTTATCTATATAATCAGAGGAACGCCCCTGCTCTTACAGCTTATGATAATCGTCTATCTGCCGGGAATAGTTTTTGGTGCTCCCATAACAAAATGGACGGTATTTCACGGCAATGTGCCCCTGTCATATTTCTGCGGCGCATTATTTGCTTTCGTGATCAATTATGCCTGCTATTTTGCCGAGATCTTCAGAGGCGGTATCGAAAATATCCCCAAAGGCCAGTACGAAGCCTGTGCTGTCCTGGGTATGACAAAGTCCGAAACATTTTTCAGAGTGATACTCTTACAGGTTATAAGAAATATCTTAGCGCCTATGGGAAATGAGATTGTTACATTGGTAAAAGATACTGCACTTGCCCGTACGGTAGCGGTAACGGAAATGTTCTTTGCGGCCAGCGAGCTGCTAAGGGTCAATTTTATAATCTGGCCCTTATTCTATACCGGTGTCTTCTACCTGCTCTTCTCCGCTTTAGTCACTGCATTTTTCAATGTATGTGAGAAAAAGCTCGGACGTTATTATAAATGACAGAAAATTGAGGTTCTTATGGCTTTACTTAGTGCTAAAGGGATAAAAAAAGATTTTGGAGATACAAAAGTCCTTAAAGGAATAGACCTTTCTCTGGATAAGGGTGAGGTTCTTTCCATCATAGGAAGTTCCGGCAGCGGCAAGACCACTCTGCTTCGCTGTCTTAATTTTCTTGAGACTGCCGACGAGGGTATTATCAGTATAAATGATGATGTGATCTTTGACGGCTCCGATCCCGTATTCCGCACGGAAAAAAGTATACTTAAGGGACGTCTGCATTTCGGAATGGTATTCCAGCAGTATAATCTTTTCCCCCAGTACAGCGTAAAAAGGAATCTTACTCTCGCCGCGGAATTAAATCATTTAAGGAACAATAAGAATGCTGACAAGAAAAAGCTCCGGGAAGAACTTGATGATAAAGCATCATCCCTGCTTTCAAGGATAGGTCTTGCAGATAAGCAGGACAATTTCCCCTGTGAGCTTTCAGGCGGCCAGCAGCAGCGTGTTGCTATTGCAAGAGCACTTATGCTCACTCCTGATATACTCTGCTTTGACGAGCCTACAAGCGCTCTCGACCCGGAGCTTACAAAGGAAGTTTTAAAGGTGATAAAGGACCTCAAAGACGAAGACACAACCATGATAGTCGTGACCCATGAGATGAATTTTGCAAGGAACGTTTCCGATAATGTCATCTTCATGTACAACGGAAAGATAGAAGAACAGGGCTCCCCGGAAGCGATCTTTGACGATCCGAAAAGCCCTGTGCTTAAATCTTTTATTGCAGATGATAAATGATCAGCTTTCTGTATATTCAGCCTTTACGTAAGCTGTCTTACCGTTATACCTGATTCCTATCCATCCGTTCTTTTCTTCTTCTGCCACATCATATTCTTCACCCACAAATGCAGAACCAAGAACTTCTCCGTCTGTGGATGCCGTCGCGCGTATCTTTATGGTCTCTTTTATCCTGATCTTCCCGGATACACTGCCTGCGCTGTCTCCGCCCTTTAAAAATTCTGTTTTAATATATCCTGTCTGCCCGTTATAATCCACCCTGCTCCAGCCGTTATCCTTTTTCTCAAAGCAGGTAAGTGAACTGCCTGCATCAACCTGGCCAAGCTTTTCTGAATCTTCACTGTCGGACTTACGTACATTTACCTTTGTTTCGGTAACTACTATAAAGCCCTTCTGTTCATTTTCTTCATTATTCGCTGAAACGGCAGCATCTGAGCTTACGGCATCGCTTTCACTGACACTTGCAGCTGTCATCTCATCCTCACTTACGCTTTCGCTCATTGATCTTGCAAGTATCTCACCTACGGAATTCTTTATCAGTTCATTAAGAGAATTCATATATGCCGCAAAATCCGCGTCAGAGTCAAGTATTTCATTATATTCGTTGTCAACCTTACTGATAAGTGCGGTCACATCATCCTGGGATGAAACCTCTCTTATATAATCCGCTGCCTGCTTTTCAAGAGTGCCGGTAAATACATATAAGCCGTCATCATCCCTGCAGATAAGTAAGGCAATAAGTCCCGGTGCTGTCTTTTCCCAGTCCTTTAATTTAAGTTCATATACAACAAAAGCTATATAAGATCCTTCATAGGGGCCGGGTTTTGTATATACTTTGAGATCCCGGTATTCCTGTACGTATATATTCCTTGCCTCTATCTTGGCAGCTTCCCTGCTTCCAAGGCTGTTTCGTATCGTATTCTTTGCTTTAAGATCCTCTTCCTGTCTTGCTGCAAAATAATCGGTTATAAGTGCTGTTACTTCGGGATATGCGTCTTCCTTAAGTTCTTCTGTAGTGACCGGTATCGCATCGGATGATACGGCAGGTACATCCTCAGACACGCTCATATCAGCGGAAAGGCTTATTTCTTCCTCCGGCGCATCCTTGGAAAGGATAGCCCCGATAAGGATTATCAATACAACAATAACCGCACAGGCTGCAACGATCACAGCGGTCCCGGGCCCCTTGCCGCCATCTGATGACCTTGTATCAGCTTTGGTATCTTCTTTTATGTCTGCTTTTTTATTTTCTTTTATTTCTTCTTCAATTATATCTTCTTCAATTACAGCTTCTTCAGTTACAGTTTCTTCAGTTACAGTTTCTTCAATATCGCTCTTTATATCTTCGCTTTCCATAAATACCTCACGTTTTTGTTAGTATAGAAAACGCAATTACCCATGTCGTTTTCTATAAAAATGCACCCGACAGGAGTCGAACCTGCATTAAAGGCGTCGGAGGCCTTCGTTCTATCCACTAGACTACGGGTGCCTGTAAGATACCCAACGGGCCCTTAAGCCCGTTGGATGACATAACTTTTGATATGATACCATATAGGGATTAAACTGTCAAAGCGATGTAAACTTAAGCTTTGCGGCTTGTTTTCTGTCCTCGCCAAGCATGGAAAGCCTCTTATCTGAAGCATCATAACGGTAAACCGAATAGCTTAATATCTCCTCATCGGCCACCTGGGTATCATTTACTTCCCTGACCATATTTATAAGCGCTTCCGTATCGGCATTCTCGGCGCTTATCATGATCACCTCATGGATCGAAGACGGTAATATATAAAAATCTCCTCCCATAAACCTGCAGCATTTTTCAAGGATCTCCGGATACAGTATGGCGCAGGCCCCTAAGAATCTTCTCTTATTTGAAAGAACATACATTCCTCTGCTGTCTATACGGCAGGCATCTGAATCTGAGAGCCCGGCTATATCGATTTCCGTACCCTTTGGATCCTCCTCAGAAGAAAACACCTCGTTAACTATAAACATGATATCCTGCAGGAATATCCCCAGCTTTTCCTTTGTATTCTTCTTTGCATATTCAAAAAGAGAGTCTTTATCCGTTTTCCAGTTCCCTGCATGTGTATTTGTGATAAGTATGGATGCGTTCGTGCTTTCAGAGCTGCTTACCTGGTAATAAAATACAACGGCCATATCCATATACGCGATATAAGGCACATCTTTTAACAGTTCACGGTTCATTTCCCTGTTTATCAGTTTAAAAAATATCTTATCCTTCGCCCTGTCAAAATCCATAAAATTACCTGCATCAAAATATGCAACCGGATCTTTTATATCGGCCGTTTCAATGATCTTACTGATAATATTTGAAAATATCTCTCCGTTTTCATAGCTTTCATGCAACTCCTCAAGATATATCGCAGGGCATACATTGCTCCCGTTTTTCTTTATCACAACGCTGCATCGCGCCACACCGTTATTCTTTTTTACTCTTTTAAGCTCTGCTACGCCCGGACCGTAAAAACCGTCAAGCGCATCTTTTACATTGTTACAGAATTTTTCATATCTCATATTTTACCTCCATTGATTTTAAGAAAATTTACGGGATCATATTTTAAAAGAATGATCGAATTGAATTAAGATTTATTGAAAAAAAGAAATAAAAAACAGACCGGATGATCTGTTCAAAGACTTCCGGTCTGTCGGTAAATACTTAAAAAAGTTGAACTTAAACGCGGCTTAAATACTCGCCTGTTCTCGTGTCGATCTTTATCTTGTCACCGATGTTTACGAAGAGAGGCACTGAAACCTGTGCTCCTGTCTCTACGGTTGCGGGCTTTGAAGCGCCTGTAGCCGTATCACCCTTGAAGCCGGGCTCGGTATCCGTAACATCAAGCTCAACAAAGAGAGGGGGCTCGATGGCAAATACGCTGCCGTTATGTGAGCAGACCTTAACCATCTCATTTTCTTTAACGAACTTTAATGTATCGCCTACGGTAGCCTTATCAAGAGCGATCTGCTCATAATTCTCCGTATCCATGAAATTGTAAAGATCTCCGTCAGCATAAAGATACTGCATCTCTTTTCTGTCTATACGAGCCTGCGGGCATTTCTCCGTAGGACGGAATGTGCGCTCTACTACGCCGCCGTTCTTAATATCCTTAAGCTTGGTGCGTACGAAAGCCGCTCCCTTGCCGGGCTTGACATGCTGGAATTCCACTATCTGATAAACGCTGTTATCAAGCTCGATGGTCATGCCGTTCCTGAATTCACCTGCAGAAATCATAAAAATATCCTCCTGGATCTGTATTGCTAAAAATGATACTCGTCCATTTTACTTTATTTCAATCTCTATTTCAAGAGAAAATTTTCTATTTCTTTTGCTATGTCATAAGGGTGACGGTCAGAGGTATCTATAACAAGCTCTGCTCCCGAAGTATAATACGGATCCCTGATGATCAGCATTTCTTTTATCTTCTCATATTTTTCCTGCTCATTTTCCTTTGAAAGCAATGGCCTGCTGTTGTCGGACTTAAGTCTTTTCATCACGGTATCTGCATCCGCCTTAAGGTAGATCACAAGCCCCAGTCTGTTTAACAGTGTCCTGTTTTCTTCTTTTACAGGCATGCCTCCACCGCAGGAAAGTATCCCGTTGAAACCGTTTGCAAGCAGTTTTTCAAGATAAGAAGTTTCAAGCTCTCTGAAATATTCTTCACCTTTTATCTTAAAGATATCATTAATGCTCATACCTTCGGTCTTTTCTATCTCTGCATCCGAATCCTTAAGCGAAAGACCTGTGAGGGCGGAAAGCTCTTTTCCTACCGTGCTCTTCCCGCTTCCCATATATCCGGTAAGTATGATATTTCTTTTGTTTATTTCCATTCCGCTTTCCTTTCAGTAAACCAATACGGTTGAATATTCAGGAACAAAATCATGGATATATTTTGCATCATTTATATCAAGCCTTACACAGCCGTGAGATAAACATTTTCCCAGCCTGCCGTCCTTGATCTTCATTGTTCCGGGATAGTAAAGTACGGAGTGGAAAAGATAAGTGCTGCCAATAAATCCCGTAAAATAATAGCAGGTATATTCGGATGTGCCAAAAGCCCTGCCCCTGCGCCCTATACTGAATATACCGGAAGGCGTGCTGTGCTTTACACCTGTAGTGCAAAGACCGGTCTTTACGGCATTCCATTTATCACCGTCTTTAACATAAATGCCGTAAATATTCGTATATTTATCAACGGCTATGCAGACTCCGGTAGGGCTGGTAAGAGTGCTTACCTTCTCATCCATCACGGCCTGTGCGATCAGATATGGTGAATCGGGCACGGCAGGAAGAGGCTCCTCATTGACTGCGACGGTTTCATTGACCGTTCCGGTCTGAGCATCTCCCGCAAAGGAAGAAAAGCATATTCCCGCAGGAACAGACTCACCTGCAGCATTCAGAAGATATACATGATTCTCATATATCCCCTTCTCTCCATTATGTGCTGCCGCATCTACCGCATATATCCATATTCCCGGAGCAGTCATTACACCCTGACCCATTGTCATATCATCCTGGCCGCCCGAAACCGTCCAGGAATAAAAGAACGGCACCATGCCGTCAGGGACACCGGCAACCTGTATCATCATTATTCCGGATGACGGTTCCGACGAAACTTCGGTTACGGATATCTCTTCCGCCGCATAGGCTTTAACTGCATTTATCAAGGCAAATATCAAAACAAAAATCGGAAGGAATTTTCTCACACGCATCACCCTTTCAGCAATCCGGGCATATCTTCTAAAAGCTTATTTATGGTTTCTTCGGAAACTTTAACTCCTGTCCAGATATTAAAGCTCTTTACACCCTGGTATATAAGCATTTTAAGTCCGTTAACAGCCTTGCCCCCTGCATCTTTTACACATTTCATAAACCTTGTTTCAGAAGGATTAAAGATCATATCCATGCCGGCCGATACCCTTTTATAAAAATCTTCATCCGTAATGGCAAGCCCGTCTTCATCCGGATGCATTCCAAGGCTGGTGCAATGAAGCGCAGTCCACTTATCCTGCTTTCCGGTCTCATCCATTATCTTTATATAATCCTCATCAAGGCCTGAAGCATAAAGCCTTGTATCCCCCGCTCTGTCTTTAAAATCAGCAATGAGAGCTTCCGCCTTTGCTTTTGTGCGGTTTACAACAAGGATATTGGCGGCGCCAAGCTTAAGACAGCCTGCTATCACGGCGTTTGAAACCCCTCCGGCTCCTATGATCACGGCATTACCGCCTTTTATATCAATACCTTCCGTAATAAGCGTCTGCATAAAACCGTATACGTCGGTATTATATCCATAGGCCTTTCCGTTATCATATTTAACGGTATTTACAGCGCCGATAGCCTTTGCATCATCATCTATGCCGTCAAGATATTTCATCACAGCCTTCTTGTAAGGCGCCGTGACATTATAGCCGAATGCGGAAAGAGCCCTTCCGCCTTCGATCGCTTTTTCAAGCTCATCCTCTTTTACATCAAATGCAAAATACGCAAGATCCGTGCCGGTATGCGCAGCAAGACGCCCCTGGAGATAGGGAGAAAGCGTATGTTCCACAGGATGCCCTATAAGACCTGCAAATCTTGTAAATGTTCCGATTTCAAGAATATTTTTTTCCATGATAGTTTCCCTCTTTATCATCCACGTTTTTTTCTGTATTTCAGATACTTAAGTTTCACCGGATATTCAAGCATTCTTTTTAAATGTATGTGCGGCGGTTCATAAGGATAAAGCCTGCCTACAAGTATGCTCTTAAGCCCTGCCCTGTTGGCTCCCCAGATATCCGTAAAAATCTGGTCTCCGATACATATAAGTTCTTCTTTTTTCAGCCCCGTCTTTTTAAAAGCTTCAAGATAACCGGTCGCCGCAGGCTTTAAGGCTTTGAATACATACGGGCAGCCAAGGGCATCGGCAAATAATTTAACTCTCGGCTCCTCATTATTCGAAACTATCATAAGCTTAAAGCCCATTTCCTTTAATTCTTCAATAAGCCTGAATGCTTTTTTGTCTGCGGGAGCATCATGAGGCACAAGCGTATTGTCTATATCAAAGATTATACCTTTGATGCCAAGCTCCTTTAATTTTTTAAAATCAATGGAATAAGTGTTTTTCGTATAATAAGACGGATAAAAAATACTTAATAAATCTTTCATGACTGCCGTATCCCTGCGCTTTCAAGCAAAAGCTTTGTATAAGGATCCTTTGGATCCCTGTATAGTTCCTCTACTTTACCCTGCTCAGCTATCCTGCCTTCCTTTAATATCATCACCCTGTCGCAAAAATTATACATCGTCCTCAGATCATGCGAAATAAAAAGTATGGAAAAACCGCGTTCCTCTTTCAGTTTCTTAAGCAGCGCCAAAACCTGTGCCTGTACCGTGACATCAAGTGCAGATACCGGTTCGTCCGCGATCAAAAGTCCCGGATCGTTCATAAGAGCAGCTGCAATGCAGATCCTCTGTCTTTGCCCGCCGGAAAGCTCTGCAGGCTTCCTTTCAAGTAATATCTCCTCAAGGCCCACAGATAAAAGCGAGTCTTTTACTTTCTTTAAACGCTCTTCCCTATCCTTTACACCGGATATCTTTAGGGGTTCTTCAAGGATGAAACGTATGGTCTTTGCCGGATTGAGTGCGGAGAAAGGATCCTGAAAAACCATCTGCGGGGATTTATCATTTATCGTAAATTCACCGCATTGAAGTTCCGTGATCCCAAGCAGAGTCTTTGCAAGCGTGGATTTTCCGCTTCCGCTTTCCCCTGCAAGTCCCAGTATCTCCCCCTGTTTCATTTCAAAGGAGAGCTCCCTTAACACAGTATGTGTCACTTTACGCCCGTTTCTTTTTTCCGTGAATGAAACCGATATGTTTTCTGCCTTTATCATTATTTCCGTGCTGGAAGTATTATCTTTCAAAATCTTACCTCCGGTATGGCTGCCACAAGTTTTTTTGTATATTCTTCGACAGGAGAATCAAATACATCCTTTGTTTTCCCTTTTTCAACTATGCTGCCGTTTTGCATGACTATGACATTTTCGCTTATCTGCTTCACAAGGCTTAAATCGTGGGAAATGAACAGGATGGCAACCTTCTGTTTTAAGTTTAATCTAAGCAGAAGCTTTATTATCTGAGCCTGGACGGTAACATCAAGAGCGGTGGTCGGTTCATCAGCTATAAGCAGCTTCGGATCAGAAACCATGGCAGATGCGATCATGACCCTCTGTCTCATTCCTCCGGATAATTCGTGGGGATAAGAATGATAGACCCTTTCCGGATCATGAAGTTCCACTTTTTCAAGCCAGTCAAGCGCTTTTGCTTTCCGTTCTGCATCGGATAATTCTTTATGATGTATAAAAAGCGGCTCTTCTACCTGCTTTCCTATCCTCATTGTGGGATTTAATGCCGTCATTGGTTCCTGAAATATAACAGAAAGTTCATCACCCTGAAGTTCCCTAAGCTCACTTCTGGGTATCTTTAACATATCCTTTCCTTCAAAGATGATCTCACCGAAAGCGTTTAATCTTTTTCTGGGAAGAAGCCCGGCTATGGCCATGGCTGTAAGGGATTTTCCCGATCCGGATTCGCCCACGAGCCCTAAGACCTCACCTTCATCCATATCAAAGGATACCTTTTCAACGGCACGTTCCGGAAGCTTATGATCATGGAATTCTATTGTAAGATCTTTTACCGATAATATCTTCATTTTTTTTCTGATATCCCTTCAGACAAAAGTGCAAATCCAAGTACCATTAAAGCAATTGAAAGGCCGGTGAAAACAGCATACCAGGGCGCTGTGAAAAGAAACGCCTGAGCCTCCGAAAGCATACGGCCAAGAGACGCCTCAGGCGGCTGGACACCTATCCCGAGAAAACTTAAACCGGCCTCCGCAAGCACTGCATTATTAAAGCCTATCATTACCGAACTGATAAGAACCGGCAGTATATTCGGAAGTATATGAACGAACATTATCCTTATATCACCGGCTCCCATAAGCTTTGCACCGGCAATATAATCAAGGGATGCCTGCTTTTTAAATTCAGCCCTTACTATCCTTGCAAAGCTTGGAATAAAAGCTATGCCAAGCGCAAGCACCACATTAAACGCTCCGGGCCCCACCAAAGCTATTATCACCATGGCAAGAAGTATGCTTGGAAAAGCAAAAAGAGCATCATTAAGACGCATAAGGATATTATCAAGCTTCCCGCCGTAATATCCGCATACAGCGCCAAGTATCATACCTGCTACGCTGCCCAAAAGTACAGTAAAAAAAGATATAAAAAAGGTATTTTTGATCCCTTCCATAACCCTGCTGAATATATCCCTGCCGTAATTATCACATCCGAATATATGAGCGGCTCCCGGAGCAGCATTTTTAAGTGCTGCATTCATAGCTGTCGAAGGATACGGGGTATAGAAGATACCCGTCACGGCGATCAGAAAAATAACAGCGGTTATGATAAGACCTGCACAGAAATTAAATCCCTTATATTTTTCAAATAATTTTTTTACGGTCTTTATCATGATTTCAACCTCGGATCTATCTTCTTGCACAGGATGTCGGATAAAAGGTTCATTACCACAACAACCAGGGCGATAAGCATGATCACAGCCTCAACCACGGGATAATCCCTGTTCTGGATGGAGCTTAAGAGTATTCGTCCGAGCCCCGGTATATTAAAGACCTGCTCTATAACTATGGCGCCTGCTATCATATCGGCTACAGACATACTCCAGAATGTAACAAGAGGTATGAGAGCATTCTTAAGCACATGTCTGTACATGACCTGCATTGTGGAATTCCCGCGTGAATACGCGGTACGTACGTAATCCTTATCCGCCTCTTCAAGTATGGAACTTCTAAGCAGCTTTACCGACATGGCGCATTTGGGTAAAGCCACGGCGATCGAAGGAAACAGTATGTAAAATAAAAAGCCCGGCAGATCCTTATCGTACGATACATATCCACCGGGTTTAAAAAGTTTAAGTATCATGCCGAAAAACCACGTAAATAATATCCCTGCAAAAAAAGACGGAACGGACATTACAAGCTGGTTTACGACATAAGTAAACCTGTCAAAAAATCTTCCCGCATATTTTGTCATCAGCACAGCGACCGGTATTGAGACCACCACTGTTATCAGTGTGGAAAAAAGTGTCAGAAATACCGTTACGGGAATCCTGCTTATTATCATGCTGCTTACTGTCCTGCCATAGGAAAGACTGATCCCAAAATCCCCCTTAAGGCAGGAAAGCAGCCACGAAAAATATCTGAATATAAACGGCTTATCAAGCCCCATCTCATGCCTGAGCGCCGCAAGAGCTTCCGGAGTCGCATCCGTTCCGAGCTTTGAAAGCGCGGGATCTCCGGGAATAAGCTCAAATGCGGCATATACGGCAAAAGAGACCAAAAGCAGTGTTAATAAAATAATACCAAGCTTTTTGATTACTGCCTTTAAAAGTGACATTTATCATCATTCCCCTGTGTAATAAAGGCTTGCAAAATCCTGGGCATAAAGAGGATAAAACTTATAGCCCGAGAACTTTTTGTTAAGAGCCACAAAACTGGGGAGATCCTGTATATATGCGCTTGCGGCATGCTCGGAAAGCAGCCTTAAGCATTCTTTATAATATTCTGTCTGGACAGCATCATCAGTCTCTGAAAGAGCGGCAGCAAGAGCTGTATCATAATCCGGATCCTTAAAATTCACAAAATTATTGTTGGCATCCGATGCATAACGGTCAAGCAGAGCTCTCGCCGTAAGAGGTGATGCGTCTACGCCTATGACTGTAGCCTCATAGTTTCTGCCCATATATGTTTCGGAAAGCCATGTATCCCATTCAACAAGCTTTATTTCGGCGGTTACACCTATCTCTTTAAGTTCCTCGACAATAACCTCCGCTGTAGCAACATGGGGTGTGTAATTTGAAGGAACGGTGATCGAGAATGAAAATCCGTCGCCATAGCCTGCCTCGTTAAGGAGGGCCTTTGCCTTTTCCGTATCCTTATTGTAAGTGTCATTAAGCGCCGGATCATAGTATTTTCCAAATGCAGGGAACATTGCAGAACCTATCTCGCTTCCTTTTCCCCCGGAAACATATGCCATGATCTCTTCAGGATCTATTGCATAGCAAATTGCCTGTCTTACCCTTTCATCTTCAAAGGGACCGAAATCATTATTAAGGTAAAGAGCCTGAACCAGGTTCATTGCACCCTCTTCGATGTTAAAATCGCTTCCTTCAAGCTCTGCTACCTGTGTATCGCTTAATCTGCAGAACATATCGATAGTGCCACCCTTAAGCTCCATAACAATAGAATCTGCATTGGATATGATCTTAAGCGTAACATTTTTGATATGTGCCTTTTCGCCCCAGTATTCATCGAAAGCTTCAAGCTCAACAGATTCCTGAGGTGTATGTGATACGAACTTATACGGTCCTGTTCCGATGACATTTGTCTCAGGATCCGCATTTGATGCAGGCATTATGGCATCCGTCATATAGCATAAAAAGTCGGGATCTTCTTTTAAGAGCTTTACATATACTGTGTTCTCATCTTTTTTCTGAATATCAGCGATATTGATGAGAGCCTCTTCAAGAGGATCGCTTCCGTCTGCACCGGAAAGCCTCTTTAAAGAATAAACCACGTCATCTGCCGTAACAGATGAACCGTCATGAAATTTAACACCGCTCCTTAAATGGAAGGTGTAGCCCATCCTGTCTTCATCCACGTCATAGCTTTCCGCTATTGCCGGATTAAGCGCTCCGTTTTCATCGTATTTGAGAAGTCCCTCGTAGACATTGAAAAGGATCTCTTTTGTTCCTGCCGCGCTTACCTTGTGCGGGTCAAGTCCGTCATCGAGATCCTGGGGGATACCTATTGTGATGTGATCCTCCGGAGTTTCCGCCGTCTTGCCGCCTGCGCATCCACCCAGTGCAGCAGCCATTGTAACAAACAACGCTGCAAGCAGTACTCTGCCTTTTTTCATTGCTTTTTCCTCCATGTATTTAATTATAAAAATAAAACCGTCTGCCCGGTCGCAGTGGAATTTCATTCCTTTACGCCGGACAGACGTATTCTAGTCGTTATGCAAGATAATTGCAAGGAGTTTTATTTAAATTTTACGCTTTTCAATCCCCTTCTTCCATTGATGCCAGGAGATTCCTCTTAAAAACAGTAAAGCATCCGCAATCCAGGGCATCTCTTATTTCTTTCATTAACGTATTGTAGAAATACAGATTATGGAGAACGCACAGCCTCATCCCCAGCATTTCCTTTGCCTTCAAAAGATGCCTTATATAAGCTCTTGAATAGCGCCTGCATGAGGGGCAGTTGCAGCCTTCTTCGATCGGAGCATCATCCGCCTCATACTTTGCGTTCATGAGATTTATCTTTCCTTTATGCGTATAAAGATGGGCATGCCTTCCGTTCCTTGTGGGATAAACGCAGTCAAAGAAATCCACACCCCTCTCAACCGCTTCCAGTATATTTGCAGGGGTTCCCACACCCATAAGATATACAGGTTTATCAGACGGCAGATAGGGCACGGTCTCATCCAGTATGTGATACATCTGCTCATGGCTCTCACCCACAGCAAGACCGCCTATGGCGTATCCCGGCAGATCGAATTCCCTTATGATCTTTGCATGCTCTATACGGATATCAGGAAAAACAGCACCCTGGTTAATACCAAATAACAGCTGCTCCTTATTTACCGTATCTTCCATGCTGTTTAAGGCATTGATCTTATCCATGCAGCGCTTCAGCCATCTGGTAGTACGCTCCACGGAGGGTTTTACATACTCCCTTTCTGCCAGGGCAGGCGGGCATTCATCAAAAGCCATGGCAATTGTGGAGCCTAAGTTTGACTGTATCTGCATACTCTCCTCAGGTCCCATAAAGATCCTTCTTCCGTCAATATGGGAATTAAAGGTAACGCCTTCCTCCTTTATCTTCCTTAAGCCTGCAAGGGAAAAAACCTGAAAGCCGCCGGAATCCGTAAGGATAGGCTTATTCCAGCTCATGAACTTATGAAGACCGCCCATGCGCTTGATCAGCTCATCTCCGGGCCGCACATGAAGATGATATGTATTGGAGAGCTGCACCTGTGTACCGATATTTTCAAGATCTTCGGTGGATACAGCGCCTTTTATCGCAGCCACTGTTCCCACATTCATAAACACAGGTGTTTCTATGACGCCATGGACGGTCTCCATACGGGCTCTTTTAGCTCTTCCTTCTTTTATGAGCACTTCATATTTCATATATATGTATCCGCCTTTCGCTTAAAAATTTTTTAACAGTATATCAGCTTTTCCTGTATAATTACAAAAAAATAGGAAGCGACAAAAGTAATTGCGATTTCGCAGCATCAAAAGCCATATGTGCCAGCATTTTGATGCTGCTCAAATCGCAATTTCTAATGTCGCTTACTATAAGATCCCAAACATCATATAATAAGCGACAAATGAATTTGAAAGGATAAACATATGGCAGGCTCTGTATTTGGAAAAAACTTTACCGTAAGTACCTTTGGAGAATCGCACGGGGCGGCACTGGGCTGTATCATAGACGGCTGCCCTGCAGGGCTTGAGCTTTCAGAGGATGACATTCAGGAATACCTTGACAGGCGTAAGCCCGGCACCTCTGCAATGACCACAAGCCGTAAAGAAGCGGATAAGGCTGAGATACTTTCGGGCGTATATGAGGGCATCACGGAAGGAACACCCATAGCCGTGATCATACGTAATACATCACAGCATTCATCTGATTACGATAATCTTAAAGACACCTTCCGTCCGGGACATGCAGACTTATGCTTTTACGAAAAATACGGTACCCGCGATCACAGAGGCGGCGGCAGATCCTCCGGAAGAGAAACTGCCGCAAGGGTTGCAGCCGGAGCCGTAGCTCAAAAAATACTTAAAGAGCTTGGTATAAATGTTTATGCCGTTACAGCATCCCTGAGAAATATAAAAATGACCTCAGAAGAACTATCAGCCCTTGATAATACTGCCCTTATATCCGCTCGTGACCGTTCAACCGTCATGCCGGATGAATCAAGAGCAGCTCTTGCAGAAGAAATGATTAAGAAATACCGTGCAGAAAATGATTCAGCCGGCGGATCCGTATATATAAGAGTAGAAGGCATGCCCGCAGGAATCGGTGAACCCGTTTTTGACAAACTGGATGCCATGCTTGCAAAAGCTCTCTTTTCCATAGGCGCGGTAAAAGCCGTTGAAACCGGCGCAGGCATCCATGCGGCAGATTTAAAAGGTTCTGAAAACAATGATAATATCCGCATTGATGAGGGACATATATGTTTTGATACAAATAATTCCGGCGGGATCTTAGGTGGTATGTCAAACGGAGACCGTATCGAATTAAGAGCATGGTTTAAGCCTACCCCGTCAATATTTAAGCCGCAAAATACAATTAAAAAACTTCCTGACGGAAGCTTTGAAGAAACAGTGCTTTCGATCGAGGGCAGGCACGATCCTGTTGTGGTGCCCAGAGCCGTGGTGGTATGCGAATGCATGACGGCGATCACCATACTCGATGCTCTTATGAGCAATGTAAATTCCAGAATGGAAAACTTAAAAAAAATCTATAATAAAAATACGGACTGAAGCCTCAGTCCGTATTTACTCCGCCGAGCTTGTGGAAAATCACACAGTTTGGCTGGTCTATCTTTATCTCTTTTGCATTCATTGCAAGTATACCCTTTTCCAGATCCACGAAGAAAAATGTCATGGTATTATTCTCGTGATTTAAACTTACAAGATGCCTGTTGTCCGGGAACAGCGCCGCATCCTTGGGGTACATGCCGCTTATGGGCAGACACAGTATCTTCGTAAGCTTCCCGCTTTCCGTATCGATCTTAAAAATAGCCGCTGAATTATCTCCCACGTTTGTGGTGATAAGATAATTATAATCCGAAGAAAGATTAAGCGCAGATGCTGCGGTATCCTCGCTGTGATATTCATTTATCGTGGGCACTGTCTCTATAAGCTCGAATTCAGGATTCCCGGGCTTTACCTCCTTATAGGAATAAACCGCGATATAGCTCTTTTCTTCATGGATTATATATACAAAACGGCCGTCCCTGGATATCTTGATATGTCTGGGGCCCGAATACTGCTCGGCATGGATTATATCCACAAGGCGAAGCTTCCCTGTCTTATGATCAAACTCATATACCTTTGTCTGATCGATACCAAGATCTGCCGCCAGAAGATATTTGTTATCCCTTGTCATTTTTACGCAATTGACATGGGGCCTGAAGTTTCTGTCTATGATGCTACCTATGCCTTTGTGATAGATCTCATCCGTGATCTTTCCAAGGGACCCATCCTCATTTATCTCCATAACGGTTATCTTTCCGTCATGATAGCCCGCAACAAAAAGAAAGCGGTCCGTATAATCCGTGGAAAGATAGCACCCTCTCATGCCGTTTATCGAAGCTGCCGATATGGTACCCAGAGTTCCGTCTTTCTTTATCTCATAAGATTCAACGCCATAATCAGTTATGGAATAAAGAAACTTTCCGTTATGTGATATACACATGTAGGAGGAATTCGAAATGAGTACCTTTTCCTTCTCCGAAAAGGTCCCCTTTTCAACATCCACATCATATACCCTTATGCCTATCTTATTCCCCTGGGTATAACAGGATACGTATGCAACATATTTATCCGAAGCACTCATCACCAGAACCTTTCATCGATGGGATAGTATACCTTATGTGTTCCGACATACTTATATGCAGGACGAATGATTTTGTCTTTATTAACCAGTTCCTCCAGACGGTGCGCACTCCAGCCGGAAATACGCGCGATGGCAAATATCGGTGTAAAGAGCTCTGCAGGGATCTTAAGCATTGAATATACAAAGCCGCTGTAGAAATCCACGTTCGCGCACACAGGCTTAAATACCCTTCTGCGTTCTGTTATAAGCTCACTGGATATTCTTTCAACCCTGTCAAAAAGCTCAAATTCATCCATCTTATCCTTACTCTCGGCAAGCTCTCTTGCAGCTTCCTTAAGCAGAACTTTTCTGGGATCGGAAAGAGTATATACGGCATGTCCCATACCATATATAAGACCGGATTTATCAAAAGCTTCCCTGTCAAGGATCTTTGTAAGGTACTCCCTGATGGCATTCTCATCTGTCCAATCGCTTATCGCACTCTTAAGATCGGAAAACATATGCTGTACTTTAAGATTTGCACCGCCGTGACGGGGCCCTTTTAAGGAAGCGATCGCAGCCGCCATGGCAGAATATGTATCTGTTCCTGTGGAAGTGACTACATGAGTCGTAAAGGTGGAATTGTTTCCGCCGCCGTGCTCTGCATGGAGTATGAGAGCTGTATCAAGCACCTGTGCTTCAAGCTCCGTAAATTCACCGTCGGGCCTTAACATATTAAGGATATTTTCGGCTGTCGAATATTCCTTCTTGGGTGTCCTTATCACAAGATTCTTATTTAAGATAAAATGTCTGTATCCGTGATATGCGTATACACCCATTAAGGGCATCTTGCCTATAAGCTGCAGACACTGACGCAGTACATTCTGCACCTGTGTGTCCTCCGGATTATCATCATAGGAATAAAGGCTTAAGATCGCCTTCTGAAGCGAATTCATTACATTACGGCTGGGATTGTGAAGTATCACATCCCTGACGAAATCCGCGGAAAGCTCCTGGAGATCGGTAAGTATGGCTTTAAATGACTCAAACTGCGTTTTATTCGGCAGATCTCCGAACATAAGAAGATACGTGATCTCCTCAAAGCCGTAACGTCTTCCTTCCACACCCTTTACAAGATCGTTAATGGAATAACCCTGATAATAAAGGCTACCCTCTGCAGGAACCTTTACTCCGTCAACTACCTTTGTACCGTTTACATCGGAAATCTCGGTAAGACCCGTGAGCACACCCTTACCGTTGGAATCACGCAAGCCTCTTTTAACATCGTATTCAGTATACAGGCTCTGATCTATTACGCCTGATACCATACAGTATTTTACGAGTTCATTGAACAGTTCATTCCTGTTCTCTGCCAGTTCCATCATTGAACTTCTAGCCATCTTTTACCTCCACAAAGAGAAATACAATCATGTAACTTCTCTGAATTATTTATAATTTATATTTGCGGGCTCGATCAGCGAAGCAAAAAGCTGCTCCTTTGTTACGCCTCCGTGAAGCATCTTCACAACGATTTTTTCTCTTTTCTTTTGAGAGAATCTTAAGAACCTTCTTATCCATGCGAAAGTATATTCTTCGCCGTATCTGGCAAGCATTATCAGCCACGTTTCAAGCAAAGTCCTCGTATAAGGATGAAGAAAAGCGGTTATATCGCCGCTCTTATAATATGTATACGGGCATTTGTCGGTATAGTCCTTACCTTTATATACCTTTGAAGCGGATACACGGTCAATGAACATCTCGGCTATATATCTGTCCGGCATCCTTATAGGCTTCATTTCGGCCTTTTTGCTGCCCGGGCTTTTTACAAAATCAAGCCAGTATTCAAAATGATGCCTGTTCCGGCCCTTGTGATGAAGCCAGGCCTCCGAATATCCCTTATCCTCTCTTTCGGCATTATTCGGGGATCTGAAGCCCTGATAATATTTCACGCCGTTTAAGAATTCCACGGGTTCATATTTTGACAGGTCGTGCATAAGCCCCTGCCGGTACAGCCCGGCTTTAAAGCACCCCCTGCAGACCAGCAGCCTGTGATATGTGATCGTTTTAAAATGACTCCATAAATGCATGCAACATATTTTAGCACAAAAACGCTTGTCTTGAAAGCTTTGTTTTAATATACTGAAAAAAAAGGAGGCTTAGATCATGGGTAAAAAAGAAGATAATGATGATGAGATGTATGTTGATCTTGAACTTGAAGACGGTAAAGTCACCTGCTCCATTGTTACCATATTTGAATGTGAAGGAAAGGATTATATAGCCCTCCTTCCCCTGGATGACAATATGGAAAACACGGACGGCGAAGTATGGATATACAGACATAAGGAAGATAAAGACGGAAACCCTTCATGTGAATATATAGATGATGAAGAAGAGTATGAAAAAGCTTCCGACGCCTTTGATGAATATCTCGACAAAGAGGAATTTGATGAGATAGTTTAAAGATATTTACGTTGATGTGTACACATCTATCAAAAACCGGCAGATTGTATTGTATTTTATACAACTTATTTCGTTATTTGTACCAAATAAAATACACAAAACGCAACAATTCCACTTGTAATTTATGATCATGAGGAGTATTATAATTACAGATAGAGAAATTCTATCTCCCCCCTCATAAAGGAAAAGCCGGGTACACCCCGGTTTTTCTTTTTTTTATACAAGTTTTTAAAGATCACAGCAATTCCTTAAGGAAGCGGCTTGGCTTTATCCTCTTTTCCGTATCTTTTTTAAGAGTACACAGCACCAGCTTCTCTTTTGCTCTTGTTACCGCAACATAAAACACCCTGCGTTCTTCTTCGAGTTCATCCTGTTTGTCGGCTTTTTTCTGCGGTATCACACCCTCCAGCAGATCGGGAAGTATCACCATCCTGTATTCCAGCCCTTTTGAACTGTGCATGGTAATAAGATTTACGCCGTCTTTTTCCCTGTCGGATACAGCATTCTTTAATTCATCCTCATACAGTTCTATCCATTCATTCCATTGTTTGAAAGAATCCATGGGAGCAGCGCTTTGTGCCAGATCATCAAGCTCTGCGATCACTTCATCCCTTGATATCCCCTTATTCTTCCCTTCTTTTATAAGAAAACTCTCGTACCCCATAGCTTTCCTTATATAATTAACTGCGGCAAAAGGCGGAAGAATACTTATCTTCTTTAAGTCATAAGCTAATTTTTTTATATTTCTTCTGGAATATGTGCTTATCCCGGGTGAGACTGCCATTTTTTCCAGAGAAATATCGTTACTATCCGGCACATCCGATCTTTTTATATATCTGACTGGCCGGTTCATAAACTTAAGAAACTCACTCCGGCACCTTTTCCCGGATGCAAAGCATAACATTGCACGTATATCCCTCCCCGCAGGCGTTGAAAAAATACTTACAGTTTTCTCACGCATCTTATACGGTATCTTTAAAGCCGATAACTTAGCCGCAAAAACCGAAGCCTGCCTGTTTGTACGTACTATCACCGCAATATCCGAATAATCCATAAAACCCGAAGCTTTTTTTATAAGACCGGTAACAGCGCTGCATTCCTCCTCCTTTGTGGCAAATTCAAGACGTATAACATCATTTTCGCCTGTTCTGCCTGCTTCAAGTTTTTTTTCATATCTGTTCTTATTATGTGCTATAAGTTTTACGGCATCATTAACTATGCCCTTTGTGCTCCTGTAATTATTTTTTAAACAAACCTTTTTCAGTTCCGGATATTCGGAAGGAAAATCCAGCATAAGCTTCGGGCATGATCCCCTGAAGCCGTATATCGACTGGTCATCGTCTCCAACGATAAAGATATTCCTTAAAGGTTCCGTAAGAAGCTTTATTACTTCATACTGCATGGGATTTATATCCTGGAATTCATCTATGAGTATATACCTGTAACGTTCCCGCCAGATATCGAGTATATCCGGCCTTTTTTCAAATAACTCTTTCGTATAGGCCACCATATCATC